>NZ_WHOC01000095.1:0-156346 GCF_013141785.1 Paenibacillus germinis
CTGTGTGCGTTAATTGGTCCGTCGTAGAAAAAAAGAACCTGGCCAGCTGCCAGATTCTTCTTATCAACATTATTGCGCTGCGATCCAAGTCACATCTTTTTTGACCAAATACTCTTCCCATTCTTGAGGCGCAGGGACATCACTCACAATAATGTCAATCTCCTTCAAGTCAGCAATTTTATAAAATTGCACGAGGCCAAACTTCGATTGATCGGTTAGAACAATGCTTTGCTTAGCATGTTTAATGAATTGCGCCGTCAATTGACCTTTCTCTTCATCGAAGCCCGTTATCCCTTTGTCTATCATCATGCCGTCTACAGAAAGGAAAGCTTTATCTGCGTAAAAGCTTTCTACCATTTTCTCAGCCAGTGAACCCGTAACCCGAGAATGCATGGCATTCACCTTGCCACCTAGGAAATAAATGTCCCCAGAATAAAGTTCCTTGTTCTTATAATCAATCAGCAAGTACAAAGCTGGAATCGAAGTGGTCAACACCGTTAGATTCTTTTTGTTAAGCAAATAATCAATCACATGTAGGGTCGTTGTGCCGTCATCAATGAAGATGACATCATTGTCCTCTACAAATGTAGCAGCAGCTCTTCCGATCTTGCGCTTCTCATCTGCATGCAGGACTTCCCTTTTCAGATGGGATGGCTCTTCCCGAGATAAATTAATCTTGACTGCACCGCCATACACCCGCTTTAACTTGTTCTCCTCTTCCAGCTCCTCCAAATAGCGACGAATCGTCTCCGAAGAAACATTCAAATTATCTACCAAATCATTCGTTTTTACTTTGCCTTCCAGGTTCAACTGGTTAAGAATGTAATCCTTCCGCTCTTCACCGATTAACGACATGTCGTGTAAGCCCCCAGTTTATGTGCAGCATTTTAATGTAATTATATGGTCTTACTTAGGCATTTGCCAAGCAGCTGTTCTCTTTTTCACCTTATTCAAAATGAGCTCATACACGATACGAACGATAATATTCGTCGCTACAATAAGTGTAGACATCGCGGCAGCAGCAGCAACATCCCCTGCATCTTCCATATTCACCAAGGCGACAGCAGCCAAGTTCATATCCGCAGACCGGAGGAATACAACCGCAGAAACAGTAACCATCGAGTTGACGAAAAAGTACATGGCAATCTCTACGATTGCCGGCAAGGACATGGGAACCGTTACTTTCAGAAATGTTTTGTAAAAAGGGACGCGCATGGACTCCGAGACGAGCTCGAATTCTTTGTCTAGCTTTTTCATAGCCGTTGTTGCCGTAATGAATGGAACCGCATAGAAATGTGTGATATTCGCAAGCACAATGATCGCCATCGTCCCATATATCCAATTGAGCGGATTGCTTGGATCGTTAAAAAAGAAGATATATATGCCAAACCGATAACCATACCCGGAAGCGCTAGCGGAATAATAGAAAGGAAATATCCGACCTGCCGAAGTCCCTTCATCGTTCTCGACTTTTCAATTAAATAAGCGAAAACAAAGGTCATTATGGTCCCAATTATTGCTGTTATGAATGATACTTTAAGCGAATTCCAAAATGGTTCCAAACCCGACCCCGCTACACTCGAGAAATCGAAATGTTTCAAGCTAAAGCTCAAATTGTAAGGCCACACCTTGATCAGTGAAGCAAACAAAATCGTCAATAATGGGATCAAGATCGCGATGGAAATAACCCAACACAGCACTTGATAAAGCCTGTCCCTTGTGCGCCCATCCGGAACCCGATAAGGTGTTGATTTGGAAGAAAGCATCGAACGCTGCTTCCTGTCGACGAATCGGTCTACAGCGAATGCAATGACCGCAGGAATCGTCAATAAGATGCCAACCGTTGCACCCATGGATAAGTTTTGCTGGCCTATGACCTGTTTGTAAATATCCGTTGCAAGCACATTAAACTTTCCTCCGATAGCTTGAGGTGCCCCAAAATCCGTAAAGCTAGCTGTAAAACAAACGAAAATAGCACTTATTAAGCCATATTTGACTGACGGTAACGTAACCGTAAGAAAGGTTTTCACTTTATTAGCGCCAAGCGATTCCGCTGCCTCATAGAGCCGCTGGTCGGTAATCGACAATGCAGTGATAAAGATAAGAAAGGCTTGCGGAAATAAATAAATGACCTCCGATATGACGATACCGATCGGTCCATAAATAGGAATCCGCAGCCCTGGTAAGAGACCGAAGAATCCGTTCGTGATGATACCTTGATTCCCAAACAAATACGTTAGCGCAATCCCATGCATCATCGTCGGCTCAAAGAGCGGCAGCAGCGCAATATAATGAAAATAGCTTTTGCCACGAATGGCCGTCCGGCTTATTCCATAGGCATACGCGAAAGCCAGCGCGACTGCGATGGCCGTGGAAAGCACTGAAATCCAAATCGTATTCGATAACGATTGAATTAATGATGGTGTTGAGAAATATTGGATAAAGTTGGCGAATCCGATGAATTCCGCATTTTTACTCAGGAATGCCTTACTGAATAATAGGATTAGCGGGATTAGTGTGCTCGTCATCAAGGTCAGTACAAGCACAACGATCAACACATTTTGTAAAGAAAAGAAGGCTCCCCAGTTGCGACGATTGGGCAGATTCATGATGACTGTTCCCTTGTTCATTAGGCACCTACCATAGCTTCAGTTGAGAAGGTAATCATTTTCTCTTGCGGGAATTCAACCGTAACCTCAGCATGCTTCGTAAGCCCGAGTTGGTGCGAGATATGAGCAGAGACATCGACAGTTAGAAGCTCATCTCCATGTTCAATTCCGAATCTAGCAATTGGTTGAAGCAGCAGTCTGTAGAAAGCGCCTCTAAACTCGACATGCTTGACAATCGCCTGAATTCCGCTGCTCGAACCTGGAGCAGACAATCGAATATGTTCGGGTCGAACTGCCAAATTCCTTTGCGACGAGTACCCTCCTTGCAGATCACCCTTCAAGAAATTAATCGATCCTATAAAATCGGCGACAAAGGGTGAATTCGGTTCATCATACACTTGCTCTGGAGTACCAATTTGCACGACCTCCGCGTTTTTCATCACCACAATACGATCAGCCATCGTGAGGGCTTCTTCTTGATCATGCGTGACCATAACAGTCGTGATGCCGAGCTTTTCTTGCAAATCACAGATTTGCTCACGAAGCTTAATCCGAACTTTGGCATCCAAAGCGGAAAGCGGCTCATCCAGAAGTAGGAAATCTGGCGAAAGCACAATAGCACGTGCCAGCGCAATACGCTGCTGCTGTCCGCCGGAGAGCTGAGCCGGATAACGATCATGAAGATGCGTCAGATCAACTAATGAGAGGACTTCCCGAACTTTGTCGTCGATTTCTTTCTTCGAGAACTTCTTGCCTTGCAGGCCATAAGCCACATTCTGATAGGCCGTTAGATTTGGAAATAGCGCGTACGATTGGAACACCATACCGAAGTTTCTTTGGGCAGGAGGCAGTGAGGTAATGTCTCTGCCACCAACGGTAATACGGCCATGCGATGGCTTCTCTAGGCCAGCGATAATACGGAGTAATGTTGTTTTCCCGCAGCCGCTTGGACCGAGCAGACATATGAATTCGTTCTTCTGAATATCAATATTAATCTCTTTCAAAGCGCTGAAAGAGCCGAATGATTTATCTACACCTTGAATGGACAGGTAAGCTTGTGTCATGGCAAGCAGCCTCCTTAGTCTTGATAGTTTTAGTATAAGCTTGGATTGTTATCGTTTTATTAACCTATTGTCTTTTCTGTGTAATTTGTTTGTTTTGGTTGTGTTTCATTTTTTAATATCCTTTTGATGCAAAACGACTGGCTGCAAGGCTTAGTCCGCAGTCAGCCGTTTTATGGTTTTCCCTATTTTTTCGGTTCGCTTTTCGCGTTAAAACGCTTGTCCCATTCTGCCAAAACCGTATCGCGATTTTTCGCAGCATCATTCAAATCATTCTTAATCAGTTGTTTCATGGGATCTACAGAGTAACCATCAGGTACTTTAGCTGAATCTGTTTTAATGGCTAGAATCGCATAGTTCTTGTTGTATTCTTTCATAACCTCGTCGGTAATTGCCCAATCAAGGAAGTCTTTTGCAACTTGCTTAACCACTTTCTTTTTCATAAGTGCATTCGCTTCTACATCCCAGCCGGAACCTTCCTTAGGGAATACGACTTCAACCGGCGAACCACCTTTTTTCTCCTGAATACCACGGTAACCAAAGGAAATGCCGATTGGATATTCGCCTGTACCTGCTAATTTAGCTGGTTTGGAGCCGGAGTGTACGTACATCGCAATGTTCTCATGCAATTTGTTCATATAGTCCCAAGCTGCATCTTTCCCTTTCAATTGAACGAGACCGGATACAGTCAAGAAGCCAGTTCCTGAAGAAGATGGGTTCGGCATGGTGATAAGCCCTTTGTATTCCGGTTTCGCCAAATCTTCATAGGATTGTGGAATAGCCAGCTTGCGTTTCTCCATCTCCACTTTGTTGACGATGAACGCTGTTTCCCATGCATCAATACCTACCCAGTGGGTTACCGTATTTTTATCTTTAAACTCCGGAAGAATACGCTCTACACCTTTAGGAGCGTAGGGCTCCAACATGCTATTTTGATCAAGCACCAACAAGCTTGTTGCTGCTAATCCCCATACAACGTCAGCTTGGGTATTATCTTTCTCGGCAAGCAATTTTGCTGTGACAATCCCTGTGGAATCACGAACAATATTTACTTTCACATCGGGATATTTCGTTTTAAAAGTCGTCAGATACGTTTTGATAATATCATCTTCCAAAGCCGTATATACCGTTAAATCCTTGCTCTTGGTATCCACGGTTAATTCTGCGCTTGAACTTGCTGCCGGTGTTGCTGCTGGGCTTGTTTTCGCTCCGTCCGTATTTACTGCCTTACCACCACAAGCTGCTAACATACATACAACCGTCAACATAGCTGCTGCACTACCAATCGATCTTTTCATCTTTGCTTACCCCACTCCTTTGTATTGGTACCAGTTGGTTTACTTCTTCCTGATATATTCATTATAAAATTGCTTTGTAAAATTGGTATTAAATGCAAGTTAAGATATTGTTTTTATATTTATTTAATTGTTTTTAAGTTGTTTTCCAAAATAACTGCTTTTCCATACCTACCAGCAATCGTTCAATGTCAGGGAGATGAACATCACCAATATTGCCAATTCGGAACGTAGCAGCCGTTGTTATTTTGCCTGGATAGATGACGAAGCCTTCTTGTTTAATACGTGTGTAGAACTCATCAAAGGAAAACACAGGTGAATCCGGATATAAGAAAGACGTAATGATTGGAGATTGGAGCTCGGCCGACAATAAAGTCTGCAATCCCATACGCTGCATGCCTGCAACTAATGTCTGTTGATTACTCGTGAATCTTGCAAATCTACGTGCAACGCCTCCCTCTTCCTCTAAATCCTGAAGCGCTTGATCAAAAGCACGAACGGTATGTGTAGGCGATGTATATCGCCACTTGCCGTTACCTTGCTCCATTGTCTCCCATTGATCATAGAGATCTAAAGACAAGGAACGACCCAAGCCTTTACATGTGTACAAGGGTTCTTTACGAGCAATAATGAAACCAAAGCCCGGCACACCTTGAATGCATTTGTTGGCGCTGCTGATTAAATAATCAATGCCAAGCTCTGCAACATCAATGGGAATGCCACCAAAGGAGCTCATTGCATCCACAATGACTGTTTTACCGTACTGCTTAGCCACACGAGCCACATCGGCAATGGGATTCATCATCCCCGTGGTCGTTTCAACGTGAACAACAGCCACATGCGTGATGGACGTATCCACCTTCAGAACTTCCTCCATCTGTTTCACATTCACCGGCTTAGTTTCCCCTGAATCCAATACAATTGAATAAATACCGAGGACTTCCGCCATCTGAGCTATTCGTTTTCCATAAGCGCCATTAGTTAAAATGAGCAGCTTTCCGTTTCTAGGAATAACCGAACCAATCACGGATTCTACACAAAAAGTGCCGCTCCCTTGCATAAGCACGGTCGTGTAATCATCCGGTTTACTGGATGCCATCGTTACAAGGCGGCTGCGTATCGACTGAACCAGCTGATTATAGTCTTGATCCCATGTACACCAGTCGCGAAGCATGGCTGCCTTTACTTTTTTACTTGTCGACAAAGGTCCTGGGGTTAACAATAGGTACGGATTGTCTGGCAATTGATTGATATTTATCATGGTCGTTCTCCTCTTTGAAGTCGTTGATTGATAACTGGGATTAAAATATCCAACTCACCGATTGAATCTATGACATAGTGGGCGCCTTCTTGGCGAAATTTAGCTGCTACTACATCCATGCGCTCCTGCAGCTTATCGGGAGGAAAAGTCGCTACCTCATCTTCGCTCATGCCCAGCTCGCTGCTGCCCTTTACTACACCGATTGTCCAAACACCGGCATTAACGCCTTCTTGAACGTCACTCACCGTATCCCCTACTTTGATTACGTTATACATGGGGAAGACGTTCAGAGCAGCAGCGTTCTCGTACATCATCCAAGGAAAAGGACGTCCCGCAGGTACATCATTCGGTGTGACCAAATGGTCAGGTGCATAGCCTCGCTTCTTCGCCTCAACTTTTACAATTGCCATCATCTCGGCTGTATAGCCTGTTGTTGAGCCGATACGGATACCAATTTGACGCAAGCGTTCTACCAGATCTAGAGCCCCAGGGATCGGCTCGGCATATTGATGCACGATCGCTAACAGCATGGGCTCGAAATCAGCATAAAGCGCGTCAATGTCGGATTCCTGTGGAAGCTGGCCGTAACGCTCACACCAAAAGCTAGCTACCCGCTCCATCCGTAAGATCTCACGAATATGATCTCGCTTGAGCAGCCCCATCGGTGCTCTTGCCTCTTCAATTGTGATCGCAATCTCTCGTTTGCGGAAAACTTCCATAAATACATTTAACGGAGCAAAACAACCGTAATCCACCATCGTCCCCGCCCAATCAAAAACAACTGCTTGTATCATTGAAATACCTCCTGTTTGACCTCATGTGGAATTGGTTGCGTCTTATTTATATCTTACATAGTATTTGTAATCGCAAGGTTAAATCCATGTAAATTTTGTGTTTTTTATTTGTTTTGTTTTGTTTTAGTTGTATACCGGCTGTACTTTTTATTATTTTCTATAAAATTACGGTTGACTTCCTTTTATTTATGAAGCAAATTATGTATAGGACATAGGGGAGGATTGTGGACAATGAAACCTATCAAAGCGATTATTTTTGATTTAGACAATACGTTACTGTGGGATGAAAAAAGTATACATGAAGCATTTCAAGAAACATGCCGCGTGGCTTACGAGTCCGTCAACGTGAATGCATCAGCACTTGAAAGTGCGGTACGCGAGTCATCGGAGCACCTATTTCGTGCAATAGCCTGTTATGAATTTGCCAAAATGATTGAGGTTACTCACTTGGAAGCACTCTGGGGACGCTTCGATTCGAGAGAGCATCCTTCCTTTCTGGAGTTGGAACAATTCGCCCCAATCTACCAGAAGGAATCGTGGACACAAGGCTTGCTCCAACTAGGCATCGATGATCCCCTATTAGGTGAAGTGCTTGCCGAACGATTTGCTCGCGAACGAAGAGAGCGTCCCTTGGTTTATGAGACAACTTTCGAGGTATTGGATGCTTTGCATCACAAATATCAACTACTGCTGATGACGAACGGCGCTCCAGACCTGCAGCAGGAAAAAGTAGACAGCATTCCTGGTTTAGCGGCTTACTTTGATCATATTCTTATATCCGGCTCCTTCGGCAAAGGGAAACCTGATCCGACTATTTTTGAGCATGCTCTGAATCTGCTCGGTACCACCGTGGAAGAAACCATCATGGTTGGCGATAATTTAGATACAGATATTAAAGGGGCGTTAGCGGTTGGTATGCGAAACGTTTGGATCAATCATCATAACCGAACGGCGCCGATTCACAATCGCCCAAATTATGAGATTGCCACATTACCTGAATTGCTGGGTATTTTGAAACTGGAGTAGTGTTAACGAAGGAATTTAAACAAAAGTGGTTTAGGTTTAGGGGAGTTAGATGTCTAAATAGATTCTGTTGCACAAGATCCAATGGAATCTCTTAATTGAAGTGTTCATAAGCAATTCCATTGGATAAAATGCAATGTATTTTCCGAAACTGGCTCATGAGTAGGCTTGGGAGGAAATTCCATTGCATAATGTCCAATGGAATGATGGATTCACGAGTAGCATGTTGAATTTCATTGGATTTGCTCCAATGGTTTTAAGCCTATTAACCGCTCAAGCTCAAGCATTATTCTTTGGAACGCCTTTCTGTCCCTGCAATGTCCTACAGCAAAAAAGTGGTCAAATCCACTGGATTATAGGTCGGCTTGAAAGCGAAACTCTGTGGAGTGATTTCGAACATTTAGGCTGCAAATCTTAGGATCGCGGGGAACGAGGAGCCTTTATTTCGGTGATTATGTCGATGCGGGACCCGCACGCGGAACGTAGGGGCACTATTTTGGCGTTTTACCGGTTTTCTCAACTCGAAAGCGGGAAATAGAGGCTCCTCGTTCCGCGAAAACGTGAATTTCGCGGTTTTGAGAAAAATAAAGCTTCTACGTTCCTCTAAAATCTGGTGATGCCGGTGCGTGTTCAGTTTGGGAAACAGTTATAAGAGAATATGTACACAGGTGGATGAACAATTATTGTTTGGCTAATTGGTAGAAGGAGCGGATGGGAAAATCACTCTGACGGTCCTTTTAGGTTTTAGAGAATATCCGTAATTCTGTATTCACTTCCCCGTGGGATTGCCTCTCAACATGCATCCCTTCCATTTCCATTTTCGTTTTCATTTCACACCACTTATCCACAAATCGGCATCTTGCATAATTTCCTATACAACAAGAAAAAAGCCTCTCGATACATCGACAGGCTCCTTTTGCTATTTCCCTCACGAGCTAAACATAAGGCAAATTCAACTCCGCGCTGCTGCTTATCCCGTCATGTAACGCCTGCCCACGAAGGACCAAGTAAAGCTCCGCTTTGGTTGAGTAATAGTAAGGCAGTACGAATAAAACGCCAATTCCTATTGCTATCGTTCCTAGAATAAACCAACCAATAAAGGAAAGATCCAACACAAACATTTTCCACTTCTGCCCGCGTGTCATTTGATTGCTTAGATCAACAGCTCTCTTCATCCCAATCCCAGGATTATCAGCCAAAATATAAGGCGTCATGCTGTACGCGTACGACTTCACGATACCTGGAATAAAGAGCAGCAAAAACCATAAAAAATTAAGTAAGCCGCTCCAAAACATACCTTTGACAATAGCTAAGTAATTGCCTTTCGTAAACGAATAAACGAGATAGTTCATGTTTACATCATCTTGTGCAGCCTGTTTAAAATATTGCTGTACGCTCACTGTTAGCGGAGCCACTATGAAGATATTAAAAGCTAACGCCACTAGTCCAATCACGACTGCCAAGAAGACAAAGATAAGGATAATAGCGAGACCTGCTCCGTCGGAGACATCACCCGTTCCGCCACTTAACCCAGGAAGACTCATCGATGTACTTCCACCCGAATTAAATGAGCAGCTTGATACCCCGCCACTAACTACGGCCAATACCAAACTAACTAGAAAAGCTTTCCAATACGATGTCCGCAGAACGTTTTTGGCCTTGTCTTTTAACTCCCTACGCGTCCAATGCAAATTATTCCCCCCTAAACTTACTATATTTACCACCACCTATCGTACAGCATAAATCAGAAAAGTGATAAACCCTCAGGACACTCTGCTATTCATCTTTATTTCAACAGCTTTTGGGCGACTATATAACCCGATCCTCCATTGATCCCGTGCCCTGGCCAAGTTGCCGCACCCAACATATATACGTTTGGAATTTCTGTTTGATGACTCGGTTGCCCCGGTAGGGGACGAAACAGGTAGCTTTGCACCAAATCATGAGCACCGCCGTACGGGTCACCTGGACCGGAATTAGGATTGAATCTGGCAATCGTATCTGGTGTGACAACGGCATGGCCAATAATGGCACTCGGAATATTAGGGATATGTTTGCCAACTATCGTAAGTACTCGTTCAGTGAAACGCTCCGTAAGCTCCGGAGTCCAACTGCCATCACCGACATCGATAAGACCAGCTGCATCACCGCGAGGACGACATGGTACCTCAAGCACCTGAATACGCATGATAGCCCTTCCTTCTGGCGCACGAGACGGATCCAGATTCGTGGAACAATCCACAGTGAAGGTTGGCTTGGCTGGAAGTAAATCCGCCATTCCTTGTGCAATGGCCTGTGTGAATCCATCGAGTCCATCCGTTAAATGCGGCTGACCGACCTTGGCAAAGCGAGCATCCGGCCATTGCGGCGGTTCACTCAGAGCGAGATGGATCTGTACACAGCCCCTGCCATAGCGGAACCGTTTCGCTTGTTCGCGCAGCGGAGGACTAATCTCAGCATCAGCCAAAAGTGAGAGATAGAGACGATCTGGACTTGTTGACGCAACGACTGCTTGCTTCGCCCGATACTCCTCTCCCTTCGAAGTCCGCACACCAATTGCACGTCCGTTTTTCACTACAATTCGCTCTGCTTCCTGTTCCGTGAGGATGATACCACCTTGGTCCTGAATAAGCTGGGCAAGTGCTTGGGCAAGCTTTTCGCTTCCACCTTCGGGAATTGGCATTCCCCCTCCCATTAATGCCATTGCTGTAAGAGGTACCCAAATCCCGCTGCCGACTTCATCAGGCGTACGCCCAAGATGAGATACCCACGGCGCCAACATAGCTCGGAGTACAGGAGATTGAAAGGAACTTACGGTATTACGTGCGGTCGAGAAAATCGATGCCGCAAATTCGGAGTATCCTTTACTTCCCTTCGTATGTAAAAGTTTCTCGATGATAGTTGAGGCTTTGGAGCGTGATAGATCCAAATTAAATAAAGCAAAAACATCCGCTGCATAAGGATTAAATGCCTCGAACATAGCCGCTAAAGCAGCTCCATCGCCAGGAGCAAGTCGTTCGGCTTCTGCAATTAACGCCTCGAACGATCGTGAGAATACAGCCGTTTGCCCGTCCTCCATGGAGACTCCAGTTGGCAGGTCCGTGTTTATGTAGCGTAATCCGCGAGCTTCAAGCGCTTCGCCAAGGTCGGCATAAGCCGGACCTGTCAATAGAAGAGGATGTGCGGCTGCATAGACATCATGCTTGAACCCCGGTAAAGTAAGCTCCTCCGTACGCAGGAAACCGCCTGGACGATCATTTTTCTCTAGAACGAGTACGCTCCTCCCAGCGCGTGTTAAATAGGCAGCGGTAATTAAAGCATTGTGGCCACTCCCAATTAGGATGACATCAAACGTTTTCAACTCCCATTCCTCCTCACAGTGACTTCCATCATGGATTAATACTAACCTAATGGCTGTGAAAGGTTTGCCTCTTCTTGTCGACAGTTCCAATCCTATTTAAATTCGTCATTTTAATAGGTTATAATAGATTTATCTTAAAATAAGAGGGACAGATATGACGGAATCACAACGTATCAACTGCATGAAATGCCAACATTTCTACATTACATGGGATGCCAATTTCCCTAGAGGCTGCAAAGCATACGGCTTCAAAACACAGACAATGCCCAGTCTTCGTGTACTTTCATCTTCCGGCAAGCCCTGTATGAACTTTGAACCAAAAGCAGATTCCAAACAGAAGCAATGATAAAAAAGAGGCAACCCTAGGGCGCCTCCTACTTCCTTCTATTAGATGATTTTAAAATCAGGTTTGACCTTCGTGAAATTCGGATTCTTCCCGCTTACCATCAGACCCATACCCCAATCAAAATGCGTATTTTCGGTCGGAAAATCACTGGCTTCGCGGTATTGGAACAATACATTCCTTCTTGTTCTAGAGCTCTTATTCGACTCTGAACCGTGAATCGTCAAGTAATTAAAGAACAGAACATCACCCGCTTCAGCCACGCAAGGCGTCCCCTCTTTAATCGGGTATTCCTTATGATTCAAATAATGAGAACCAACATGTGGCAAGGAGCCGGTGCGATGCGAACCTGGAATGACACGCAGGCAGCCGTTCTCCTCATCGGCATGGTCCAGATGCACACTTGCAGCTAGCATGGTGTGCTTTTCGTGCGGAAAATAAGGATAATCTTGGTGCATCGGGAAAGCCGCGCCATTCTCTGGCGGTTTAACAAGCATTTTGGAATGATGCAGCTGTACGTTAGGACCAATAATCTGCGTCAGCACAGCAGCCATATTCGGATGAATCACCGCTCGCATAAACGCGGCATCGTGATAATGCACATCATGAAAACCTTTTAAGACTAGCTTTTTTAGCTCCTCTGCCGGAAGAAAGTCGCCCTGCCATGCTGAATTATGATCATTCTTTGATTGTGCAGCACGGCTTATGATCCCCTCAACGCCTTGTCTCATTTCTTCAACTTCCTGTTGATTGAAAACTCCCTTAACGAGTAAATACCCATTTTCTTTATAAAAATCCACATCTTTTTGTTCGATCATAGGCCATTCCTCCATTTATCCGGTTGATATTTATTCGCTTTCTTATCTATAATTATAGGAAAATGAATGGCATTTTGTCTTTTTCACCAAAGGACACCTTTTTGCAGAATAAGGACATTTTATAAGTAAGGGATGAAACCAATGTATCTATGTAAAGAAACCGATTCTATGCTTAATGAAGTGCTGAACGTCATTCATGGACCCGCCGCTTGCTTCAAAATTCAATATTGGGGAGTTAACCCCTGCCTGTTTGACAATCAGCCCCATAAGCATTCTTTCTTTGAGGTTTGTTATATCTTGGATGGTGAGGGAGAGTATACGGAAAAAGGTGTTGTCTATCCGCTCAGGGCAGGTACACACTTTTGTTCGAGACCGGGGATTAATCATCAAATTCGTACGAAAGAGGGCTTATTTATTGTTTATGTTGCATTCGAATTAGATGAAACACAAAGCGATGATTCTATGCGTGAAGCCTTCAGCGATCTAGCTGAGCATGCCGAGGTCTGCATTCATGAAGCTGACAATCACCCAACTTCCCACTTGTGGAAGTCACTCTTGATTCAAGAAGGGAA
Organism: Paenibacillus germinis; assembly: GCF_013141785.1. Taxonomy (NCBI): domain Bacteria; kingdom Bacillati; phylum Bacillota; class Bacilli; order Caryophanales; family Paenibacillaceae; genus Paenibacillus; species Paenibacillus germinis. Next base: position 13,138 of record NZ_WHOC01000095.1, read on the forward strand.
GGGGAGCTTGCCACCTGCTGCGATTCCCTCACTTGCCTATGCTCTTCTAGTATCCTTTCTTTCATTATTCGGAAAAGACATAACTAAACCTTACTTTCACCGTAAAAATACACATATCCTACTGCAGCGCGCAAAGCTTTATATCCGCGATAACTTATCCCAGCCGCTTCAACTTGGACATGTTGCTGGTTATCTCAACGTCTCCGAACGTCATCTATCACGCTTATTCTCAGAGGGCATACATGAGACTTTTACCGACTTCATTCGAAGTGAACGCATACGCCAAGCAGCCCACTTGCTTCTGACAAGCGAGCTTTCAATTAAAGAAATTGCCGAAATCACAGGCTTTTCTTCTGTTCATTATTTTTCTCGTACCTTCATGGAAGAGAAGAAGCTGCCACCAGGTAAATTCCGACAGCAGGAGAAGAATCGTTTGTGAGCATTTTATCTTCACAAAGGGGCTATCCCAAAATAACATGCAAAAACGCCTCCAAAACCACTACGCAAGTGGGAATGGAGACGTTTTTTTCCTTTCTTCTATTGCTATCGGCAATACTTATCTCTTAAAGCCAGCGTATACGCAACGGATTGTTCCACGCCTTTTTCTTGGTCATCGAGCATTTTTTCCAAAAGCTCCTCCGGTGGATAATAATAATCAAGCGGTTTGATGACCGTCAATGCATAAGGAGGCTGCTTAACTTCGAACGCTCCTTCACCGACTTCAAACACGCCGCCGGCTCCAGGCTCTCTCTTGAAGGATGCTGCGTAAGGGAAACACATTTCCACATTAATCCGTGTTAGAATCGATTGTTCGACCAGTATTTTAAAAATTTGTTCCGTGTCGATATTACCTGTACCGACAGGAACTCCGCATACCCGGTAATCCTCGCCGTCATGAACGATGATGTGGTCTTTAAAATGGGTAGTATTCGCGTACGGAGCAAGTTTTCTGGCAGCTTCAACCGGATCTTCCCATGCCATCATGCCATTGCCGATATCGCAGTGCGCTCCTACCCAAGGACTGTTGACTTCCTCGATAATTTGGATGACCTCGCTCGTCAGCTCTGTCTCATGGTTTTCCACGGCTAATTTAATTCTGTATTTCTGAAGCAAAGGCACAATTTGCCCAATGTTCCCAGGAGCTTTTTTCAGACTCTCCAGGTCATATTCTCCGATACAAGTGTATGTTCGAATGACATCTGCGCCGATTTGATGAGCAACCTCGATCACTTGCGACAAGTGTTCCGGATCCGTTCCGTTCGTATCAATTTCCGCAAAAAATCCGTACTTCTGAATTTCAGCCTTCACTCGCTTTAAATAATCCGGTTCGAACGAGGCGAGAGTCCCCCAACCCGGTAAACCTGGCCACTTCACAATATTGATCATAACCCCGTCCAAACCTAATTCAGCCGTTTTTCTAATAAATTGAAAAATATCCATGCGTCCGGTAATAAATTGCAGATGATAGCTCTCTGTTTCTAAACCGATTTTCACATTCTCTCCTCCAGTGTTCCGATAATTCAGACAATATAATTGTTATGACGCCACTAGTTTCAAGCCAATGGCCGCGATAACGACCATACTAATAAATAATAACCGCCGCCAATCTTTAGACTCACCATATAAAAACATACCGACTATCGTGCTTCCAACCGTTCCTATTCCGGTCCAAACCGCGTAGGCCGTCCCCATAGAAATGGTTTTCATCGTTTGTGATAACAGTAAAAAACTCAAGGAGAAACAGCCGATCAACAAGATGATGGACTTCCAACTCTTGTCTTTGTTTAGTCTATTTAAACTTAAAGCTCCCATAATTTCAAAAGCACCTGCGAAAATTAAGCAAATCCAAGCCACTACGCTTGAGCTCCTTCCTCTTCTAATTCTTTCGTAATCACTTTTAGTCCAATAACACCGGCCAGTAATAAAAGAATGAAGAATAATTTCGCCCAACTAAATGGTTCTCCAAAAACGATGATCTCCACCACGACAGTCCCAAAGGTACCAAGTCCAGTAAAGACGGCATATACGGTTCCAATCGGCAACTTGTTTGAAGAACGAATTAACATATCGAAAGTAACAAAAATAGCAATTATAGTTCCAAGCCATGACCACCAGTGATCCGCATGCTTCAATCCAGTTACCCAACAGACCTCAAATATGCTTGCAATCCATACAAATGTCCAATCTCGCATTATTTGAGTTCATTCTGCCAAATCAAACGGCCGTCCTCCGCAATAATGTCTCCCACAGAGCTTAAAATAATATCAGCCAGTTCCTTAAGCTCGTTTGTTCCGCTTACACCAGAAAGAACACCGATCGCCAAGCCCGCTGATCCATTCTTAGCAAATTGAAGATCGACAACGGTATCACCAGCAACGGCGACTTCTTCTGCGCTTATATGAACAATCTCGCAAAATGTTTGAATCATTTTGGGACTCGGTTTTTTCTCGTAGTAATCCGAAGTACCAATAAAATCAAAATAACTTCGAATACCCATCTTGTCTAAAAAGAAATTCGTGGAATCTCGATCGTCCGCCGTTGCAACGCCAATTTTCATCCCATGTTGGCGAAGTATTTCGAGTAAATGAGGTAAATCAGCAGTCGGTTTTAAATTCTCCCTATTTTCTCTTGTTAATCTATATAACTCAGTGGTCATCCAATCAGCCAAATGCTCCAGCTTATCCTGATTCACATTTATTTCCCTTAGCTCATGAACAAACGCTTCAAAGATATCCTGTGTGGTACCGCTTGCCAGGAAACCTAGGGGGTCTACATGATTTCCATGCAAACCGATAGAGTTAAGTAATCTTTCTTTTATCAGAGGATGATCGGTTATACCGATTTTTTCTAATAAACAATCTACCATTTGCGTCGCCAGTAGGACCCAACTAGAATAAAAGTCTAATAAAGTACCATCTTTATCAAACAAAATGCCCCTTATTTGTTTCACCTTCAAAATCCCCCTGCCTGCTCTGTTCGTATTTGCTAATGTTCGTCAATTTCCTCGTCCGCTGTGATCCAATCGATATTTTCCAGAAATGGTTCCCACGATTGCGGCGCATCAAGGTCACAAATGATTGCATTAATTTGATCAAGTTTTGAAAATTTGCACAAAGCTTCCGCACCGATTTTGGAGTGATCGGCTAGGATAATCGCTTCTTTAGCCACTTGAATCATCTTTGCCGATATGGATGCTTCCTCCAATGTGTATTCCATTACACCTGAAAGCGAGATGCCTCCAGGAGAAATGAAGGTTTTGTTCACACAAAACAAATCCAGCATTTTTTCACATACAGAACCGTTAGCTGAATACTGTTCCGCATTTAATTCTCCCCCTAGTAGAATCACCTTTCCGTGAAATAAACTTTGGTTTAAGGAGTCTAGAAGCGTATTGGCTGTCGGAACCGAATTGGTCAAAATCGTTACCTTATTTACACCGCGAATCGCACTCGCCATCTCAAGTATCGTGGTTCCTGCTCCCATTACGATGGTGTCTCCGTCTCTTACCAGCTGCGCGGCTTTCCGGGCCATTATCTTCTTGTTTTCCAGACTTACATTTTTTCGCTGAATGAACGGAGGTTCGCCCAATTGGAAATTGACTTTAACAGCTCCGCCATGCACACGCTTGAGCAACCCTTCCTTCTCCAGCATATCAAGGTCGCGTCGTACCGTTTCCATCGATACATCGATCAGCTTGGCTAATTCCGCCGCGTTCACTTTGCCGTAAGCCTGCAATCGATCAAGAATTAAGGTTTTTCTTTCTAACGACAATACTGACATCCCTATCACCTTCTATTCTAATAAGTTGCATTCATCCACCGGTACCCACACCTTAATAAACAATCCTTCGTCCACAGCGCTTTTATGAGGAACGTTCAGTTCATCCACCCATAAGGTTACATCCTGCGCCAGAATCGAGTACCGGCGCACATTGCCGCGAACGGTCATACTGCTGATGATCCCTGATATCCACATGCCAGACTTCTGTTGTTCAGATAACGAGTCAAGCGGATGCAGTTCCATAACCTCCGGGCGAATGGCGTAGTTCCCTGGCTTTACTGAATGTCCCGTTAAAAGATACAGGTCCCGATTCGTCAATACATTGTAGCTGCCGATAAAGCGGGCCACAAATTCGTTTTTAGGTGAAGCGTATATCTCTTCCGGTTTGCCCTGATGAACAATTTCTCCGCCGTTCATAATAAAAATGCGATCGGAAATCGTCATCGCTTCTTCCTGGTCATGCGTAACAAAAATCATCGTCATCTTCAGTTCTCGCTGAATGTTTCGCAGCTCGATTTGCAGGTTCTTCCGGATTTTTGCATCCAATGCGCTTAAGGGTTCATCCAGAAGCAGAATATCCGGTTCCGTGACAAGCGCTCTGGCAAGAGCGACACGCTGTTGCTGCCCGCCGGACAATTGATGCGGATAAGAGGATGCTTTATCGGACATATGGATTAACTCGATCACTTGTTTTACCTTTTCGGTCATTTCTTTTCGAGGCCATTTTCGCATTTTTAGGCCAAAAGCAATATTATCGAAGACCGTCATGTTAGGAAACAAGGCATAGGATTGAAAAACCATGCCCACATTTCTGCGCTGTGGCGGCAGGTGGGAGATATCGTGATCGTTTACACAAATCGTCCCGCCGTCCAGCTTTTCAAGTCCGGCGATGGCACGCAGCAGTGTGCTTTTCCCGCAACCACTAGGTCCTAGTAAGGTAACCAACTCTCCTTTTTCTATCTGGAGTGAAACCTGCTGCAGGACAGTATTTTCCACATATTGCTTAAACGCTTGTTCGATTTGGACGTAGCTCATGTTACCTTCTCCTTGATTTGTTCTATCTTCTGGAAACGTCTTCCTAATCTTAGCATCAGCCAGGAAATCGCTGCCACTGTCAGGAAGTACGTAATCACAATACTGCTAGCCAAGTGACCATTTTCATTCAATCGTCTCATTAAGTAAATTTGGATCGTTTCGTAGTAACCGCCGATTAGAAAATTGGCTAGAACGAACTCGCCGATCAAGATCGAGAACGATAATAGGGCGGACACCAGAATGCCAGTCACCATGTTAGGCATTACGACGAACACGAAACCCTTGATTTTGGTCGCACCCAATATTTCAGCGGCTTCCATCAGTCTTTTAGCGTCAATCGTACGCAAATTGTTTCTGATACCTTGATACATATAGGGAAGAACCAGTACGTAATACGCTCCAATCAAGATCCAGATCGTCCCCGATAATACGATAGGACCGCTTGAGTACACTTTGATTAGCCCTACGGCCGCGACCACGCCAGGAATGGCAAATGGGATCATAACAAGAGCCTGCAGGACACGCTCCATTTTGGGCAAATACATGAACACAACAAATATCGCGATCGATATCGTAACAACACTTAGAACAAGGGTTATCCCAGAAACGAGAAGGGTTCGTCCGACTGCTTGCAAAAATCGGGAATCCGTATACAGGTTCTCATACGCGTTCAAGGTATAAGAAGCCGGCAGAATCGTGTGATGCCATTCTTTGGTGATCGAATACAGAAACGTCGCCGCGAGCGGCAAGAAGAGATATAGAAACGTCGCTGAAATGATAAGGATATGCACCCATTTTGTCTTCATAGCAAATCTCTCCTAAACCGTCGCATCATACGTTCATTGCACCACATGGCTATAACCATCATCAATCCTAGAATTACAGCTAAAGCGCTGCCCAATTGCGGCCTTGTGGCGACATCTCCGGCTACAAGCGCACCGATGCGGATAGGCAGCAAATTATAGCTGCCCCCCACTAAAGCATAAGCTGTTGCATATGCGCCCATTGCATTTGCGAGCAGAATGCTGAAAGTGCCGACGACGCTTGGAATAATAACAGGAAATCCGATTCGCAGCCAAAATTGGAATGACGACGCTCCAAGCAGCGCGGCGGATTCACGCCAATGTTTATGAATACCGGAATAGGCAGGGTATAGAAGCAGAATCGCTAAAGGCACCTGGAAATACACGTATACTGCCACTAAACCGCTCCAACTGTACAGATTGAACGAGCTTGCCAGACTCCATCCCCATTCTTTAAAAAGCAGCGTAAACACTCCGCTGTTTCCGAGCATAATAATGAAAGCAAATGCCAGCGGCACGCCGGAAAAATTAGACGTTAAATTCGAGAAGGTCACCATGATGGTTTGGATCTTCTTCGGCATTCGCGACATCGAATACGACGCGACAATGGCAATCGCGATTCCGATTAAGCTGGCATAAACAGAAATGAGCAGGCTGTTTAGCATTCCTTTGGTGAAATAAGGATTAGTAAAAGCTGTTCTATACTGCTTGAACGTATATGTGATCCCGTCATCAGCAAGAAAGCTGTCTCGAATCATTGCCGCAAGCGGCAGCAGCTCGAACCCGACAATCAGCAGGGCAAACGGAAGAAGGGCAATGACGGCAAACAGTGTGACTTTGTGATTCATTCGGGCAAACCTCGCTTATCCATTTAATCCGTTACTTGATATGAACTAATACTTGTTCTTGCCACATTTGAGGAATTTTTTTGGATGTTGCATCCCATAGTTTAAAATCCGTGATCGGCTTCGCATTTTTGTACTGCGCGCCAGGGATCAGCTTCTTGGCAACTTCTTCCGGCAATTTAACGTTATCACGAATTGGACGGGCATAGCCTTTGGCCAGGTTGATCTGCCCTTCGTCGCTCAAAATAAATTCGCGGGCAAGCTTTGCGGCATTCGGATGAGGCGCATACTTGTTGATGATGGTTGTATAACCTCCGATGATGCTGCCTTCCTGAGGGATGTAAACTTCAAAACGATTAGGATCGATTTGGTCTTTAAAGCCCAAAGACACAAAATCCCAAAGAATAGCAACTTGCACTTCTCCTTTTTCCACTTCAGCTTTCGTAACATCCTTGGAAACCAATCGATTCTGCTTGGCCAATTTCGCAAAAAAGTTCAAGCCTGGATCAATGTTGCCCTCATTTCCTCCATGCGCGATCGCTGATGCCAATACGCCCATCTGCGCTTGCGACGACTTGGTTACATCCGAGATTCGAACTTTATAATCTCCTTTTTCAATGTCTTCCCACGATTTCGGCGGATTTTTCACCTGTGTTTTATCGACAAGTATGGAGATCGTACCCTGATAACCAACCATCCAGTGGCCTTCCTTATCCTTGGCCCAATCCGGAATATCTTTCCAATATGAGGTTTTATACGGCATAGTCACACCTTTTTCCATCGCGATCGGTGCGAACGCCATGCCAACGTCCCCGATATCTGCCGTAGGATTATTCTTTTCTGCATCAAATTTGGCGATTTCTTCCGAACTTGTTAAATCCGTATCCGAATGAGTTAAGCCGTATTGGGAGGTCATATCGCCCCAGGTTTCTATCCAGTTAGCCCAGTCATCAGGCATCCCGACACTGACAACCTTGCCTTCCTGTTTGGCCTGAGTTTGAATCTCTGCGACTGTCAGTTCTTTCGCCGGAGTCGGAGTGCTAGTCGCAGGAGCGGATTGTTGGGTGGTGCCACACGCTGAAATTCCCAAAGCCATTACGCTGATGATAAGTGCTGATTTCAATGAGAGATTTGTTTTCAAGATTGTTTCCTCCATTTTTTTTGGGAATTTATGTGTTTTTGTTGTTTTTAACTACATGTTTATCATATAATCGCAATGTTAACCACATGTCATCCTAGTATTAATGTTTTGTAAATAAAAAGAGAACGCATTCCCTCATTTCAACATAAGGGAAAAGACACCCACCTTATCAACTATTTCCACAACCGCTTCCGATATACAATGGTGGAAGATGGCCTAGATAGCCTCTCGGAATTAGACCGCTCTTTTCATAAAAAAGCTCGCTCCCCTTCTCAAAATATGAGGGGGAGCGAGCTTTTTTTAATTTGCTGAGCGGCTGTAAACCAATGGATTTAAAGTTGTTGCCGCCAAATCGCCTGGTTGAAGACCGGGAAACCACGATTTCAAATCACTCTCACGCGCTTTACTATCCGGCTCGGCTACTCTTATTCCGTCGGCATAATAAATCACCGTCATCACCTTACGCATAGTGTCCGTAGGGTTTCCAGGTGCGCTGTGCAGTGTCCACCCGGAATGGAACGTTGCATCGCCTGCCTCCATAGCGCCGTGAGACATCGTTTCGAACCCTTTGCCTTCAATGTAACCTGCAAGCGTTCGGTGGGACTCATCGGAAATGACCATTTTATTAATGTAGCCCATAAGATGGGACTCCGATGCAAAGGTCATAGATCCCACCTCTTGGGAAATGGGAACTAACGGCATCCACATGGTAATCGTCTTGTCTGTATCGAGCGGCCAATAGATTTGATCTTGATGCCACGGCGTATGACCTCCGTGAGGTTCTTTAAACAGGGCTTGATCATGATAAATTCGCACCCCATCCACCCCCATTAAATCAGCCGCGATTTTGGCAAACCGTTTAGCTAATACGAATCGCCGGATCGCTTCACTTTTCTCCCACAGATTTGAGATTTGTATAAAGGCTTTCCCATACGTATCTCGCTGCTCGAGCGGCTTGTCATGATTATTCAATTCTTTCACCAAATGACTAATAACGGGCTCGTAGGAAGCGATTTCTGACTTGTTTGCTACCTGTCTAAGAGCAATATGTCCTTTTTTCTGATAACTTTCTTTCTGCTGCGCAGACAATTCATAGTTCTCTTCCATAGAGGGTAACTCATTACTATTGTTTGTTTCCGGAATGCTCATCCTCTGCTCACCTCTTTGTATAATTATAGCTTTATTATAGGAGGCGTATGGTACAAAATCTTTGTCAAACAAGGTTTTATTATTGTCAAAAACAACTGGATTATATGTACAAGGAAGGACTACAATAAGACTTAAGAAAGATTATTGGTACTAGAAAGGATTCAGCATGCTCAACGAATTATTGAAACAACATCCGATTGTTCCGTTTGTTAGGCAAAGTGAGTTTGCTGTTCGTAAGCCGTGGTCATATCCGGAGCGTAGGTTGCTTGATTACCTATTCGTTTATATTCAAGAAGGCACTTGCTGTTTTTGGGTAGATCATAAGAAGTATATGTTTCAAGCGGGTCAATTCTGTCTCGTACAGCCGGGAAGCTTACTAATACTCGAAGGGCTGACTAACACCGTTACGCCTTATATTCATTTTGATTTATGTTATAATTCCGAACGTGAACAGAGCTTCCCCACCCGACCCGGTCAGATTGATTTATCAGCATATATGAACCTGATGCAGCCAACAATCAACGATCTATATGGAATTCAAATGCCGGTGCATGTTCATCCCTCTAACCCATCTAAATTGAAAGAAACGCTTTTTCAGGTTGTTGAGTATTCCCAGCAACAGGACCCACTCATACAGCTGAAAACCCAACATCTCGTTACGGAAATTATCATTTCACTACTAGAGACTTATTATCAGGCGGCACAGACACCTGTACATTCGTTCAACTGGATTACTTCTTACTTTTCCAATCATCTAAGCGAACCCATTTCATTAGAAGATATGGCGAATCGTGCTAGCCTATCCATTTCCAGATTCAGTTTCATGTTCAAGCAGCGATATGGTATCTCGCCTCACCAGTATTTAATCAACATGCGGGTTAATCATGCCAAGGAACTGCTTGCAAACACAGAACTTAGTCTCGAATCTATAGCACTCTATTGCGGTTTTGCTGATTTACATCATTTCTCTAAAATGTTCAAGAAAAGAACGGGCTCTACACCTGGTGAGCATCGGAAAACTAACAAGAGCACTATATGAGAAAACCTCTATCGAAGCCATTCAAAGATGAGCGACCGCGTTTAGATGTAGTTTTTATCGCCAATAGGAAAGCCGTTTTCTGGAACAGAAAACTAAAACTTTCCTATGTGGAAGCACAAAAAATCCCCTTCCTCCGATAACCATATCGAAGAAGGGGATTTCTCATTTCCCAGGAAATAGTCGAAACTAGTCGAAGTAAACAGCTTTCCCTGTTTTTGCTGATTCATAAATAGCTTCTAAGATTTCGGATACGACACATGCTTGCTCAGGGGTTACAACCGGATCTGTATCATTCTCGATCGCTTGAATCCATAGGCGCATTTCTAAATCCGGTGCACTTTCTGTTTCACCATCGTAGAAGGCTACTCCGCCAGCATTCAATTCAACTTCGGTCGTGTATAAACGGCTGTGCTTCTCACCATTAATGCGAAGACCGCCTTTCATATCAGCGCCGCCTTCTGTTCCGCTAAGTGTACATTTCGCTTCATCCACTTCAAGTGTATTCAGCGCCCAGCTCGATTCAAGAATAATCGTAGCACCATTTTTCATTGTAATCATACCAAATGCGGAATCCTCAACGGTGAACTTGGAAGGATCCCAAGGTCCCCAAGCATTAGCTGCATTTTCTCGTTGGGATAATTTATGATAAGAAGTACCCAGTACAACCTTCGGCTCATAGTTGTTCATCATCCACATCGTTAAATCAAGGGCATGCGTACCGATATCGATCAGCGGGCCTCCGCCTTGCTTCTCTTCATCAAGGAAAACGCCCCAAGTAGGTACCGCGCGGCGGCGAATCGCATGAGCCTTAGCGAAATAAATCTCACCTAGCTCGCCTTCCGAGCACAACTGGTGCAAATGTTGGCTATCGCCACGGAAGCGATTGTTGTAACCAACTGTCAGCTTCTTACCTGTACGCTTAGCTGCTTCCACCATACGGCGTGCATCTGCAGCTGTTTTGGCCATCGGCTTCTCTGACATGACGTGCTTGCCTGCTTCTAATGCAGCAATCGTGATTTCCGCATGTGAATCATTTGGCGTACAGACATGAACGATGTCAATGGAACTGTCTTTCAGGACCTCGCGGTAATCTTCATATACACGAGCGTCTTCTTTGCCATACTTAGCAGCAGCTTCCTGCGCTTTTTCAGAAATAATGTCACAGAAAGCAACCATTTCTACATTCTTTAATTTGTTCAAACTTGGCATGTGCTTGCCATTGGCAATACCACCACAACCAATAATTGCTATACGATACGTTTTTGACATGATAATCCTCCTTAGAGTTTTACTTTAGTAAAACTTCTTTCGTCATATAAGCCTTAGATATGTATAACCGTTAGGCTTCTCACAATTGCTCATAGCTAGTACTATATAAGAGTATAACAAAAACCTACAAAAATAAAATTTCTGATCTGGCGAAAATTGTATGCAATTGTGCCATGATGGAGGACCATACATGCTTATTAACGAAATTTCCCGCAAACTTGGCATCACAGCTAGAGCCATTCGCTTCTATGAGCAGAAAGGACTGTTAAAGCCTGCGAAGCAGAAAGAGAATGGCTATCGAACCTACACGGAACAAGATGCGTGGAGATTACAAACCATTATTTCTTTACGGGAAGTCGGAATGACACTTGAAGATATTCGTCAAACCTTAGCCCAAACCGATTTAAATCAACAAGAGGAAGTGCTTAGCGCCCTGCAGATGCAGCGTTCAATGCTGTTTCAACAGTGGACAGAAATGAAACAAATCATTGGTACAATGGATCAGATGATCCAAGCCGCTCAAGGAAGCAGCATACTGCCGACTGAACTGCTTTATGAGTTAGCCCTGCAAAGCAAGGAGCTGCGTGACCTAAGGGAAAGCTGGCGCGACCATTGGGATTTCGATCGAAAGGCCCAACAATTTGATGAGCTGCTGCAGCCTGCTTCTTCATTTGAAGATATCACAGAGGGCCCGCTGAACGACATCGATATAAGCAGCCCTCCCGTATATACAAGCTACGAAGCAGCTTTAGACAAAATCGCCCAGCTTATCTCTCCTGCTCATGGCCTTAAGGGGCTTGATGTAGGTACAGGCACCGGCAACTTAGCCGGCAAGCTGCAGCAAATCGGCCTAACCATGTCCGCGATCGACCAGTCCAAGCAAATGCTCAAGCTTTGCGCAGCTAAATTTGCTGACATCGAACTCAAACTCGGCAATGTACTGGCGATACCTTTCATGGATGGAACGTTTGATTATGTTGTCAGTTCGTTTGCCCTTCATCATCTGACAGAAGCGCAAAGGGAGCTCGCCTGGGGTGAAATGCTGCGGGTATTGAAGCCGGGCGGAGTCGTATGCTTAGCCGATTATATGATGCAAGACCGAAGTGAGGCAGATGCATTTCTAGCCAACCTCATCTCGTCAAAGGCAACCAAGCTGCCTATGATGCATGAGCAGGTCGAACTCTACATGACGCACACCCATATAACAGAGTGGTTACTCTCTCATACAAGCCAAGTTAAATCGGAGCCACTCAGGAACAGCATTTACGTTGTTTACGCACAAAAATGAGCCTGGGCCGCTGTTAACCAGCACCCAAGGCTCATTATTTTTTGACCATACTTGCTACTAACTTGTAGCCAACGCCACGGATTGAATCGATTTGAACAGACTGTTGATTCATTTCCAGCTTCTTACGAAGCGAGCTCACATGAACATCTACGGTTCTTTGGCCGCCAATATAGTCGAATCCCCAAACGATATTCATAAGATCGTCCCTTGTTACGACGACGCCCGGGCGCTGCACAAGATAAAGCAGGACCTCAAACTCCTTCGGTCTTAACGGAATGGAATCCCCATTCAGAACGACTTCATATTTCTCTGGATAAATGAACAATTCACCCGCCTGAATCACTTTCTCATTGCTCTTAAGTTTGTCCGCTGCCGCGTCCTCCGATTGTGTTCTTCGCAGAACGGCTGAGACGCGGGCAAGCAATTCCGCCACTCCAAAGGGCTTCGTTATATAATCATCAGCACCGTGCTTAAGACCTTGCACCACTTCATCCTCGGCATTGCGTGCCGTTAAAATAATAACAGGTGTGCTGTTACCTTTCTGCCTTAGCTTCGCTAATACCTCGAATCCATTCAGTCCAGGCAGCATAATATCCAGAATAATTAAGTCGTAAGTCTGCTGCAACGCCTCTTGAAGCCCATCGCCACCATGATCGACAACCTTCGTATCATACCCGTCCTGAGATAGGTTGTACGATAGCAATCGAGCTAGAGTTGGCTCGTCTTCAATAACTAGTATTTTTTGTGCCATGGGATCCCCCGCGTTTACAGTATATTTACATTGCACAACCTCATTTTACCACATGATTGTAAAAACAATGTAAATGTTTCATCATCGCTGTGTAAATTAGTGTATGACAGGCAATTCAATCGTGAACCTCGTACCAACGCCAACCTCACTATCGACCCGAATCGTTCCTTTATGCAGCTCAACTAAATGCTTCACAATTGATAATCCTAATCCTGTTCCACCTGAGCTTCTAGAGCGCGCTTTATCAACACGGTAGAATCTCTCGAAAATTCGAGGTAAGTCCTTCTTAGGAATGCCCATACCCGTATCCGAAACAATTAACCGCAGCCGTTCATAATCCCCATCTGCATTCATATCAAGTGGTTCTACACGTACTTTTACCTTGCCTCCATCATGTGTATAAGCAATACCATTGGAAAGGAGGTTGATGATAATTTGCCGTAACCGATCTTCATCCGCCTCGATATAAATATCGTCATCGACGAGCATACTCAGTTCAATATGCTTCTTCTCCGCTTCTTTTCGTAACACACTTAGCGATCTCTCAAGAAATTCAGGCAAGTAGATCGGCGAAAAATTCATCGGAATCCGCTTCGATTCGATTTTGGACAACTCCAGAATATCCCCAATCAATCGATTCAACCGCTCACTCTCATCAAAAATGATTTGTAAGAACGACACTGCCGTTTCCTTATCATTAAGCGCACCTGCCAGCAGCGTTTCGGCAAAGCCTTTAACTGCGGCAATTGGAGTCTTTAATTCATGCGATACATTCGCGACGAATTCACTGCGCATCCGCTCAAGTCTGCGAACAGCTGTAATATCGTGAATAACGATAAGAACACCCGACCATTCCTCATCTTCATGGGCAATTGGACTCAAATGAATATCGAGAATTCGCTCAGCTGGATAATAGAAAACCATCTCATCGCGAATTGGATCTTGTGTCTCAATACATTCTTGTATCAACTTTGTAAACTCATATTGCTGTTTGGCTTCATTATATTTCTTCCCCAGAAGCTCCTGTGAGGAGAAACCAAGAATGTATTCCGCAGCAGGATTTAAAAGCATAATCCGCTCTTCACGGTCAATCATCATAATTCCGCTCATCATATTTTCCATAACGCCTTGAAGCCTGCGTTCATTTTCCTGAATCCGAGCCATTTGCTGCTGCAAACTTTCGGACATGCGATTAATCGCTTGACCCAGCTGTCCAACCTCATCATTACTGTAAGCCGGAACGCGAGATTGGTAGTTCATATTCGTAATTTGCTGGGCTACTTTCGTCATCTTCTCAATGGGGTAAGTAATCCCTTTCGCAATCCGATAACTAACGATTCCTGCGATCAGAAACAAAATGATCAATCCAGAAATCAGGAAGTACCATAAGCTGCGGATCGACTTCCCTACCTGTTCCAAGCTCATAGAAATACGTAAAAACCCTGTTGTCTCCTTCGCTTCATTCTTCACTGGAATAGCAGCATACAGCATATTTTCCTTCAATGTATCGCTGTAACGCGTAACGTAGCCGACTCCATTCGCTGCTGCGGAAGCAATCTCCGGTCGATTCAAGTGATTGTCCATTTGTTCGGGTCTTTGATCAGAGTCACCTAGTACTTTGCCATCCGCTCGAACATACGTCACTCTCTCATGCGTTGCTTCTTTAAGGTGTTTGGCTTGTTCCGTATAGTAAGAAATCAACTCTGCATCGGTACCCTTTCGGTTCCAATCAACAGTAGCCGTAATGACCTGCAGCTCGCGTTCCATATTGTCTTGTAAAGACTTTATGTGAGAATTCTCAAGTACCTTAGCCATGAAAATGCCCGCAATCAGCATCGAACAACCAATCAATAAAATCAAAATAAAAGTTAGTTTGGCACGGAATTTGGTCATCTGATATTAAGCCTCCGATGGTCAGTCTCTCCATTTTCATGAATAAAAACAAGAAAAGGGCTACTCTACATAGTAACCCTTTCTTCCGTGCCTAATCCAGTATTTTTTTTGTAAAGGTGAAGGTTAAGTGCTTGCTTAAAAAATTATTTGAAAACAGGTTCTTTCAGAGCTGCCAGCTTCTCAAGTGAATTCTTCTCTACGTCAGCATGCAGGCTATTACCGTGTGAATCCATCGTTACGATAGCAGCGAATCCTTCTGTTTCTAAGTGCCACATCGCTTCTGGAATTCCGAATTCCATGTAGTCAACGCCTTCAACCTTTTTAAAGCACTGTGCGTAGTATTGCGCAGCACCACCGATAGCGTTCAAATAGACGCCGCCGTGTTCTTTCAAAGCTGCTAACGTTTTCGGTCCCATTCCGCCTTTACCGATGACTGCGCGAATACCGAATTTCTTGATAATATCACCTTGGTAAGGCTCCTCGCGAATGCTTGTCGTCGGTCCAGCCGCTTTAACGTGCCATTCGCCAGCTTCATCCTTACTCATCACTGGTCCGCAATGATAAATCGCGGCCCCATTCAGATCTACCGGTGCATCATGATCCATCAAATATTTATGCAGCGCATCGCGTCCTGTGTGCATCGTACCATTGATGACTACGACATCACCGACTTTGAGGCTGCGGATCTGCTCTTCCGATATTGGCGTTGTCAATACAACCTCACGGCGCTCTTCTTTTGGCGTATTCTTAGCTTCTTCTGCACTCGCCTCGAAAGCCTCTTGGAAAGAAACCTCTGTCCCTCTTGGATAAGACCAGCCATTGATTTCGCCAGTTTCCGCATTCAAGACAACGCCTTGACGACGGAACGCCCAACAGTTGTACGCTACAGAAACGAAGAAGCTTGCTGGCAAACGGTTCATTACGCCAACTTTACAGCCAAGTAATGTCACTTGACCACCGAAGCCCATTGTTCCAATACCAAGCGTATTGGCATGCTCCATGACGTACTCTTCAACCTTGCGCAGCTCCGGATGTGGATTCACATCGTCAACATGACGAAATAATTGGTGCTTAGCCAACTCGTACCCGCTTGTACGGTCGCCTCCAATACCTACGCCGATGAAACCCGCGCTGCATCCTTGACCTTGCGCTTGGTAAACCGCATGCATCACACATTTGCGAATGCCGTCAAGATCTCGTCCTGCTTTGCCTACACCTTCAAGATCAGCAGGCAAGCTGTATTGAATATTTTTGTTCTCACAGCCGCCGCCTTTTAGAATCAACTTCACTTCAATATCGTCACGTTCCCATTGCTCGAAATGAACAACCGGCGTACCAGGCCCAAGATTATCTCCGCTGTTTGCACCTGTAAGGGAGTCTACGGAGTTCGTGCGCAGCTTACTAGCTTTGGTTGCATTAGCAACCGCTTCTAAGATTTGCTTCTTCATGATAATTTGGTTTGCCCCAACAGGACAGTGTATAATAAACGTTGGCATACCCGTATCCTGACAAATTGGGGATACATTGCATTCCGCCATATGGATGTTATCCGCAATGCGAGATAGAGATAACGCAGAACGCGTGCCTTTGTCCTCATTTTCCTGAGCGGCTTGTACCGCACGGCGTACATCACCGGGAAGGTTTGTGGAAGTTTCGACAATCAAATCGTAGACGCTTTGATAAAAATACTGCATGACTAGGTCTGGCTCCTCTCTCAAATACACACATAATAATAATTACAAACTATTATAACATACCTCCCATGAAGAGTTCGACGGTTCTTGTGAGGAAAACAAGGAGATTCACTGACATGTACAAAAGAATCGCTATTTCGATTCTAGTTAGCCTGATTGGGCTCACCCTTCTGCTTACGCCGCTGCAGGCCAAGCGCTCCGGGGATATTTACTACCAGGACCAAGTTGCCGTTCTTATGTACCATCATGTGCATGAAAAGGACACCAGCTCAAGCACAATTACAAGCTCTCTTTTTCAAAATCAGCTTCAATCGCTACTTAGCAAAGGCTATCATTTTATTTCCTTAGAAGAGTTCAAACAGTACATGGAGGGCGCTACCGTTCCATCCAATGCTGTGCTGGTAACATTCGATGATGGCTATCAAAGCTTCTATACAGCGGCCTATCCGATTTTGAAAAGCTTGCGAATTCCCGCTGTGAACTTCGTTATTACCAATGACTTAACGAATCCGCTGGGGTCCTACATCCCTTCCATGTCGAAGGAACAAATCAGTGAGATGACGCATGCCACGAACTTCATCGATATTGGCTGCCATACCAACAATCTTCATCACAAGCTTCCAAATGGTGAAGCAGCGCTGGTAGGAAGATTGGATGCAGAGAACGATGATGATTATAAGCAGCGTGTTTACAAAGATACGCAAGCTTGCATCGGCAAGCTCGCAGGCTTAACGGATAAGCCGCTCGACGCGTTGGCGTACCCATTCGGCATCACGTCGCCGGCGGCGACAGAGCAGGTTGCGAAGGCGGGTATCCGCTATGCCTTCACGATTTCACCAGAGATGGCGACGCGAAGCGCCGATCACCTGTTGATCCCGCGGATCAACGCGGGCAGCCCCGGCATCACGCCGGAGCTGCTGCATCGCTCGATCCAGCGCCGGGTCTTGGCGCAGCCGGGCAGTGCACCGCTGCGCGTGGACGCGGCCGCTGCCGCAGCGCAGCTCGGCGGCAGCGCAAATGCGGAAGGCGGAGAGCTTCGCCTCCGCCTCGGGCAAGAGGCATTCACCCTGCAGGTGAATGCGAAGGCAGCGACGCGCGGGAACGCGCGCGTCACGCTGCGGCAGCCCGTGCTGCGCGAGCACGGGCTGGTCACGATCGCGCTTGATGATCTTGGCGCGCTGATCGGGCAACCGCTCGTCTACACCCCGGCCACCGGGAAGGTGGCAGTGAGGGTGCCGCCGAGCGTCAAATAAGCCGTTTTATTCACTTTAAAAGATTGGAACAAAGAGGAGTTAACCCGATGAATCATCACTTTTTCGCTTACTTATATCGACTTAAATATATTGATCGCTGGAGTCTCATGTGGAACATGCGCAGAGAAAACGTAGCTGAACATTCTTTCTATGTCTCGACGATTGCGCATATGTTATGCACCATTGCCAACGAAGTATATGGACGCAACGTACCAACGGATCGCGTGGTATCAATCGCATTGTTCCACGATGCTTCGGAAGTACTAACAGGGGATATCCCCCAGCCTGTGAAGCATAACAATGAGCAAATATTGCGGAACTTCCGTGAGATCGAAGATGTCGCTGTTGAACGACTTATTCAAACTATTCCACCTGAAATCAGCGGCATCTACCGCAAATTAATTCAAGATCCTGATCCTGAGCTCTACCGCTGGGTGAAAGCCGCCGACTTGCTCGAAGCTTATATCAAATGCTTAACTGAGCTCTCTACTGGCAACCGCGAATTCGTAGTCGCGAAGCAGCAAGTCCTGGAAAGCTTGCAGAAAATGAACATGCCTGAAGTTGATTATTTCCTCGAGCATATGAGTGCATCGTTTGAGAAAACATTAGATGAAATCACATTGGATTAATGGACGCACCTGTTCGAATATGAACCAAGTTCCGAAAATGCAGAAAGAGCATGTCATCAGAAGATGAACATGCTCTTTCTTTTCTGTTTCCTTAAACTTACGACAGCAGCTGTGGATTCGTCATAATCAGTACTGCCACGATTACAGCGATTGCTGCGATCCAGCTGAATGTTTTAATTTTGGCGGCATCAGAAGCTGTGCTTTTACCTGCTTTGCTATTCGCTATCAGCTTTTTGATTCTACCACCGATCATCCCAGTGATTGCTCCTACAATCAGAAGAAGAACTATGGAAGAGATCATCCATAGGACGGACGGCTTCGGATCCACTTGACTGATCATTGCGCCACCTGTAAGGAAGGTTACAATTAGTGAAAATTGACCGATGCGATTGATCTTAGCTATCACGCCGACAAAACCCTCTTGGGCAGCTCCAGACAAAGTTGCAGCTCGTCCCACTAGGAATGGGAACATGACATACGCACCAAGCAATAAAGCACTAACGACATGTAAAAAAATCATAACTGGATACATTTGGACAACCTCCGCAAATTTATGTAATAGTTTTCCTTAGTATAACCGAATTGGAACAGTCCCGACAAGAAAGCGATCCCATGAATACAGTTAATTCACTATATCTACACATAACTGTGACTAAATTTACGCAAAACAACCCCACGAACTCATCAAGATCATGAGCCCGCAGGGTTATTTTCGCTTCCTATTGAATCAAGCCGGTGGTCTTTCAACTTAACGTTTTAAGGGAGTGGCTCAGCTGGAACGTTAGCGATCGTAACGGCCTCTGTAAATTTGGCTGTCGTGTTCTGTCTCAATCGCATATTAGCAGAACCGGAGATGCTCGGATTAATTTGAATACTCACAATCTTCTCCGCATGACCACTTGCGTCAGCAGTTAATGAGAAGCTCGTGCTGTAACCGTAGGTAGAAGGCCATGTGCCATTACTATTTTGAACCTTCGCGACCTGGGTACCTGAACCATTATAAATACCAAGATTATAGCCGGTTGTTGTTGAATTTGCTGTTAGGCCATTTAGAATAATCTTCACTTGAAAAACGGCCTGATTTGGCAATTGCGTTTGATGGACAAAAGCAAACGGATCTGTCGTATTCGTGGCGGTACTATATCCGTAAGATCCTACTTTAAATGTTGAAGGATCCCACCACTTATAACCAGCTGCAGGTGCTGCCCAAGGCTCGGCCTGCGGCTCTGTTGTATTAGCCGGCTGCTCCCATGAGTAGAGAGTAGTTGCTGAATCCAATGTAAGGCCTGGCACTTGCGTTAAACTTGTATAACTTTCTTTGGTTGCCAACCAGTTCACCATATTTACTAAAAGAGAAGCGTCATTCTGCTCTTGGAATCCCGCATACGTAGTTTTCGTACCGCCTGTCTCTTCCCTCTTATACTTTGGCGTCGCATCTTCAACTGGTGAGGAATCGCCAATGAATCCGGCTTTGCCTGCACTCACTTTGGAAACAGCAACATAAGGACCTTCTGCTACACCTCCACCGTTGTATACCCCTTGATCCACAGCACTAGCCCATTTGGTCGTCATCGCTGGTAGGTAAACAATACCTTTGGCTTTGTTCGGATCTGTAACCGCTAATGTCGAGCCTGCATGCATAGCGACCGTGGAGACACCACTCGTAATGTTAAAAGCCTGCGATGGGCTCACGATATTATTCGCTGTAATATCACCTAATGCGTTATAACGGAACTTCACACCGAAATTGGCCGACAACCAATCAGAGCTTGCAACACCCTGCATCGCTGCCGAAGCTGCCTCTGCTGTACTCATTCCCGCAGCTGGATTGGTCCATGCGCCGCGGCGAAAGCCATTGAATACTTCCGAAGCATCCCAACGATTTTTATTACGATCTGCATTGTAATGATCGCCAATGAAGAAGATGCTGCCACCGCCTTGCACATACTGCAGCATGGCGCTTTGCTCAGATGTCTTGTATGGAATATTAGCCTCACCAATTACGAACACATCATACGCTGATAAATCGGAGAGTGTAATCGCAGTACTCTTACGCAGTTCTTTTACAAAATAGCCTGCATTTCCTAATGCGTTAGCAAAATCAGAGAAACCGCCGTCAATAACCCAATCAGCTGCACCTGCAGTTTGACCGTGCGTATTATCAAACAGCACCTTTTTGCCATTCGCCGTTGTCGGCGTTATCGATGGCGCGGGGTCATTCGGACCTTCCGCATAAGCTTGTGGAACAATGCCTAACAATGATACGGATAATGCTGCGGTTAAACAGAGTCTCCTCCAGTTTCTTGTTCCTAGCAAGCTTTTCTTCAACATCAAATCCCACCATCCTATGGATTTTTTAGCCAATTATGCTGGCCTAAGCCTATCGTAGCATAGACCATTAACTGGGAATAGTAGTTGGAAATCAATTTACAAAATTAACAAAAGATTGTGCATCGCCACAATAAAATGAACAAAAAAAAGAACCAACCACCTATTCGCATAGGTAGTTGATCCTTCATCTAAAAACGTATTAACCTGTTACAACTTTGATTACGTTGCGCACAGAGTTTGCTGTTTTGTCCAAAGCTGTTTTCTCTTCGTCAGTAAGCTCGATGTCAAGAATTTTCTCGATACCGTTAGCACCAAGTACAGTTAGAACGCCCATGAACAGGTTGTCGTAGCCATATTCGCCTTCAAGAAGAGCGATCGTTGGGATGATACGTTTTTTATCTTTAAGGATTGCTTCTGTCATTTGCACAAGGGAAGCTGCTGGTGCGTAGTATGCACTACCGTTACCAAGTAGGTTAACAATTTCGCCGCCGCCAGTACGTGTACGTTGAACGATAGCTTCAATACGGTCAGCTGGGATCAGCTTCTCGATTGGCACGCCGCCAGCGTATGTGTAACGAACGAGTGGAACCATGTCATCGCCGTGTCCACCGATAACAACACCTTTAACATCCTCAACGGATACATTCAACTCTTGGGAGATGAACGTCAGGTAACGAGCTGTATCGAGTACGCCGGATTGACCGATTACGCGGTTTTTCGGGAAGCCAAGTGCTTGGAATGCTACGTAAGTCATCGCATCAACAGGGTTACTCAAGATGATAACGATGGAATCAGGAGCTACTTCTCTCACGTTCTCACAAACGGATTTCACGATTCCTGCATTCGTGTTTACCAAATCATCGCGGCTCATACCCGGTTTACGAGCGATACCGGCTGTGATGATAACGATATCGGAACCAGCAGCATCCGCATAGTTGGAAGTACCTGTGATTTGGCTATCGTATCCTTGAACTGGACCTGCTTCGAGCATGTCGAGCGCTTTCCCTTTTGTAGGGTTTTCCAATTGTGGGATGTCGAGAAGAACAACGTCACCAAGTTCTTTTTGAGCTAACATAAGAGCAGTTGTTGCACCCGTGAAGCCAGCACCGACGACAGTAATTTTATTACGACGAATTGCCATTTGAGATGTACCTCCTAATAGTTTTTAGTAGATCAACTTTTCTCAAAAGAATTAAGCCATGTTTTTGATGATTTCGTTCGCGAACTCGGAACATTTGATTTCTTTCGCGCCTTCCATCAAACGAGCAAAGTCATAAGTGACGGTTTTGTTATTGATGGATGTTTCCAAACCTTTGTAGATCAAGTCAGCCGCTTCCAACCAGCCAAGGTGCTCAAGCAACATTACGCCAGATAGGATTACGGAACCTGGGTTAACTACGTCAAGACCAGCGTATTTAGGAGCTGTACCATGTGTAGCTTCGAAGATTGCGTGACCAGTCAAGTAGTTGATGTTTGCTCCAGGAGCGATACCGATACCGCCAACTTGTGCAGCAAGTGCATCAGATAGGTAGTCACCGTTCAAATTTAATGTTGCGATAACGTCGAAGTCAGTAGGACGAGTCAATACTTGTTGCAAAGCGATGTCAGCAATAGCATCTTTTACGATGATTTTGCCAGCTGCTTCAGCGTCTTTTTGAGCTTTATTAGCTGCTTCAGCGCCTTCTGCTTCTTTGATACGATCGTATTGTGCCCATGTAAATGTTTTGTCCGCATATTCACGCTCAGCAAGCTCATAACCCCAGTTTTTGAACGCGCCTTCTGTGAACTTCATGATGTTACCTTTGTGTACCAAAGTTAGCGTTTTACGGCCGTGTTTGATCGCGTACTCGATTGCAGCGCGGACCAAACGCTCAGTACCTTCGGAGGATACTGGCTTAACGCCGATTCCTGAAGTTTCTGGGAAGCGAATTTTGTTAACGCCCATTTCGTCTTGAAGGAATTTAATAACTTTCTTAACTGCGTCGGAACCAGCTTCCCACTCAATACCAGCGTAGATATCTTCTGTATTTTCACGGAAAATAACCATGTCAACTAGCTCAGGACGTTTAACTGGGGATGGAACACCATTGAAGTAACGAACTGGACGGGAACATACGTAAAGATCTAATTCTTGACGAAGTGCAACGTTCAGGGAACGAATACCGCCGCCGATTGGCGTTGTAAGAGGTCCTTTGATGGACACGATGTATTCGCGCATAGCTGTTAATGTATCGTTAGGCAGCCAGTTGTTGTATTTGTTAAAAGCTTTCTCGCCGGCAAAAACTTCGTACCAAGCGATTTTTTTCTCGCCTTTGTATGCTTTCTCAACTGCAGCATCCAGAACGCGTACGGAAGCAGCCCAGATATCAGGACCTGTACCGTCACCTTCGATGTAAGGGATGATTGGGTTGTTAGGTACTTGCAGAACACCATTCTCGATGGTGATTTTTTGACCTTCTTTTGGTAGTTCGTAGGATTCGAATTGTGGCATGATTAGTTCCTCCTAAAATTTATGTAGATTAGTTTATCGAAAAAGTTACTGTTGCGCGTTACGTTGCGTGCTTTTGCCAATGCCTTCCGACCGCTGTTATCATCCTGTCCAATTGAATTGATTTTATGGTATGGACAGGATTCTAAAGGCGGCCACTACGTTTCTCCAGGCACTGCCAAGCACTCCACTTAGCTATATAACTGCTGCGAGAAACTTCCTAAGAAATTTAACTCGTCACCGTAGTAGTGAGGGTAAACACACAAAAGTGACGGGAGTTGCGGTACTCCCCCGGGTTAACCGAGGACGGGTACCGAACTTCCCGCACATGGAGTTAAAATGACAATTAGCGAGCGCTAATTGGAATGTATTTTTGGTTAACCGGACCCGTGTACTCAGCGCGAGGGCGGATCAAACGGTTGTTTTCGTACTGCTCCAAGATGTGGGCAGCCCAACCCGATGTACGGCTGATCGCGAAGATCGGCGTGAACAGGTCGCGTGGGATTTCCAACGTTGTGTAAACGGAAGCAGAGTAGAAATCAACGTTTGGTTTCAAGCCTTTGAGGCTAGTGACCAACTCGTCTGCTTTAATGGACATTTCGTACCATTTAAGGTTGCCAGTTAGTTTACCAAGCTCATAGGACATTTTTTGCAAGTGCTTCGCACGCGGATCTCCGTTTTTGTAAACACGGTGTCCAAAGCCCATGATTTTGTCTTTGCGCTCTAATTTATCGTTGATGTAAGGAACTACGTTCTCTACAGTACCAATTTCTTCCAGCATCGCCATAACAGCTTCGTTCGCACCGCCGTGAAGAGGTCCTTTGAGCGTGCCGATTGCTGAAGTAATACCCGAGTAGATGTCTGTTAAAGTTGCAACAGTAACGCGCGCTGCGAATGTGGATGCATTCAGCTCATGGTCAGCGTGTAAAACTAATGCTTTGTCCAAAGCTTCGATAGCGATTTTATCCGGTTCGTTACCTGTGAGTTGGTACAAGAAGTTAGCAGCAACAGAAGCATATCCTGGGGACGCTAACGGTTCTTTACCTTCACGGATACGAGCGAAAGCTGCGATAATGCCAGGAATTTGTGCTTGCAGCTTGATCGCTTTACGCACATTGGATTCAGGGCTCAAATCGTTCGCTTCTTCATCATAAAGTGCAAGAGCCGATACTGCTGTACGAAGAGCAGCCATGGAATTAACATCTTTAGGGAATGCTTTGATCTGGTCGATAACCGCATCAGGCACCTTGCTGTAAGCGTTCAGGTCGCTTTGCAGTTTCTCAAGCTCAGTTTGGTTAGGCAATTTGCCGAACCAAAGCAAATAAATAACTTCTTCAAATGTCGCATTTTCTGCGAGGTCATCAATATCAATCCCGCGATACGTTAGCACACCATCTACAATGGAGCTGATCGACGAGGTCGTGGCTACAATTCCTTCTAAACCTTTGGTTGCAGACATGGGAATCTCTCCTTAGCTACTCTATTAGCAAAAAATTGCTTTTTTCCTAACTTAATAATAAAGTATTTTGTTTAATAAGTGAACAAAAGCAGACATAAAACTTCATTATCACTATCATAAAGAATCTTTTTGGCGGAAATCGTCACTGTTTTTTTGAACAATCTCTTCAAAACACACGATACAAGTTTTTGTTAATTTCCCCGATTTATGCAACCCAAGAGGAAAAGTTTGTCGAGTCGTGTTGAGATTGATACAATGTAGGCAAAGTAATAGTGATTTTTCTCTGAAAAAGGAGCAAATACATGAGCAGCAGCGCAAGTATCGGCATCATTGATATCGGATCTAACTCGATTCGACTTGTTATCTACGAAATTAATGCCAATGGGGCATACCGTGTAGTCAGTGAGCATAAGGATTCCGCTAGACTCAGTGAACGAATCGCTTCCGATGGCTTTTTACATAGCAAAGACATTATTTCCATAGTTCCAATTCTATCCCACTATGCCCTTTTATGCAAAGTTCATGAGGTTCAGACAATCAAGGCCGTAGCAACAGCGGCTATACGTAACGCGGCCAATTCAGCTGAAATTGTGCGAATTCTCCAGGAACAGACCGGACTTCATATTGAAGTACTGAGTGGGACAGAAGAAGCTCGATATGGCTATTTAGGCGTAATCAATACCATCGATATTCGTGACGGCTTGATCATTGATATTGGCGGAGGGAGCACGGAAGTCACATTGCTTCGTAACCGGAAATTGCTGCACAGCGTTTCCTTTCCATTCGGTGCGGTGAACACCACACGCCAATTTATGAAAAATGGGAATCTGACCGAGCAGGAAATGGGTGATATTCGTCGGATGGTTGAAGATGCGATTTTGGCTCATCCTTGGATTGCCGGATCTCCTAATCTGCCTATGATTGGTCTAGGCGGAACGATTAGAACCCTAGGGAAAATAAGCCAAAAACGCAGTAAATACTCGCTTCAGCTTGCCCACAATTACACGCTGAAACCTGGGGAGCTTCGTGATTTCCTTCTATTGTTATCCTCCATGCCACTGGAAAAACGAAAAAAAATAGATGGTCTCTCCAAAGATCGCGCAGATATTATCATTCCGGGACTGATCATTATGGACACCATATTCGAAGTAGCGGGTTCATCAGCTTGCATTATCAGCGGATCAGGACTGCGTGATGGCCTATTCTATGAAACGTTAGATCCTAAGCATCCAATCAAGGAGGATGTTCTTGAAGCAAGCATCAATAATTTACTTTTGCTCCATCCGAACGCCGCTGTGAAACATGTCTCTCATGTAGATAAATTCGCCATGCAGCTTTATCTTACGCTCACTGTTCCACCCGAATCGGAAGATCGAAGCCAAAGATACCTGCATACCGCTGCCCTCTTGCATCGAATTGGAGCCAGCGTCCATTATTACCATTACCTCAAACATACACAATATATGATGACAGGGGCGCATATCGACGGGCTCAGTCATCGAGAAATTGTTATTTGCTCTTTCATTGCTACTTACAAAACAAAAAACCGGACCCAGCAACAAGTCCTAGCTTACAAGGACCTATTGATCGAATCCGACGCGGCATTAATTGTAAAGTTAGGTACCCTGCTTAAATTAGCAATGGCTTTGGATCATAGTGAGACGCAGCCTGTGCAAGAGCTGCTAACAACGAAAACCGAATCGACCTTAACTCTCAAGCTGTTATGTATCCACAACCCAATTATGGAGCTTAAGGAACTCGCGGCTATCAGCAAAGATTTCGAAAAAATCTGGGGGCTGAAGCTTAAGACCCAAGCCGGAGTTTTTTCCAAGAAGTAATTTTCATTGCCTCGAACTGGCTCCGATAAGGGGTCAGTTCATTTTTTATGCGACTATACATCCCGTTGGGCATCAGTTCTCTTGCTTTGACATTATCATGCAGGGTAACATTCAGAATTTGAATCATCACTTTCTTCATTTCAGGGTCAAGAACCGGACACATCAGCTCAATACGACGTGTCAAATTACGTGTCATCCAGTCAGCCGAAGATAAATAGACATCAACTAGTCCGCCATTTTCGAAATAATAAATGCGGGAATGCTCCAAGAAACGATCCACAATACTCCGAACCGTAATATTCTCGCTAATCCCAGGCACCCCTGGACGCAAGCAGCATACGCCGCGAATAATTAATTCAATCTTCACACCTGCTTGCGAAGCCGCATACAAGGCATCTACCATCTCTTGATTGGATAATGAGTTCATTTTTGCAATAATTCGGGCTGGTCTGCCCGCTCTAGCGTGCTCAGCTTCACGTTCGATAAGCTCGAATAGCTTATCCTTCAAATCCGTAGGAGCCACAGCGAAAGACTGCCAATCATGAGGCGCAGAGTAGCCAGTAATTTCATTGAAAAGCGCGGAAGCATCCTCTCCAATCACACTATTTGCAGTGAATAGCCCTACATCTGTATAAAGACGAGCTGTGCTGTCGTTATAATTACCTGTTCCCACATGAACATATCTGCGGAGAGTCTGCTCTTCTTGTCTCACGACGAGTGTGATCTTGGCATGCGTTTTGAGCCCTACAAGTCCATAAACCACATGACAGCCTGACTTTTCAAGCATTCTTGCCCATGCAATATTTCGCTCTTCGTCGAATCTGGCTTTCAGTTCTACGACTACCGTGACCTGCTTCCCGGACTCCGCGGCTCTCGCTAACGCTTGAATAATCGGCGAGTTTCCACTCGCTCTATACAGTGTCATTTTGATCGCGAGCACTTTCGGATCATAGGCAGCATGGATGATGAAGTCTGTTACTGCGTCGAATGTTTCATAGGGATGATGCACCAGTACATCTTTTTGCTTTAGAACCTCGAAAAAGTCAGTCGTATCCTCAAATTCTATGGGATATTTGGCAGCAATACGCGGATAGCGAAGATTTTCATAGCCATTGAGCGTACCGGCCAGCTTCATGAAATAAGTGATGTCCAGCGGACCGTCAATTTCAAAAATTTGTTCTTCAATCTCAAACTCTTCCTGAAGCTGGGCAAGCGCATAAGGGTGAATGCCCTCTTGTACTTCAAGTCGAACAGGAGAGCCCCAGCGTCTGCGTCTAAGCTCCTTCTCGATCTCCTCAAGGAGATCTTCCGCCCCTTCTTCATTGAGCGTTAAATCGGCGTTTCTAGTCACTCTGAACCCGTGAACGGAAATCGGAATGTATCCACTGAAAAGCGATTCTATATGATGTTCGATCAATTCTTCAATAAGAATAAATTCTGTTTTTTTACTATTTGGCCGTGTTGGCACGGGAATATAACGGGATAAATTGCTCGGTACTTGAACGATGGCAAAATAAGGCTCATCATCCGGATCATCCCCTTCTCGCACAAGTAAGACGGCTAAATAGACGGATTGATTATGTACAAGTGGAAATGGACGACTTTGATCCACGGCCATCGGCGTTAATACAGGAAAAATAATATCATGATAATAAGCATCCATGGCTTTTTTTTGTGTCGTATTCAAATCTTCAAATTCCGTAAACACAATGCCTTCTTTGGTTAACAGTCTCGTTACTTCTCGATACGTTTTGTACTGTTCTGTTACCATTTTGGCAGTACGCTTCATAATTCGTTTAATAAGGCCGGCAGGCGTGTAGCCTGTGAAGTCTTTCTTTGTATATCCAGCCTTGATTTGATCCTTCAGTCCTGCGACACGAACACTCATGAACTCATCGAGATTGCTGGATACGATTGACAGGAATTTTACACGCTCAAGCAGCGGTGTGCTCGCATCTTGAGCTTCCTCCAGAACACGCCAATTGAACTCGATCCAGCTTAAATCCCGGTTTAAGTACTTGGTCGAAATCTCTTTGACTTCCTTGACTTCTTTGACTTCTTTGAGCTCTTTAACTTCTTTCAAATCAGGTTCGCGCGCAATACTCATAAAGCCTCCACTTATATTTTCTTATGTTTTCTATCTGTGCCATTTATCTTCATTGTACTATGCGTGCTCTACACCGACAATGCAGAATCCCCTGTTTTAATATATGAAGATTTTGTAAAGGTGATGTTATTTCCGTATTTATCCAAGATCATGTTACAATGAAAAGACTTGAAATAAGGAGAGAAAAAGACCATGGGTATCCTGAATCCACGTTTAGTTCACCAGATTTTCAGGGGCATTTGGGTGGCACTAATTATTGTTCTAGTCGGGCTCGCTTTCTACTATGTTATCCCACTGATTTACCCATTTATTTTCGGCTGGATTCTAGCTCTTATGCTTAATCCCCTTGTGAACTTCTTCCAATTCAAGGTAAAGTTGCCGCGCTGGCTTGCTGTGACCTTATCCATGTTGTTATTCATAAGTGCCATGGTTACGGCCATAACCTTACTAGTTGCGAATATAGTCGTAGAATTAGGTTCACTTGCGGATACCTTGCAGATTCAGATTAACCTCTGGGTGGAGCAATTCAATGTTTTCATTAATTCTACAGCTTTCCAGAATTGGATTGAACGTATCAATCAGTTTTTTGAAAATAACCCAAAATATCAAGAAACCGTCAACAACAATTTATCCTCGACAGCAGGCTCCATTGCAGACGTGAGTAAGTTCATTATTGGCTATGTATTTGACACGCTGAAAAGATTTCTAACTTCTTTGCCAAATATCGCAACCATCACCATTATTGTTATGCTGGCCACCTTTTTCATTAGTAAAGATTGGTATCAGCTTATCAAACGATATAAAGGGATCTTCTCCGATATGATTGTGAAAACCACTCAATTGATTCGGACCGATTTGCAAAAAGCTCTGTTCGGCTACATGCGCGCCCAACTGATTCTTGTTTCGCTAACCGCTCTTGTGGTTATCATTGGCCTGCTGGTCTTGCGCGTTGACTATGCCATAACCATCGGTTTGTTAACAGGCTTAGCGGACCTCATGCCTTATTTGGGGACAGGTGCGGTCATGGTGCCTTGGATTTTGTATGTTTTCTTTGCGCAAGGTGACTATTTCCTCGGAATCGGTCTTAGTGTTCTGTATGGTGTCATCGTGATTGCCAGACAGATTATGGAACCTAAGGTGCTCGCCTCCTCGGTCGGATTAGACCCTCTTGCTACGTTAATCGCTATGTTCGTTGGATTAAAACTATTCGGACTCCTCGGACTTCTTGTTGGTCCTGTGACTCTTATTCTGATTGCAGCGTTCTATCGCGCAAGAATTTTTCATGATATGGCGGCTTATATACAAAAAGGCTCGGCACCTCCCAAATAAACGGGGTGGCCGAGCCTTTGTTTTTATCTACGTTTTATGATATTGATACGGCCTCTGCCGATTTGTTTTTGAATCAGTGCAAGCAGCATAACCTTGAAGATCGGTCTCGTGTAAGGAAAAACAAGTAGAAATCCGAAAATATCCGTGATGAACCCCGGTGTAATTAATAGAATGCCTCCGATGAAAATACAGATTCCATCTAACAAATGCTGTGCAGGCAGTTGGCCCTGAGACCACTCAAACTTGGCATACTCCAGCACTTTGCGCCCTTCCCGCTTGGCGAAATAGGCACCTAAGAAGCCGCTTATTATAATAAGCGCGAATGTTGTCCAGCCGCCTATAAAATGCCCAAGTGTAATAAGAAGCGTAATTTCTATGGCAGGCACTAGAATTAAAATGGCAAGAATGATACGAAACATAAGCTCAGCCCCTTTTATGAATACTTAGCTAACAGCTGCCATAATTCTGGCGCTTCCTTCTCTATACGTATTGGCTTCCAAGAAGGATTCACCCAAACGTGACGAGTTGCTCCAGTAACAAGTAATTCTCCATTAGGTTGTGCAGCAGAATCTTCGTTTAGAGCCAACATTTCTTCCGAAACTTTACGGATTTCATAGGCAAAATGGAGCCGAACACTGCTCATGTCAATCACTCGTGTGTTCACGCATACCAAGTCATCATAACGAGCAGGCTTCTTGAACTTAATCTCCGCTTCAACAAGCGGCAGCAAAAGTCCCTTCTCCTCAATTCGCCGATATGGGTATCCAAGCTCCCTGATAAGTTCGGTCCGCCCAATCTCGAACCACGTCAAATAGTTGGCATGGTACACAACCCCCATTTGATCCGTTTCTTCATATCTCACACGAAACTGATGCTGATGCCAGCGCTCCTGAGTCATGATGATGTATTCCTCCAATAACAAGTCTTAAAACAATTATAGCACAGCTGGGACTAGGGATGGGTAGTGCTGGGGAGTGCTAGGGAATGATGCGGAGTGCTGAAGAGTGCTTTGGAGTGATGCAAGTGATACGGAGTGCTGGGAAGCGAGGCGGAGATGATAAATGTTGCGGAGTGAGGCGGAGTGCTTTGGAGTAATGTGTGTACTCAGATTGGAAGAAATACCTAAATCTTACTTGATGGGGTCTATGCACTTGATTAGAGCGGATGCTAGGTCCCGCATTCTCTCTTTATGATCTCTTAGCGAGGATTTGTTCGGTACGCAAGCAACATTTTGACGCTTAGGGGAACCCAGAAGCCTTATTTCGCTGAATTCAGCCTTTTGGAAGGATGAAGCGGAACTACGTGACGCTATTTCAGTAAAATTTAGTCTTTTCCCCTTCATTTCGAATAAATAGCGACCTCTCGTTCCGTTAATCATCTGAAAACGTGGTTTTACATTAAATAAGGTGCTCTCGTTCCGTTTGCTGTGGGGATTGAGCTCGTATACTACCTTCGGGACGGGTATGAATGCATAAGCTGCCGTAGTTTATAAAATAAAAAGAGTGAAGGCGAGACTACTCTCGCTTCACTCTTTGCTATACTACAGAACGCTCGCTTGACCAGAGTAGATAACGCCAACTTCTGGATAGATCGAAACTTCTGTGCCATCTTTGATTAATTCCACTGCGTTCTCAACGCCTACAATTACCGGAATTCCTAGGCTTAAAGCAACTACTGCCGCATGGGAAGTGATTCCGCCCACTTCAGTAATCAGCGCTGAAGCTCTTTGTACAGCTGGCATATATTCTTTGTCCGTCGATACCGTTACAAGTACAGCACCGTCTACCATTTTCGCATTCGCTTCTTCTGGTGTACGAGCCGTTACCACGATACCCGTCGCTGTTTGCATGCCGATACCCGTTCCTTTGGCAATCATCTCACCTACGTGATGAACCTTGATCAAGTTCGTTGTTCCGGAGCGTCCAACAGGTACACCTGCCGTAATGACAACGATATCACCTAGAGACACGATACCTGTTTTGATGCTGCTTTCAACCGCAAGGTTGAACAGCTCGTCCGTCGTTTTCGCTTGCACTCCCATCACCGGAATAACACCCCATACGAGGGATAAGCGGCGAATGACTTGTTCGCTAGGCGTAACTGCGATGATTGGTGATTTCGGACGGTATTTGGATACCATTCTAGCTGTATATCCACTTTCCGTAGCCGTTAAAATCGCTTTCGCACCCAACTCCAAAGCTGAGTTAGCTACCGCTTGAGAAATCGCTTCGGTCACAGTAACTTGTTGCGCTTGCGCTTGACGAAGGAAAATTTCTTTATATTCCAAAGCTGCTTCCGCACGCTCAGCGATACGAGCCATCGTTTGCACGGACTCAACTGGATATTTACCAGCAGCTGTTTCACCGGACAACATCACAGCATCCGTTCCGTCGAACACCGCATTAGCCACGTCACTTGCTTCTGCACGCGTTGGACGCGGGTTACGCTGCATGGAGTCGAGCATCATCGTTGCCGTAATAACCGGCTTACCTACGATGTTACATTTTTTGATCATTTGTTTTTGGACAACAGGAACATCTTCAGCTGGAATTTCAACCCCAAGATCCCCACGAGCAACCATCAGACCATCGGATACTTCAAGGATTTCGTCTAAGTTGTCAACGCCCTCTTGGTTTTCGATTTTACTAATGATTTGGATATGTGAAGCATTGTGTCTTTCCAATAATTCACGAATTTCCATAACATCACTTGCTTTACGAACGAACGAAGCCGCAATGAAATCTACGCCTTGCTCGATACCGAAGACGATATCGTTGGCATCCTTCTCCGTGATACCCGGAAGACTGATTTTCACACCTGGTACGTTAACGCCTTTTTTGCTTTTAATCGTTCCGCCATTGACAATACGGCACTCGATTTCAGTTCCACGAATATCAACAACCGAAAGGCCAATTAAACCATCATCGATTAGAATGGTAGATCCAACAGCAACGTCACGCGGCAGATTCGAATACGTAACTGAGATACGATCTGCATCGCCTAAGATTTCTTCTGTTGTTAAAATGATGTGCTTGTCCTGAACAAGCTCAATCGGCTCTTCTTTCAATTTCCCCGTACGAATTTCCGGTCCTTTGGTATCAAGCAAAATAGCTGCTACTTTGCCTGTCTCAGCGGATGCAGCGCGAAGGTTGCGGATACGTGCGCCGTGCTCCTCAAAATCTCCGTGGGAGAAGTTAAGACGGGCAACATTCATTCCCGCTTCTAGAAGTTTTTTCAAATTCTCTTGTGATTCGCTTGCAGGTCCAATGGTACAGACAATTTTCGTTTTACGCATGGTTTCCCTCCTGAGTGAATGTGAACCGGCCGATCTCTCTAAATTTGCGGTAACGGTCCTCGAGCAGCTCCTGTTCGTTCATACTTAGCAAATGCTGAAGCTGTTCCCAGATAGCTGTTTTGATCAATTCTGCTTGTGCTGCTAAATCCCGGTGTGCGCCACCTTTAGGCTCTGGAATAATACCGTCGATCACCTTAAGCTCCAAGATATGATCCGCAGTAATTTTCATTGCTTCTGCCGCGTGTAAAGCTTTGGAAGCATCTTTATATAAGATGGAAGCCGCGCCTTCGGGACTAATAACCGAATAGATAGCATTCTCCAACATTAATACCTTGTTACCTACACCTAAGCCGAGTGCGCCGCCACTGCCACCTTCCCCAATAACAATACAGATGATCGGCACACGAAAAGAGGCCATTTCCAGTAAATTTCTGGCAATCGCTTCTCCTTGGCCGCGCTCTTCTGCAGCATTCCCAGGGAATGCCCCCTTGGTATCAATAAACGTTACAATAGGTCGTCTAAATTTGTCCGCTTGACGCATCAAACGCAGCGCTTTACGGAATCCTTCCGGATGTGGACAACCGAAGTTACGAGCAATATTGTCCTTCGTATCTTTCCCTTTTTGATGACCGACCACCGTAACCGTAATGCCGTTCAACTTGGCTAATCCACCTACAATCGCAAGATCATCTCCATATAGGCGATCACCATGAAACTCTATGAAATCCGTAAAGATAGTTCCAATATAATCAATCGTTGTCGGCCTTTGCGGATGGCGAGCCAACTGCATTTTCTCAGCAGAAGACATACTCGCATAAAGCTCATCTTCGAGTTCAGCATATCTTTCTTCCAAACGGCGAATTTCCTCTGAAAAATCAATTTGCTTCTCAGCGCCAAAAGCACGCAGTTCCGCAATCTTCTTCTTTAGTTCCGCCAGCGGCTGTTCAAACGGCATTTCACCCGCCATAAGTCGCCTCCCCCTGCACTCCGTGCATGTCTAACAGCTTGATTAACGTAGGACGCATATCCTTACGGCTCACGACCTTGTCGAGCTGACCATGCTCGAGATTGAATTCAGATGTCTGGAAATTGTCGGGCAGCTTCTGTTTAATTGTTTGTTCAATAACACGACGACCTGTAAATCCAAATGGTGCAGCCGGTTCAGCAATAATAATATCGCCTAACATAGCAAAACTCGCAGATACACCGCCGAAAGTCGGATCTGTAATAATAGAAATAAACAATCCGCCTTCCGCACCGAGCTTGGACAAAGCAGCGCTTGTCTTCGCCATTTGCATCAAGCTTAGAATGCTTTCTTGCATACGAGCTCCACCTGATGTGGAGTAAATGATAATTGGAACTTTCTTTTGAATGGCAGCTTCGATCGCTCTGGTTATTTTCTCCCCAACAACGGAGCCTAGTGATCCACCCATGAAGTCAAAACTCATAGCCGCAACAATAACCGGATAGCCACCAATCGTACCTTCCCCGGTCATAATTGCATCTTGTAATTTCGTTGTGCTCTTCGCTTTATCCAATTTCTCTACGTAATCAGGGAACTCCAGAGGATCCTCGGAGATCATGTCTGCGTCGTATTCCAAAAACTCACCTTCATCGAGCGTTAGTTGGATACGTTCCAATGCGCTTAATCGATAATGATAGCCACAAGCTGTACAGACTTTTAGATTTTTCTCAAGCTCTTTGCTCGTTTGGATCGTACCGCATTTCGGGCATTTATTCATTAAACCTTCAGGAATTTCCCGTTTTGTTTTCTCGGAAGGAATCGTTGCATATTTACGCTTTTGAAATAAATCCTTTAGCACATTTCCACCTCTACTTGGCTATTATCTTGAACTTCTGACAAGCCACGTTACTTACTTCTACTTTTCATTATCTATGTAAAATAGAATTGAGCACTTCCTGTACTTCCTCTAATTCGCCTTCTGGTACGACGATTTCGAACTGGTTTTTGGATAAGGAGATACCCCGAACTTGTACGAGAAATCCTTCTTCCGTCAGCCTCTGTTTAATCCGCTCTGCAATCTTCGCGGTAGGAGCTATGTATATCACCGTCCACATGAAAAAAAAACCTCCTATGACGTGCAACTACATGGATTAGGGCAAGTTAGCAACGATGATAATTAACATCCTACATAAGCATAGGCGCACACAATGGAATAATGATATCATAATTTCTCTTTTTCCCGCAACAGAGCACGTTCATGAAAAAAAGTGAAGTCTGAACTTTTTTGAGCTAGTCCAGACGTAATTTACTGCTATAATCAGGCGCATGCTCATTCTGATGAGCGATTCTGGCAGAAGCGGCAGCCGCTAAACCACAGATCAAATCATCCAGAAAAACATGCACAGAACTTTTATCATCATTCAATGTTCGGATAATACCCATTTTTTCCTTATCTAAATAGCCGAAGCTAGTTAAGCCGATCATTCCATATACATGAACAATGCCTAGGGCAAGAGTTTCATCGACGCCGAACAGAGGTTCATCCGCTTCTAGAATCGATTGCAAAGGCTCGGGCAGCAGCTTTTTCTCTGCCAATTCATCAAGAGCAATGCCCGTATAAAGCGTATACTGCACTTCCCGCTTGGCGAGAACAGCCAGCACACTCTCGATACACACTTCTTGCGATAGTTGATCATTATAGGGCTTTTGCAGCTTGAACACAATTTCAGAGATTTGCTCTACCGTTACACCACGTCTTTGCAGCAACTGGATCATATGTTGTTCGGTCATAAGTCTCCTCCTACGCATGTATTAAGCCCCTGAAATGCCGGGTTCCTATTCATATGCGGAGGATGCAATCTTTATTTCACTCTGACCGAATCTTTACCCATGATGGTCTCAATCATACGGAACAAATCCTTCGAAGGATCGACCAAATATTGGTCGCTCAGGGCCAAGAGCTTGTTGCTGCTTTCGTAGAAAAGCGCAACAGCGAGCGCACCCTTATGCAGCTTCAGCAGCGCCTTCAGCTGCAGCAGCTTATCCGGCTGCTCGCAGTCAGCCGAGATCTTGACGAACACCCGCTGCGCCTTCGGCTCCGCAGCGTTCGTGCGCGCAGGCTGCGCCGCAGCGCGGGACTCCTGGCGGCCCCCTGCAGGGGCCGCCTGTGTGACAGCGGCGGCGCTGCGTGCGCCGCCTGAGATGGCAGCCGTGCGCGCAGGCCGACCGCTGACTACGTCAGCGGATCGCCTATGCGCCCCTGGCTGCCGACGGAGCCGCTGGACACCCGCAGGGTCGTCCAGCGCGACAAGCTGCTCCGCGAGCAGCTTGGGCGGGTCCTCGTCCTGAAGCTGCAGCTTCGCCCGGACGAGGACGAGTCTGCCCTTCTGCACGAGCGGAGCCGCATTCTTCCAGGTCTCAGGGAACAACACCACCTCGACCTTATCGATGCGATCCTCCAGCTCCATGAAAGCCATGGGTTGCCCTTTCTTCGTGACGATCGTCTTATTCGAGAGGATCATCCCCGCGACAAGAACCTCACTGTTATCTGGCATCTCAGCTAGCTGATGAAGCATAGCTGCTTCCATCTCACCCAGCTGCTCCGCATAGGCATCAAGCGGATGTCCAGATATATACATGCCGAGAAGTTCCTTCTCGAGCTCCAATTGTTTGCTCTGCGGCATCGGAGGTATGTTCGGAACTTCCACCTCCCAGTTTGGTTCTTCAACGAAGCCGAAGAGGTGAAGCTGCAGATCATCCCGTTCCTTGCGCCATTTGGTTGCTGAGGCGATGGTTTCATCGAGAATAGCCATCAGCTGAGCGCGATGCCCGCCTAGAGTGTCAAAGGCTCCACCTTGAATGAGCGATTCAATTACTCGCTTATTACATACGCGTAAATCAACACGTCTGCAGAAATCAAGCAAGCTCTCGAACTGTGACTTTTTCCGTTCATTAAGAATAGCATCGATCGCTTGAGTGCCTACATTTTTGATCGCAGCAAGTCCGAAACGGATCGCCCCGGCCGCAGGATCCGGTGTAAATACTGTTCCACTGCCATTGACATCAGGCGGCAGCACAGCCAATTTCACCCGTCGGCATTCATCCACATATTCGGCTACCTTCCGATGATTCCCCATAACAGCCGTTAACATAGAAGCCATAAAATAAATTGGATAGTGCGCTTTTAAATAAGCCGTTTGGAAGGCCAGCACCCCATAAGCCGTTGCATGCGCCCGCGGGAAACCATAATCAGCAAAACGCACGATCATATCATACACATGATTAGCCTCATCGGCGTTAAAAC
Source organism: Paenibacillus germinis (assembly GCF_013141785.1). Taxonomy (NCBI): domain Bacteria; kingdom Bacillati; phylum Bacillota; class Bacilli; order Caryophanales; family Paenibacillaceae; genus Paenibacillus; species Paenibacillus germinis. The sequence continues at coordinate 50,822 of NZ_WHOC01000095.1, forward strand.
CTTGACGCAAGCTGCCCGAAACGAAATGTGCCCGTTCTTCATCCAGCACTTCCCGCTTCTTCTTGGACACCGCTCGTCTTAACAAATCTGCTTCGCCTAAGCTGAAACCTGCCATTGATGAGGCGATTTGCATAATTTGCTCTTGATACACGATAATGCCGTACGTATCCTTTAGGATAGGTTCTAGCGTTGGGTGCGGATAGACGACCTCCATCTGTCCGTGCTTTCCATAAATGTACTTCGGTATAAACTCCATTGGACCTGGACGGTATAAGGCCACAACAGAAATAATATCTTCAAATTCAGAAGGCTTCAAATCCTTCAGCACTTTGCGACAACCAGTGGACTCCAACTGGAAGACGCCTGTCGTTTCTCCCTTGCTAAGCATACCGTAGGTCACAGCATCCTCATCCATGTCCAGCATATCAAAGTTGAGGCGCACATCTTCCATCTGTGCAATCCAATCAACCGTTCGTTCTATAATAGACAGCGTCCGCAAGCCGAGAAAATCCATTTTCAACAGTCCGATGGCCTCCAAATGCTCCATCGTATACTGGGTAAGAGCTGTCTGAGCCGTGCCTTCTTGGAGAGGCACATACTGTGTTAACGGTTCTCTGGAAATGACAACCCCAGCAGCATGCGTTGAAGCATGACGCGGCATTCCTTCAACACGCATCGCCATTTCAAGCAATTCTGCTGTCTTGGGCTGTCTTGCGACCAGCCCCTTTAAATCAGAGCTAACCTGCAGTGCTTCCGTTAAGGTCATACCTAGTTGATTCGGAATCGCCTTGGCAGCGCGGTCAACATCCCCATAGGGTACATTTAATACGCGTCCGACGTCCCTAACCGCTGCTTTGGCCGCCATCGTTCCGAAGGTAATAATTTGCGCGACATGCTCGTGCCCATATTTGGCAACCACGTAATCAATGACTTCATCCCGGCGTTCATCGCTAAAATCGATATCAATATCTGGCATCGTAATCCGCTCAGGATTAAGAAAACGTTCAAACAGCAGCTTATATTTCAATGGATCCACATTCGTAATGCGCAGTACGTAAGCAACTAGACTTCCGGCAGAAGATCCCCTACCCGGCCCTGTCATAATCCTTTTCTCATGCGCAAAACGGATGAAATCCCATACGATTAAGAAATAATCCGAAAAGCCCATTTTCTCAATAACGCCTAACTCATAAGTAAGACGTTCTTCCGCTTGTTTCCGCAGCGGTGAATCCGCGGTATGCCACTCAGATTTAGCAGAATAACGCTGCTCTAGCCCCTGCACACAGAGCTCTCGCAAATATTCTCCAGCTGTGAGGTGCTCTGGAATCGGACGAAAGCTAGGCAAAATAGATTTACCGAACTCCAGTTCGAGTTCACAGCGTGAAGCTACAACGCCCGTATTCGTAAGCGCTTCGGGTACATGGACGAATAAACGTCTCATCTCCTCCTCGCTTTTCAAATACATCTGACTCGTCCCCATCTTAAGCCGATCTGTATCCTCCACCGTTTTGCCAGTTCCAATACAAATGAGAATGTCCTGCATCACGTGATCTGGTTCAGTCACATAGTGCACATCATTCGTGGCAATAAGCGGTATTCCGGTTTCTTTGCTCAACTCGATCATCGAGATCATCACTTTTTTCTGCTCAATCATTCCATGATCTTGAATTTCCAGAAAGAAGTCGTCGCCGAAAATATCACGATAGCGCTCCGCCGCTTTTTTGGCTTCATCGTGACGATTGTGAAGCAAATGCTGAGAAACCTCACTGCCTAAGCAGGAGCTCAGACAAATAAGTCCCTCTGAATGCTTGGATAAATGTTCCAAATCGATACGCGGTTTATAGTGAAAGCCCTGTAAATGCCCGATTGAACAGAGCTTCATTAAATTCTGATAGCCTTGAAAATTTTTGGCGAGCAGGATGAGGTGATAGATCGGCTGTTCCTGTCTAGTCCCTTTATCACGAATAGATCCCGCTGTGAAATAGACTTCACAACCAATAATTGGTTTAATGCCTCGCTGTTTGCAGGCTTTGTAGAAGGCAATGGCCCCGTACATGACACCGTGATCTGTCAATGCCAGAGAGGTCATGCCAAGATCAGCCGCTCGGGAAACAAGCTCCTCCATACGTGCCGCACCGTCTAATAAACTGTATTCACTATGAACATGCAAGTGTACAAACGAACTCATCAGCATGTCCTCCCTTCTTTCATTTTATTCCTTATATTTTATCATATTGGTGCTAGGCATTCCCATACATTAAGTATAGAGAGTTTGTCCTCTTTAACTTAGCTGGAAAGGAAGCGATAAGGACATGTATGTCTTTTGGGCAAATATTATCGTGTATTTCTGTATTGCATTCGGGGTCGTATTTGGAGGCAGCATGTTAAGTGGAATAGCAGCCGTGCTCACGCTTCAATCACCGACGGAAAAAATGCTGACCATTGCAGAGAACATTAAAATCTGGGCCATGGTAGCTGCCGTTGGCGGCACGATTGATCCGATACGCTATATTGAAAGCCATGTAGCTATAGGGCATTTGAATCCCGCTATTAAGCAAATCGTTCTGATTATAGTTGCCTTTATTGGCGCGCAGATGGGCACTTCACTCATTCAAATGATCTGCAAAGGGGGCAATCAGCCTTGAGGATCCCTCCTTTTGCCCGATATCAACGTCTGCTTTCGAGCTTAGGACTGATGCTTTCGGGAGCTATCATTGGGAGCGCGGTCTATATGAGCATTCATCAGTATAACTACACGCAACTATATGTGGAGATGCATAAATATTTGCAAGAAAATCGTGATTTGCATGCCGATATCGACAACTTAAACAAGACAAAAAATAAGCAATCCTTAATTAATGTCGTCAACGTACATTTAGTTCCGAAAAATCAGGAAGAACTCATTAGTGAAGATATTCAGAAAGAAATTGAGAGCGATATTAAAAGCGAGCTCAAGCTCGTTATTGGCCAAAAGGCCGCGTTCGTACGGGACTCACAGCCCCTTTATGAAAAAATTATTACCCAGCGGACCTATATTTTGCATGATAAAAAATATGTCGTTGAGGTCAAATCCATCGTATTGATTCAAACCGAACTGACTGTCTGGATTACGGCTCAAGAGAAACGAACATAACCGTCCTGAGGACTTTTTAGGTGATAGAATATTGCAATCTTCCATTAAAATCGCTAAAGTAAACATTAAACTCGCCTAAAGGACGGATCATACATGTTCGCCATTCAAATCACTTTATTCTCCCTTATTTGCATACTGCTAGCGCTATCCTTGTATTTCAGCTTCCGGTCTCGACGCGAAAGTGACCCAGCCAGACGCGGTTTATTCTCGGCCCGTATGAATATTTGCATGGGTTTGATGCTCGTTCTGATTGCCATCACCCAAATCTTCTTCTTTAGTGAATCCAGCTTTCGCCGTATCTTCGGCACCGTGCTGGTCTTGCTAGGTCTGTTCAACTTATTCGCCGGCATTCGCAATCACGGGCACTTCGATCGCATGCTGCGTTAAATGACTTGAGCGGTTAGCATCGCTTTGGAAACCAAAGTCCCAGCATGATAAATTTCTACATCAATTTTGCCAAACTTACGGCTCACCTCAATGATGGTGGGTCGTATTTCTATTTTGGAGTCAATTTGCAGCGGTTTTAAGAAATAGGTCGACATATTGTCCATGACGAGATCCCCCTTCTTATGTTCCTGCACGATACGATAGGCTGCTTGGGTCATCAGTGTTGTAAGAACACCTTCCGATACCGTCCCCAAATGATTCGTCATCTGTGGGGTGATAACGCCATGAAACTGCAGCGACCCCTTCTCATCCCTAACTTCTTCCAGTCCGGACCAGATTAAATCCTCGAACGTTTCACCATTCTGCGGCTGCTTCTGAATATACTGCATGGCTTTCAGCACATCGCTGCGATTAAGCACGCCAAGTATTTTGCGGTTTGTATCCACAACTGGCAGCAGTTCAATGCCTTCCCACACCATCATGTGGGCCGCAGATGCTACCGAAGTTTGGGGCGTTACAGTAAGCGGACTGCGCGTCATAAGCTTATCTACCGTTTGTAGAGAATTAGCACCCACCATATCCTTCGAGGTCACAACTCCAATAATTCGGTTCCACTCGTCTACGACAGGAAAACGACTGTACCCTGTATCCTCTGACATGCGCTGCCAGTCTTTCAGTGTACTATTTGCCTTAAGGGCATATAAGGAAGCTCCTGATGCCAGGATGTCCTCGACAAGCATAATCTTCTTCTTGATCAATCGATCGTATATGGCTCTATTAATCATGGAGGCAACTGTAAATGTATCGTAGCTGCTCGAAATAATGGGTAGTTCCAGTTCATCTGCAAGGACTTTCACCTCTGTACTGGTGTTAAATCCCCCCGTAATGAGCACACCTGCGCCTTGTTCCAAAGCACAGATATGGGCACGGTTGCGATTACCAACGATAAGAAGGCTACCTGCCTCAATGTAGCGCATCATAGCATCCTGTTCCATCGCGCCGATAACGAACTTGTGCAGCGTCTTATGGAGTCCTCGTGAGCCGCCAAGCACTTGCCCATCGACCATATTCACGACTTCAGCAAATGTGAGCTTATCAATGTTCTGCCGCAGTTTTTTCTCGACTCTTACGGTTCCGATTCGCTCTTTGGTTGAGACCAGACCTTGATTCTCTGCCTCTTTAATAGCTCGGTAAGCCGTTCCTTCACTGACTTCCATGTTCTTGGCAATTTTGCGAACAGAGATCCGGCTGCCAAGCTTCAAGCTTTCAATATAGCGCAAAATCTGTTCATGTTTCGTTAACGTATCCACGGATTGTGTATCCAACTGTTACACCTCATTCGCTTGTTCCTGTATTACTCTGTACTACTAGTATAATCGTTCCAAAGCGCAAGAACAATGAAATCAGCTTTTTCTAAATAAAAAATCCAACCCTATTGGATTGGATGCTTTATTTGTATTATAACAAACATATGTTCGTTGTCAAAATGGAAATCTTTTCTTTGCTACTTGCGAAATTGCAGAAGTTTCCGACGACCTTGAACAAGCTGCTCCAACTGCCATTTTTTCATCCGATTGATGCGGCTCATCTCTTTGCGTTTCTCTTCATCCACACCAAGTATTTGATGCAAATGAGAGGCTGTCACAAGCAGAGCCATTACGATCCAAATGCTACTAAACACCATAGGCAGCGATCCTACATCTCGAAACTCCAATTGGGGAATGGAGTAAAATAGCATGCCTAACGTTAAGCTCATGTAGACGACATTTTTAAAGCCTTTCAAAATGATCACTCCTTTCGCTTTAGATAAAAAAAGAACCTATCTCATCCTATTTTCATTGTATGAGACAAGTTCTTTTTATATGTTCAAAGCGAAAGATAAAGACTTACTCAACCTCGAAACCCTGGGAGCTTAGGAAGGGTTTCATGTGCTCTCTCGGCCGCTGCGCTTTGGCGGCCATATCCTTGGACCAGGTCGTATCGACTTTGCCGCCCGATCGAACCTTCATATAGTCGCGGATGCTCTCGTCGTACACGTCGACCGCTCCTTCGTTATCCGTATACCGATTTTCATGGTATACGGCTTCTCGCGGGAGCCGCGGCCGCTGCAGCGGCTCTTGATCCGGCGTGCCGATGCACATGCCGAAGACCGGGTACACCAGCTGCGGCAAGCCCAGCAGCTGAGACACCTCAGCGGGCTTATTGCGCAGCCCGCCAATATACACCACGCCGAGTCCGAGTGACTCGGCGGCAATCGCAGCATTTTGCGCAGCTAATGCCGCATCTACCGTAGCAACGATGAAATTCTCAGCGTTGCCAGTAACCGGGGTGTCCCCGTGACGGTGGACAGCCTGTGCATAGCGGTGCAAATCCGCGCACCACACGAGGAACAGCGGACACTCGCTGACGTAAGCTTGATTGCCGGCTAGCTCAGCAATCTGGTTCTTCAGCCCGTTATCCGTAACGCGGATAACACTATACGCTTGCATATTACTGGATGTAGATGCCGCTTGAGCAGCCGTCAGAATAGCATCCAGCTGTTCCGAGCTTACTGTCTCATTCGTAAACTTACGAATTGAGCGATGATTTTGCAATAAAGAAATGATTTCGTTCATCCTTCAACAACCTTTCTTCTATATGTAGAATATATTTAGAAAGTCTCCACCGATATGGTCGACAAACTGTTACTAGCGGAACAACCTCGACTTCACTGAACCATTCTGTCCAACAATCCGTTACTGCAATTATCCAATACGCGAGAAAAATTTTCAAATAAATAACCGCTAGTGCTTGCCGAAAGTGCGGTTTCCAAGCCTATTCGCCTACCCTGCACTTCCCTCCTCAGCTGACAACAAGTTATCTGAACTATTTTTTTAATCGTAGGAATCGTGCGACTGTGAAGTAAACAAAAAAAAGACCCAACCAACTGGGTCCTCATCTTTATCATATCGATAACACTTTTCTTACTTTTCTATATAACAGCGTGAGTACCCACGGTATCGCAACAATCAGCACAAATACGATCCCGTTATACACGTTAAAAAGCAAAATCGAGCCAGGCATATTTACTTTATATTTCCATAGTGATAACAACGCTGGATGCATCAAGTAGACACCAAATGACACCGAGCCTAGCGAGACGAAGAAGCGTGCAACTCTGGTTGATTTCTGGAGAAGCCATTTCGCAATCCAGATAAAGCTTACACCAATGCCAATGCTATAGAGAAGCCATAAAATTTCGTACCACGTATTTTCAAACTTATATCCTTTTAGTCCCAATAGGTAAAGCATCACATAGGCCAAACCACTGAGGAATGCAGCTGGCATCACCCAACCTTTGTTCCGATCCATCCAAGAACGAAAGGCGCCGTAGTTCATGCCAATTGCACCGCCAACGAGGAAATACCCGAAATACGTTATGCAAAGTTCTGGTTTATGACTAATCGTTCCGAACCAGTGGCTGTAAATGTAAACGCCCGCTTGAATGGCTAGTCCCCAAAGTGCCAGCGTTCTGCGGAACCATGGCGCATTTCTAACAGCCCACACTAGCAGCGGAAACAGCAGGTAGAACTGTACAATAATAATCATGAAATACAAGTGATAGCCGGAATCTGCCCATTTTAACTGTTCTAAAAAAACACGTAGATCAAATTTAATGGGGTGCCCCGGCGTCCAAAGCCAAGGATTATATATATAGTAGAAGAAGGACCAAACGATATAAGGAACTAACACTTGGCGGACACGTTTCCAATAGAAAATGCCAGCCTGTTTCGCACTCCAATTATCCGTATAAATGTAGAATAATACAATGCCACTCAGAAAAATAAACAGCGGGACAGCGAAATAACTTATTTTATTCAAAAATAAAATGATCAGCTCTGTGCTGCTCCCCTTCAAAGCCGGATCCACTGTCCAGTCCGCGGTAACATGAATCAGAACGACTGCAAGGATGGAGAAGGCTCTAACGATATCGAGCTCCGTGATTTTTGCTTTTGCCATAACGGTTTCAAGTCCTCATTTCCTAATAAATACCCTTTTACTATAGACAGTTTCGAGATATTTCGCAACAGCGAGCCTAGCAAAAAGGCATCCCTACTCTTCGTTTGTTTACTAAAAAAAGAGTGCAGCCCAGGAGTAGACTTCTAGACGACTAGATGACTAGACTTCTCTACGAGGGATACACTCTTTTTTATTACAACATTGCTTTTAACGGCTCAGCAATGATCCGCTGCACATCTTCCAGTACGATCGACAATCGACGCTCCGCGTCGAATAATTGGTTAATACGTGGATTGAGAGCAAGCTCCTCATATCGTTTCTGCAATTGTTCCATATCCTCTTGCGGCGGCATGTCGCCCCCTGCCATTTTTTGCTGCAGCTCATTTTGACGATTGCGAAAATCTTCCAACAAGCTCTTACTGGCTGCATCACCGTTAATGATGGAGCGGAATTCCTTCATATCCTTGTATTCACTGCTTTCCTTAATTGCTTTTGCCAATTCGTAAGCCTTATCATGTACATTCATTTTATTTCCTCCTGATTTTTATTTGTTATGGCCTATGTACTTTCTCAACGAATAAAAGGGCACTTTCGGACAGATGCCTAGGCACCAAGGGAAATATGTCCTCATATGATGGAGTAGTTTACTTTGCTTAAGCAGCAATGCCATTTTTGATGCTGGAAGGAGTGTTCGCTATTGACCCGGACGAAAGTTGGAATATCCATTCAAGGCACCAGCATCTATTTGGATGATCGGACCGTTGTTCTAAGTGAAGCCATTGCAAAAAAATGGAAAGTTCCGTCCAATCAAACGATTACTATGCGATTTGGCTCTGCCAAGCAGGATGTCAAAATTGTCACCGCCTCAACGTCGAACAGTTTACGTGTAAACCCTGCTCTAGCTTCCAAAATCGGACTTCATCATGGGGCTCAACTCAATCTCCATTATAGGCAAAACGCAAGCACCTTGTCGATCGGACCCTTGATTGGCGTAATGATTAGCCGGGTTTATGCTAGCTCAAATGATCGTCCATTCGGTGCTATCACCGCTTTTTGTAAAGAAATGACGGACGCGTGTGACCTTTTCGGGGCTATTGTGTGCTTTTTTCCGCCTGATGAAATGCGTGCCAATGCCCAAACGCTATCCGCGTATTCGTATTCCAATGGTTCCTGGAGCAAAAAAACGTTTCCGATTCCCAATGTCATCTATAATCGACTTACCTCGCGCAAATACGAAAATATGGCCAATGTTCAACAATTCATGAAAGACGCCAAAGCTCGCCATGCCACTGATATCTTTAATGAGAAATATTTGAACAAAACGGAAGTATTCGAGGCCTTGCGCAAAGATAACACCCTCCATGGATATTTACCCGAATCCTATCTCTTTAAAAACTATCAGATGTTGAAATCCATGGCCGCACGTCATCCGGTCTTATTCCTTAAACCGATTACCGGAAGTTTAGGTAAAGGGATCATTCGCATTCGCAAGGAAGCAGGAGATGGCTTTACCTGTCATTTTACGAACCTCGCTGGGGTTCGCAAACAATCTTTCTCCTCGCTAACCGCTGTGTTCCAAGCCTTATCCGGCAAGCTCAAGACACAACGTTATCAATTACAACAAGGACTCGATCTCATCACTTCCGACGGTAACCCTGTTGATTTCCGAGCTCTTGTACAGAGGGGAGCCCAAGGGCAATGGGCCATAACGTCTATTGTTGGTCGAATTGCAGGAACGCAGCATTTTGTCTCTAACCTGGCTCGTGGCGGCAGTCTTACGACCGTGCCTGGAGCACTTGCTAAGTCTTCGTTTTCGTCAGCAACACGTGTCTCCGTCTCGGGACGTTTGCGCAAAGCTTCTCTAGACATCGCCAAAGGGATTGAAACACAAATTCCCAATCATTTTGGTGAGTTAGGAATCGACCTTGCTGTAGATAAAATGGGTAAAGTTTGGCTGCTCGAAGTGAACTCCAAGCCGTCCAAGGATGATAATACCCCTCTTAACAATGAGCGGAAAATTAGACCGTCTGTTAAACAAATCGTGCAGTATGCGCGTTTTTTAGCGAAGTTCTGAGGTGAAAACATGCGGTTAAGCGCAACTCGTCCCTTGCTAGGGATAATGGTGACGGAACAGAATCGAAAGCTGCCTTTTGCGAGTTCGGACTTTTATGAGCATCTCACTTCTTATGGTGATAGCGAGGGTCTCGACGTGTTCGTCTTCTCACCGAATCGTATCGATTGGAAGCAAGAAATGGTGAGAGGTTATACCTACCTGAGTGAAACTCAAGAATGGGTCATGAAACTTTTCCCTCTGCCTTCACTTATCTATGATCGATGCTTCTTTAGCAGTAAACACAGCTATAGGCAGTACCGTTACCATGTTGGCAAGCTGCGTGCGAAACCCCATATTCGTTTTCTAGGATATGGTTTGAGCGGAAAGTGGGAAGTGGGTCAGATCCTACAGAAAGATAGCGCTTTGCATCTCTACTTACCTCAAACGAGCATGCTGACAAGTGGCACAGGGCTGAGAAAATGGCTTCGTACAAGAAGCGATGTTTTCCTCAAACCACAGGGTGGCAGCCAAGGCAGAGGTGCATTGCATATTCACAAGATAAGCACATTGGACGATAACAGCTCTTTTCATATAAAAGGGCGAGATGCCCATAATCACCCCATAGAGCGTGATTTTAAAGACTTTGATTCGTGTTGGTTTTGGCTTCGCAACCTGATTGGTATGCGACCTTATCTGATACAAGAATACCTAACTCTCCATTCAACAGAGGGCATGGCTTACGATGTACGCTCCCTCGTACAAAAAAACGGCCGTGGGTTATGGGAAAGTACCGGCATGGCCGTACGTATTGGCAAACCTGGAAGCATCACCTCCAATCTACATGGCGGAGGCACTGCTGAAGATGTGACCTCGTTCCTTACCAAGGAGTTTGGAGACTCGAAGGCACATGAGCTTATAGCCACACTCGATATGCTTTCAAGCCGAATTCCCCCTTTTCTGGAAGCTCATCACGGGCGACTGGCTGAGCTTGGTATTGATCTAGGGATTGACACCTGTGGTCGCGTGTGGATTCTTGAAGTGAACTCGAAGCCGGGCAGGACAATTTTCGCACGAATGCGTAACGAGAAAGCACGCACGAAATCCATTGCAAACCCCATACATTATGCTGGATTCTTACTCCACAAAAAGCTGAGTTGAGCTTGGCTTTGCTGGTATGTGCCAAAGTAGGCAGATGGTCATTTCTGCCTGTTTTGACACGGAAAGCCCCGTAGGGCAACAAGTTTAGGAGGGTAACCTAATGAGTTTGACAACGTGTATGCTCCACGCCGTACAACGAACAGATAGATCGGTCTACTTAACAAGTGAACTCGTCAAAGCTTTACGGTTAACCGGCAATAAATCGATAACTGTAAAGGTTGGCAGTAAAAAAGCGACCCTACCGATCCGTCTGATCAAAAAAAGTGGTCAGCATATGTACATTCCGCTTTCCCTGATGGCCTCCTTACGCATTCCTCGAACAGGGAGTGTGTTCGTAGCCAATAACAATAATAAAGAACTTCGCATCGGCCCAGTCATTGGTATCTTAACCAACGTAGTGAGCGGTACATCACCATTCGGTACAAAAACTGGATTCATTCGCCAAATTATGAGTACAGCCTCAACAAAGTCCTTCGCTTTCGCTTTCAGCCCCAAGAGCGTTAATTGGATTCAAGAAACCGTTACAGGCATTATTCCGAAAGAAGGCGGAGGTTGGGTACGCAAAACATTCCCATTGCCTGATGTTGTCTATAATCGGCTGTCTAGCCGTATAGCAGAGAAATCTGCAGGTATGGAAGGCTTTAAGGAACGATTTGTACGAAGAGGGGTTCCCCTCTTTAACTGGAGCTTCTTTGATAAATGGGACGTTTACAAAATGTTAGATGGCGATGATGCGTTCCGCTTCGTCCCAGAATCCCGGATCAATCCGTCTGCTGATCAAATTAAAGAAATGCTTGATAAACATAAATTCATTTACTTGAAGCCCACGGCAGGGAGCCTAGGTATCGGTATTTTCCGCGTAACGTATAATCCTAAGCGAGGTTACTTTGTTCGGTACCGCAAAGGCGGTAAAAACGTTCTCATCCGTTACGGAAAATTCGATGGTTTAATGCAAATGCTTGGAACTGGACGTGGCCGCCTCACGAATTATGTTGCACAGCAAGGGATCCGTCTCATTGAAATCGATAGCTGTCCGATAGATTTCCGCTTCCATTTGACGAAGAACGGCAATAACAATTGGGTTGTAGCTGCAATCGGGGCGAAAAAATCTGGTAAAGGCAGTGTTACCACCCATATACGCAACGGCGGTCAATTGATGACGCCAGAACAGGTACTGCGTCAAATCTACGGCACTCGCGCGGAGCAAGTGCTTACCAATGCCAAAGAAACGGCTATTAAGCTCGCCGAGGGCATCGAGAATAATTATAACCATTTACTTGGAGAGCTCGGATTCGATATCGGTATTGATCAAAATGAGAAAATCTGGATGTTCGAAGCAAATGCCAAACCGGGGAGATCCATTTTCAAACATCCCTCTTTGAAAGAAGGCGACGTCGCTACTTTACAAAATATTTACGAGCACTGCCTCTTTTTGAGTCGCTTCCGCTCTAGGAGGGAAAACTAATGGGCTTCTTCCTTCATGAGATAGGACAAAAGCCTACTCTTGCCATTCTCACCGTTAAGGATAGTAAGCGTGTATTTCGCGGCAATCTGGACAATTTCAGGGATTTAATTCAAACTGGCGAACAATTTGGTGTTGATGTTTACATCGTGACCACGAAGGACTTCACCTTGTCCAGCCCCGAAATATATGGTTATCGCTTTAATGACGAAACCAAAAAATGGAGCAGGGAACTCGTTCCCGCTCCACAAGTCGTATACAATCGTATTCCCTATCGCAAGATGGAAATGAAGCCTGAGGTCCAGCAAACCATTCAAGCATGCAATCGCAGCTCCAGCATTCAGTTATTCAATCCTTCCTTCTTCAACAAATGGACCTTGTTCGGATGGTTAAATAGCGCCAAAGAAAGCAAACCTTACATGCCCGATACGCAGCAATTGAACTCGGCAAATGATCTAACTCAGCTATTGCGTAAACATGCCGTACTCTACTTAAAACCAGTAAAAGGTAAAGCAGGGAGAGGCATTATGCGCATTGATCGATTAACGACTGCAAATGGCCGCCGTAATTATCGGCTGAGCCGCCAAGAAAATAAGAAGATGGCTTATAGCTACCACAATTCCACTGATGAGCTATGGAATGAATGGAATAAACACCGTGGTACCCATGATTACATCGTGCAGCAAGGTATCGCTTTAACGAGATACAAAGAGCGTGCTTACGATTTACGCGCTTTGGTCCAGAAGACGTCCAAAGGTGTCTGGAGTGTGTCCGGTATTGGAGCTCGTGTAGCGGGTAGAGCCAGCATCACGACACATGTACCTCGCGGCGGATCAATTGACGAGCCACGCAAACTGCTTACGTCTGCGTTTGGTGCCACGGAAGCCAAAAATATTTTGACGCGAGTTCGCAAAGCCGCTGTTACACTCGCTGCGCAAATTGAGAAGTCATCCGGCAATCAACTTGGTGAAATGTCTATGGATATTGGTGTTGATACCGCAGGACACATCTGGTTCTTCGAAGCTAATTCTAAACCAATGAAATTCGATGAACCCAAAATTCGTCAAAAATCACTCGAACGCATTATCCGTTACAGCCTTTACTTGATTAATCATGGGAGAAGAAGGTGATTATGCTTGTCTTCGAAACGACTGGGCGTACTCGCTATCTATTTAAGCAAATCTCGGCTCGAAGAGCTTTCTTACTTTCAGCGGCTAAGTAGGGAGGGCAAGAAACTTGGTGTGCAGGTTGAGGTATTTACTCCGGATGACGTCGAAGGTGACAACGCCGTTCGTACGCTGACGTATGATTCCGGTCTGGGGAAATGGATTCGCAAGCGAACTTCTTTTCCCCCTATTATTTATGATCGCTGCCGGTATAAAGCGGCGGCAAATTATCAGATGCTCAAAGCATTTCGTAATCGGCATGCCATGCTTACCTATTTAAGCAAACCACTAGCTAACAAATGGTCGATGCATCAAACCTTATCAGAGAATGATAACATTCGCCCCTATTTACCTGCTACTGACCGATATAGCTCCGTGCAGGAGCTGCTGAAGTTTCTAAAGAAGCATAAGCTAATCTATGTAAAACCGAAGAATGGCACAGGTGGAAGAGGAATATTACGAATTGAACAGCTCGGTTCTGATCTTTACTTATTACAAGGAAGGAATCAGCAACGAACCATCATCGCTCCATTCCGCGCGACGGAAAAACAGCTTGCGATCAAACTGCATACCCTGAAATTGAGCCCCGATTATGTGGTTCAGCAAGGAATACAGCTAACACTGAGAGATGGCCGTGTGCATGATTATCGTTTGCTAATTCAGAAAAATGGCCGTGGCGAGTGGGAAGTGACCGGTTGTGCGGGCCGTATTGGTCCTCATCGCAGCATCACTTCGAATCTTCACGGCGGTGGAAGTGCAGTAACCCAGGATAAATTGCTAGCCTACCGTTTTTCTTCCGAAGAAAAAATGGAAACAATTAAGAAAGAAATGAACAGCTTCGCGTATAAGCTCGCTGCCTATTTGGAAAGTAAATTCGGTAAGTTGTGCGAGTTAGGCATGGATATTGCCGTAGATCCCAAAGGAAATGTTTGGCTGCTCGAAGTAAATCCTAAGCCATCACGAGAAGTATTTCGCAAAATTGGTCAACATTCAATCTATCAGAAGGCGGTTACAAGGCCACTTGAATATGCTGTTTGGATGATGAAACAAAAGAAAATAAAAATAGAAGAACAAACATCGGAAGAAAAAAAAGCCGAATCATAACGCAAGCAATCGGAAGCGTCAGCTAAAAGACTAGCCAGCTTCCGGCCTACATATGCTGAAGATGTCCCAAAGTTTGAACAAAAATTTGCTCAATATGGTCATCGTCTAACGAATAAAAGACCGTTTTCCCCACTTTGCGTCTTTTGACAATGTGCAAATCCCGCAAGTAGCGTAGCTGATGTGAAACAGCCGACTGCCCCATCGCAAGAAGCGTTGCAAGATCATGCACGCATAGCTCTCTTTGCTGCAGGTAATAGATCATTTTAACCCTTGTCGGATCGCCTAAGGCTTTGAATACCTCCGCAATCCCTACCGCTTGCTCCTCCGTTATTTGAGGTTCCTGCATAAGTTGTACCGAGTCAGCACTTGTACAAGTACATGTGTCCTCACCCTCACTTGCTTCTATCCATATTTTTTCCATGATCATCCCTCCTTAGCGCTTTGTTTTAGCTATACTTTTAGTTCTGGATGGGCGTTAGTTGAGTTTTCAATTTGAATCGTAGCATGAGTGATTTGAAATCGTTCCTCTATTTGATGAATAGCTTTCTGGAGAACTACTTGACTATCATGATCATCGGCAATGAGTAAATGGCAGCTCAGGGAATCAAGGCCTGAAGTAATCGTCCAAATATGTAAATCATGTACATTGATAACACCGTCAATGCTCTCCAACACGTGTTTGACATCCCCATAAGAAACAGCTGCGGGAGTTCCCTCCATCAATATATGAATCGTCGATTTCAGGACGGCCCAAGCCCCCTTAAGAATAAGTAGAGACACAATGATACTAATGATTGGATCAGCCGCATACCAACCGAAGATCAGCATAGCCCCACCTGCTAAAATAGCTCCCACAGAGCCCAAAGCATCACCTAGAATATGCAGATAAGCGCTGCGCAGATTGAGATTGCCATGCACATCCCCTTTACGCATAAGTGCCCAGGCACTAAGTAAATTGGCCATTAAACCGACGCATGCAATGAGCATCATTGAACCACTGGCAACAGTAGGAGGATCCATAAATCGCCCAATTGCTTCCCAGATAATGAGCCCTGCTATTAGAAAAAGTGTGACAGCATTGAATAGAGCCGCTAAGATTTCAATTCTATGAAAGCCATAGGATTTATGAGCTGATGATGGCTTGGCTGCGAACCAAAGAGCGGTGAGACTTAATACAAGAGAGCCTGCATCACTTAACATATGGCCTGAATCCGAGAGCAGCGCCAAACTATTGGTCCATAAACCACCTACAAACTCTAAAATCATGATGCTCGCTGTTATACATAGCGCAATGAGGAGTCCCTGTTTATTTCCGCTGTGGCCATGGTGGTGATGTCCATGATGATGTCCATGGTGAGCGTGATCGTGTCCTTGGTGACCCTCATGACCGCTGCAATTAGAATGATCTTTGTGTTGATGTGATTGTACTTCAGACTCTTGATGCTGCATGGTATTCCCTCCCTGTCTACTCAATCCTTTAGAATGGTGTGCTGCCAATTGCTTTATACATGGCATCAATATATGAACATCTACTCATATATACATAATAGTAAGTTAAACAGGCTGATGTCAATATCGTTTCTTCAAAAAAAATAGATCGATTCATTGCTCAATTTCACCTGAGCCTGAATCGATCTAACAAATGATTGTCTAACTGCTATGTCCCTGTTGCGACTTTGTTCGCTCCAGCCTCTATAACATCTGGGTCAAACGTGATCGTGGCACTAACCAACGTATTGGTTACCCCGAAATCTCCCGTTATGCCGCCGCCGCCGCCGGAATATGATTTGCTTGCACTTGTCGGAGCAATTACGCAAGTATCACCGTTCACCAGATTTCCTTCATTCCTAATAACGTTGAATATTCCTACAAAAGAAGGCATTCTGATCAGCACCCTTTATCTATCAAAGTTCTACAGTGTATGCCCATCTAGCCATGTTTGCGACAGCCTTCCCTTAATTACAAATATTCAAGCAGTTCGGCGAAGCTGCGGATTCGAATATGCGCACCCTCTAGCTCTCCCGATTCACGAAAGCCTGCATAATCGCAAGCGGCTACGGTTAGGTTATTCTGGATTCCTGCCTCTACGTCGGATGAGCGATCGCCAACCATCCAAGCCGATTGGATATGATGTGTTTCCAGCAATATTTTTACTAAATCCACCTTGGATCTCGTTCGATATTGCCCTGCACTGTACAATCCTTCAAATAAATGCGCTACACCTTTGGCTTCAATCACATGCCGCACATAATCTTCGAGTCCATTGCTTGCGACAAATAAACGAATTCCTTTATTATGTAAAGCTTGTAAGGTTTCAGCCACTCCTGTATAAAGATCGCCGTGCCCCTGCTGCAGTCCCTCCACTTGATACTTGATCAGCAGCTTATCTGCTTCTTGACGAGTTGCAATCTGCTCATTCGGCATAACCCGCTCCCAAATGTGCTCAAGAAGCATGCCTAGCGCCCCCAGGATTCGCTCTTCTGGTGGAGTTTCACCGACAAATAGACCTTTAGCTCTGAGCTCATCAAACGTCTTATGGTAAGCAGGCAGAAGTAAGGTCTCCGTCTGAAATAATGTTCCGTCCAAGTCAAAAAGCATCGCTTCGGGTTGGTTTCTCTGATTACTCATAATCAAGCTCCTTCTATGCTCAAAATAATGGTTATGATCTTAGATAAGAATGGCAAACATACCCATGTAAGTCAATATTCATATTTAGGAAAAAGCCTGTTGCCGATAAGAAAAAATTCAGTTATGATTGAAATGAGAGTAATTCGTTTTAAAAATGATATTTTTATGCAAAATCCTATCACAATTAATCAAAATAGGTATCACATCTTGCAAAAACCCCTATTCGATAACTTATCTATGAAAGTGAGGAAGACGATTATGAATCTTCATATTTTTCAAAATCAACAAGAGCTGAATGAAGCTGGAGCTGGCATTATTACCTCGCTTGTCCAAATGCAGCCTAAAGCAGTATTGGGTCTAGCCACTGGTGGAACACCTGTAGGCATTTATGAGGAGCTAGTTAAGGCTTACGATAAAGGACGTGTTAGCTTTAAATCTGTCACTACCTTTAACTTAGATGAATATGTCGGCTTACCGGTAGATCACCCAGAGAGCTATCACGCTTATATGCAGCAGCATTTGTTTGCACATATTGACTTACCTGCTGCTGCGGCTCATATCCCCAACGGAAATTCAGCAGATCTAGATGCCGAATGCGAGCGTTACAACCAACTTTTGGAAGAAGCAAAACAGATCGATTTGCAAATTCTCGGCCTTGGCCATAACGGGCATATTGGTTTTAATGAACCTGATCATTCCTTGATCAGCGGTACACACCGCGTAGAATTAAAAGCGGAGACTCGCGAAGCGAATGCACGTTATTTTAACTCCATCGATGAAGTTCCGACGCATGCCTTAACCATGGGTGTAGGCACCATTTTGAAAGCCAAAACAATCCTGTTGATCGTTCGCGGAGCCGATAAAGCCGAAATCGTACATCGCGCACTTACAGGTCCGATTACAACAGAAATTCCGGCAACCCTTTTGCAAACTCACCCACACCTTGTCGTTCTTCTTGATGCTGAGGCAGGGAGGCTTTTTGAATGAGTGAACTTGTGATTTCGGGGGCTAAAATCGTTACTGAGCAGGGAATCATCGAGCAAGGCATCCTTCATGTGAAGGATGGCTTTATTGCTTTTGTTGGCGATATGTCCCAGTGGGACCCTTCAGCTGCAGGCTCTACCGCTAGATCAGTCGATGCCCATGGAAGCTGGTTGTTACCAGGATTCATCGATGTTCACGTTCATGGAGGTTACGGCGCCGATTTCATGGATGCGAATCCAGAGACACTTGACATTATTACTCGGTTTCATGCCTTACACGGCACAACCTCCATGCTAGCTACGACGATGACAGCGACTCGAGATGCGATTGATCGTGTGCTTGGTGAAGTAGACCGCTATAAGAGCCAAGAGATGCCTTACGCTCAGCTGCTTGGCGTACATCTGGAGGGGCCTTTCATCTCACCCAAATGGGCAGGTGCGCAGGATCCGAACCTCATGGTACCGCCTCAGCTCTCATGGATCGAAGACTGGCACGAGCGCTATCCGCAGCTCATGAAGCAGTTGACCCTGGCCCCCGAACGCGAGGGGGGCCTTGAGATGATCGCGTGGCTGCGCGATCGTGGCATCGTTGCCGCCTGCGGCCACACCGACGCGACCTATGCCGACATCCAGTCGGCGGTTCGCGAAGGGCTTTCGCATGCGGTGCACACCTACAACGCGATGAAGCCGCTGCATCATCGCGAACCCGGAACCGTCGGTGCGATACTCACCGACGAACGCATCAGCGGCGAAGTCATCGCTGATGGGCACCACGTACACCCAGCAGCGATTCGCCTGCTGGCCATGGTCAAGCAGCCGCATGGCTTGCTGCTGATCACGGACGCGATGTCAGCCGTGGGACTCGGCGACGGGCAGTACGAGCTGGGCGGGCAAGCCGTGACCGTACAGTCGGGCGTAGCCCGGCTGACGGAAGGCGGCGCGCTCGCCGGCAGTACGCTGACGATGATCGAGGCGCTCCGGTTTATGGTGCGCGAGGTCGGCGTCAGCGTCGAAGACGCGAGCCGCTTCGCAAGCGGCAACCCTGCGAGGCTGCTGCGCCTCGAGGCGTCGCACGGCTCGATTGCGCAGGGCAAGCAGGGTGACTTGCTGCTCGTCAGCCCTGAATTAGAGCTCGAACATGTATGGGTTCGCGGCAAAGAAATTACAGCATAAGTTGACTTGACGCACATATTCGTTGATACTAGCCCCGACTTCGTTTTAATCGCGAAGTCGGGGCTTTTTGCATCTCACTACTTTGAAGCTCTTGTAAATTTGCAGGAAAGTACCAACTTTTGTCGAAAACCCCTAACACCATACTTGAGTTTGCACAAGAAAGGGTTTGACGCCTAATATGATTTATTTGATAAAAATCGCTTACACCATACTATTCCCTCCTGGAATTATCATACTTCTACTCTTGGCAATAGCTTTATGGCTGAAGCAAAAAAAAGAGTACCTTGCTACACTTCTAGTGGGTCTAGCCGCACTTCTTCTTGGCGTATCCTCCATGCCTTATTTCGGCAATACATTACTAAATTCCATTGAAAGAAGGTACACACCACCAGCTCAAGTTTCCGGCGACGTGCTAGTTCTACTAACAGGAGGCGCAACCTTGGATACTCCAGACCCTCTTACCAAAGGGGAGGGATATCTGACAGGGAACACGGCCGCGCGTGTATTAACGGTTGCTGAACTATACCGAAGCACAAAGCTGCCCATCCTTTTGTCTGGCGGTCAAGTGTTTCGTGACACGGGCAATGAATCTCAGATTGCCAAACGGCACCTTCTCGCGCTTGGTGTTCCCGAATCGTCCATTTCCATGGACGATAAGAGTCTCAATACCGAGGAAAATGCCGTGAATACTCAAGCTATTCTCACAGAAAAAGGCTGGAAAGCTCCAATTCTCATCACATCTGCCTTCCACATGGCCCGATCCGTTAAACAATTCCAAAAACTCAAAATTGACGTAGTCCCCTACCCTACCGACTATATTTCTCAGCAGAAGCAGTACCTCAGTATCAGCAAATTCATTCCATCTTCCAGCGGTTTATCCACCACAACGATTGCGCTGAAGGAATTCTTAGGCTTGTTTGCAGCCAGGAACAATTAGACGGTAATAGCCACTTATTGTGCTCGTACAAGAACAGTACTGGTATTCCTTTTGTATCATTAAATCATTTACAATATTACAACATTTACATCCTTTGCATCTTCTGCATTCCTACATCCATACATCCTTGCATCTTTTGCTGCTGAGGCTTTCAATTTTTCTCTCCCCCCACTCAATCTTGTTCCTTAACCCTTGTCCTGTCACTTTCAGAGCCTATGCAAGTTAGAAGTAACATAAGCGTATAGGCTCCAATACCGCGCTTTCAACTGTGGCGCTTGAAATAAGCTCCGTTTCGGAGCCTAAAATAAGAGAGAACAGAGGAGACTGTCGACTGATTCATTATGATTCCTTACAACTGGTATTCAAAACTCCAAAATTCGATTGGAGTCATCCAGCTGCTTTCGTGAGGTAAAATGGGTTATAGTAGTTACCAATGTTGTATTCTCTACAACAATTCACACGTCCAAAGTCTATTTCGCAATTTGAAGTTGTAGTTTGTACAACATTTTGAGCCCATATGTTGCGAAATGGCCTGTATAGGACCAAATTGTTGTACATTATGCAACAACAAAGGGAGAAAGTCGAGATTTAGGCAGCAATTGTTGTACTTTCTACAACATCATTCAACCGCGAATATGGATTTATTCATTCAGCAACCTCAATTGGGCACGATTTATGACACATCAATGTAGAGCGAGATTGGATGAATGAATCGACGGTCTCCAGAGATCGCAGTTAAAATAAGCGCGATTTCCAAGAGCTTAAAGTAGCGAGAGCAGCGTTGAAGCTAGTGGATATCGGCTGAAACGTCTGTTTCCGAGCTTACGACTTTCGTAAAAAACAAAAAGCAGGCCTCCCGGCCCACTTTTTTTCCTAATCCTAGCTACCCAGCCCTCCCCCTGCTAAAAAACCTTTTGCGCTTCCCGATCATCCTTCAAAATTTCAACTGCTTCTCTAAATCGCAGAGAATGCACAATCTCCCGTTCGCGGAGGAACTTTAGACTGTCCTGCAGATCAACGTCATCGGTTAGATCAATCAACCATTGATAGGTCGCCCTTGCCTTCTCCTCTGCGGCAATGTCTTCATAGAGGTCCGCGATGGGATCTCCTTTGGCTTGTATGTAAGCAGCCGTCCATGGCACACCGGATGCATTTTGATAAAAGAGCGCCCTGTCGTGGCTCACATAGTGATCATCCAAGCCAGCAGCTTTGAGCATATCTATCGTCGCATCCTTGGTCAGCTTATAAACCATCGTAGCAATCATCTCGAGATGGGCGAACTCCTCAGTCCCAATGTCCGTTAGCAGACCCACCACCTTATCTGGGATCGAATAGCGTTGATTCAAGTATCGTAGTGCCGCAGCCAGCTCCCCATCAGCACCCCCGTATTGTTCAAGGAGCAGTTTAGCCATCCGAGGGTCGCATTTACTGACTCTGACCGGATACTGCAGCTTTTTTTCATAAATCCACATGCGCTCTCCTCCTTCTCAGACTTGCCATGGCCATGGAGGTTCAATCCACTGCCAAGGTTGTTTTGTGTAACTTTGACCGTACGACATCAAAGGGCCAAATTCCATCTCAAATTGCCCGGCGATTTGTTTTCTTTTCTGCGCGAATTGATTGTATTGTTGAATGGCGCCCAGATCATCAGGATGAGTGTCCAAATATAGCGTTAGCTCAATTAAGACGAAATCTACAGCTTGCAGATCATGAAGCTGTCTGTAATACGACTCAGGTAACATGGGTTCACTCATGTCAATGGGCCCCCTTCTACCGCTTTGGACTCATAAGGCCCGTAAAGCGCCGGCCAGAGCGTTCCTTTTCTCAGTGCTTCATAGGGACTAAACTGTGGCAAGCCAGGCGGTTGAAAGTGGATATATAAATGTGGCGGTGTGTTATAGAGTTTCACTCGAATGGGTGGACAAGGATCAAATGGACCGATAAATGGGTAATATTTTTTAAATTGCGAATGCGAATGCATATGCATATCTCTCCTCCTCTTCTGTCTTGGGAGTATATGAAATCAGGCGTAGCAACAAAGGCCTATATGCTCGTTATATGCGGCATGACTTGGCCAAAATCACATGTTTTCCAACATTTCCATATTGTATGGGTTATTCGTTGACAGCTACAATAAGATCAAGCGCGTGTATTGAAAAAAAATCCCTGCTGCGTTACCATATGGCAACTAAGCAGGGACTTCTGTTTATGAAGCAGCTTTCGAGGGCGTACTAAAATAAATAAGGGATAAGTTCATGCAGCTGACGAACGATCGCGAGCGGTTTCTTTATTGAGTCGGAGGCAGGAGGCGTTTTGCCATATTTATTGAGCCAAACTGCCTTCATGCCAATTTGCAGCGGACCAGCTACATCCGCTTCCCAAGAGTCACCCACGAATAAGGTGTCCTCTGGCAGCACATTGAAATAATCAAGCGCCAGTTGGTAAATACGTGGATCAGGCTTGGCCAGTCCAACGACATTAGAGATCCACACCTGCTCGGGAGGAAACAATTCCTTCATACCTAGACGCACTATCTTACCTTCTTGCATATCGTGAGGTCCATTCGTAATGATTCCTAACTGATAACGCTCCTTAAGCTTCAGCAGCAGCTCCAACACGTGAGGATCAGGCTCTAAGCTTTTTTCATATTGTTGGACGTATTGGAGGTTGAAAGCTTCTGCCTCATCTTCCGACATCGTATACTGGTGGTCAGCTAATGTTTCGATCAGCCTTCGGTTACGATACGCCTCCACAGAACAAATGCGCTGCTCATATAGGTAGTATAGCTCGTCGCTTTTCTTTTGAAATGCAGAGAAAAACGCCTCGTTGTCATACTCTTTTGTCACCTCATGTTCCGCGAACATCTTTTTCATCACGACATTCCACGTACTTGAGAAGTCAAACAGTGTATCATCCAAATCAAATAAAATTAACTTCATACTCAACCACCCTGTTTATGTACTGTGGCTCAATCCAGCTTAATATTTAAGTTCAACAGGCCAGCTTTACGCATAGCTTGATAAATAATAACAACCAACGGCCCTAAAAAGAGACCTGTTATTCCTAATAACTCGAAACCAACGTACAAACTGATCAAAGCAGCGAGCGCATTAATTCCAACAGCATCACTGAGCACTTTAGGTTCTACAATGCGGCGGAATATCGTTAAAACAAGGAATAGGATTAACAATCCTACACCCATTCCCGTGTGTCCAATCAGCAGTTGATAGACGAGCCAAGGAATAAACACAAGCCCGGTACCAATCACAGGAACGAACTCCATAACCATTACTAATAAGGAAATGGCTAGCGGATATTCAGCTCTTAAGACCAGTAAGCCTATAAACGTGACTAAATAGGTTAACACAGCCATGATGAGCTGAGCTCGAATGAAGCCAAAGATAGCTTCCCGCAGGTAAGTCAGTACGTTTTCCATCTTTCCTTTGGAATGCTCTTCAAACATGGATAGAAAAGACATCCTAAGCTTTGGCAAACTAAACATAAACAAATATAAAGCAATGACGTACATAAGCATTAAGATAAATAAATTCGGAATTTTTCCAGCCATATTTAAAAAGAAGCCAGAAATGCCGCTTAATACATTGGTTAACGCCCCTGTTAAGGTTTCTGTACTGCTTTCCAGCCAAGTTTGCACTTGTGCCGCCATGTCTGGTGACAAGGAATCATAGAACAACTGTGTACGGTTGACAGCTTGATCCATATACTTATTCACTTCATCCATATAATTGGGTGCTTTGCGGCCAAGGTCAATGAGCTCTGTGACGACATTTAACCCAATGAAATAAAATAAGGTCAACGTCAGCAGCGTAAATAAGGTACAAATGATCGTAGCTGCAATCAATCGGTTCACCCTTGCAGCTCGCATGAGAAGCACAGTTAAAGGGTCCAAGAAAATAGCTGTCACGAGCGCGAGTAAAAATGGCAAACCTATGGTGAACAATCCGTACAATAACAGCAATCCAAGCACCATGATTAAGATCGTCTTAGGCGACATCGGAACTCCTCCGCTTACTCATCTGCAGGTCTGACAGCGTTGATTTTCGTTATGTGAATGCGCACGATACGCAGTCGATCTACTTCGGATACTTCAAACACGTGATTGCCGAAAGCCACTCTTTTGCCTTTTACAGGTGCACCTTCAAGCTTCTTAAATAACCAACCGCCGATAGAGTCCACATCATCGTCCTCAATGTCCAGATCCAGCATATCGTTCAAGTCTTCAATCAGGACACGGCCGTCTACGGATGTATACTTATCTTTGACCTCAACACCTGGCCGCTCGTCAATATCGAACTCATCGTGCATCTCGCCAACAATCTCCTCAAGAATGTCCCCTAGTGCTAGAAGTCCTGCAGTACCACCGTATTCATCAATAACAATAGCTAGTTGAGAATGTTTTTTCTGCATTAATTTCAATACACGACTGACTTCCATCGACTCTGGAACATTGAGAATTGGGCGAATAAAGTTTTTAATTTCCTGTTCTTCATCCGGATCAGCTGTCAGTAAATCAGCAATGTGAACGAAACCGACAATGTTGTCTTTATCCTGATCAGCGACAGGGTAGCGTGTATGTTTCGTCTCATGGACCATATGTAAATTATCAATGAAGCTAAGCTCAAGGAACAGACAATCCATATCCGTCCTCGGCAGCATAACCTCACGGGCAATACGTTCTGAGAATTCAAAAATATTATCGAAAAGCACCATTTCATCTTGATCGATATGGCCGCTTTTGACACTCTCATCCATCAGAATACGAATCTCTTCCTCCGTATGGGCGGCCTCATGCTCGCTTGCCGGCTCTACACCAATCCATGATAGAAATTTATTTGCTGCACCATTCAGCACCCAGATAATCGGGCGAAACAGCCTGTAGAAGAAGAGCAGCGGCGCTGAGAGCCATAGTGAGGTTAATTCCGCTTTTTGAATCGCGAACGATTTCGGGGCCAACTCACCGAGCACGATGTGCAGGAACGTAATAAATCCAAATGAAACAATGAAAGACAAGGTTGTCGTATACACCGAAGTCTCTACTTGAAGCTTATGTAAAAGGGGTTCCATGATCAACTCTGAGATGGCAGGCTCACCAACCCAGCCTAGTCCCAGAGAGGCAAGTGTAATCCCCAATTGTGTTGCTGATAAATAAGTATCTAACTGCGATGTTACCTTGATGGCATACTTTGCTTTGCCGCTGCCTTCATTGACTAACTGTTGAATACGGGATTGTCGAACCTTCACAAGCGCAAATTCAGCAGCAACGAAGAAACCATTGAGCAGGACTAATATAATGACAACTATCAGGTTAAGAACAATGGAACCGAAATCAAACGAAGTATGTGGCAAACTGTATATCTCCTTCAGTAATATGATTAGATGATAGCTTTGCGGCTTTTGAAATCAACAGAACGGTAATACGAGTCAGCTACCAGCAGGTTAGGTCCGCAACAAGAAGCGCCGCTGCAGAAGCAGTTTACACGCTGATTCAGCGGATTATTCTCCCAACGGGCAAAAATGGTATCTAACTGGTCATCATGGATATTACCTAGAGGTGGTTCATTGGCAAAATCCGTGACGAACACTTCTCCTGTAAAAGTGCTCACATTCAAGCGATTGCGTCCATCCGGATCATTACGTACGGTCACATTCGGCTCCTCGCGAAGCCTTTTAACCAATATTCTGTCCTCTTGAAGATCGTTGCAAGCAAAGAATGGCAGTGTGCCAAACAGCATCCATATGTCACGATTCCGGCTGTCTAACAACCGGTGAATGCTCGTTCTTAACTCGTCCAGAGATACCATAGGAAGATGAGAAGCAAAGGAACTGGCATACATCGGGTGAACCTCATGGCGCTTGCAGCCCATTTCCTCAATCAGCTTATGAATCTGCGGTAATTTCTCATGTGTGCGTGTATTAATCATCGATTCCGCTGAGACATAAAGTCCACCTTTACTAAGCGCGATCGTGTTATCAACCATGCGTTCATACATACGTGCCGCGGTATCATAACCAACAGGATGCCCGCTATTCACAAAGCCGACTTGATGGAAATCGTCAGCATTCAAGTAATTGAAAGAAATATGCATGACATCGAGATAAGGAGCGAGAAGTTCATACCTAGCTAAGTCAAGCGTTAAATTAGAATTGATTTGTGTACGAATACCGCGCTCTCGTGCATATTTAAGGATTGGCAGCATATAGTCTTTGACGATCTTGATGTGATATGAAGGCTCTCCACCAGTCAAGCTGATCGTTTCTAAATGCTCAACCTGGTCCAGCTGCTTCAAAATGATCGGCAAGGGAATACGCGGTCCTTCCGACATGGTTAACGAATCCCCAACTGCGCAATGCTCACATCGCATATTGCACAAATTCGTAATTGTAAGCTCTACACTTGTTAGTACGTGTTTCCCGTATTTGCGATAAGACCGAATAGGGTCCCACGGATCGTAAGCGGGGGTTAACTCCGGTAAGATGGAGCTTGTTCCATTCATATTCATGCTGTTTACACCTGACCTATCATTTCCTATTCACAAGCTAATTGTTCCTATCATGCCTATACCTATGCCCTTTATTGTAACTTATGATTCGCAAAAAAGGAAACGGCGGCAAGTTATTTTGAAGCTTCGCTACTGCTTCTCTGCTTTCGGTTTCGAACTCATTCGCAGCCACTTAGGTGCCCACCAGTTCGCATCCCCAAGCAGTTTCATGAGTGCAGGAACGAGCATCACCCGAACGATGGTCGCATCAATCAGAACAGCGAGACCTAGACCGAGCCCCAACGCCTTCATGATTTCGATATCTGTAAAAATAAATGATCCTACAACTACAACTAAAATGAAAGCTGCACTTGTAATTAAGCTTCCCGTTTTCTTAAGCCCTTCAGCCGTACTCTTATCATTGTCACCGCTTGCTTCATACTCCTCCATAATACGAGAAATCAGAAATACTTCATAATCCATGGATATGCCAAACACTACACAAAAAATGATAACTGGCAGCGTTGCACTGACATAACCAATGGACGTTATGTGCAGCAAATCAGCCATGTAGCCATGCTGGAACACTAACACAACAACACCGAGACTCGCGCCAAGACTGAGCATGTTCATTAATACAGCCTTGAGCGGAAGCAAAACGGACCTAAAGGCAAGCAATAGTACGATGTAGGTAATCCCCATCACAAAAGTTAATACTTCAGGAATTTCATTCTGAATGCGATCTATAATATCCAGTCTATAGGCTGGTCCGCCCGTGACTGCAATATCAAGTCCGTCCTTACTTAAGCTGCGAAGTTCTCGGACAAGGACATCCGTCGCAGGATCATCGGTATCTTTCTCCGGCACTACAACCATCAGAGCAGTGCGATCTTTTGCAAATTTATTGCCTTCTATTTGAGCTTTGACATTTGAATTCCTTAGCATGGCTGCTAATTCAGCATCGGAATGTTGACCTAGTGAACTGATATAACTCTGTACTTCTTTTACACCAGATACCCCTTTAACCTGTTCACTATAAGCCCGAATTTGACGAATCGAAGCTTCATCCCACACTTCTCCTTGTGTATGAATAACAATTTGGATGGGCCCCATCATACGCGGATCATAGGCCGCCTTCAATAATTCCGAGCCATATCGGGATTCGTAGCTGGGAGGCAGCACCTCCGCATTCGGTACATTTAACTTTATATGACCCATCGGGGTCATGGTGTAGATTAGGGCACCCCCGACGATGACAACCAATAGAACGGGGCGTTTCATTACAGCATAAGCGATCCGTTCCCAAAAGCGGGACGTTTCTTGTTTGCGAAAGCGTTTAGGAACGACCTGCAAGGAGTTAATCCGTTCACCAAGTATTCCGAGAAGCGACAGCAGCATCGTATTCGCGACTATAACGGATATCGACACGACAATTACTCCGCCCAAACACAAGGAGCGGAAAAAGGTGAGATCTACGAACAGCATGCCAAGCAGCCCAATCAGTACCGCTATTCCGGAAAAAAAGATCGATTTCCCCGCCGTCTGACAAGTCATGGCCACAGCTTCCGCCACATTCTTCTGTACCTTGAGTTCCTCTCGAAAGCGACTGACAAGAAACAAAGCGTAATCAATTCCTACAGCAAGACCGAGCATCGTCACCATATTCGGAAGGAAGTTCGATAAGGATTGGTGCTGGGCGATAAAATAGGTAATCCCTAATGTAAGGGTAACGCTCATAAGCCCCACGATCATAGGTAATAGCGCCGCGACTAGGGTACCAAACACGATTAATAACACAATCAGCGCAATCGGTAAACCAATCGCTTCTGATTTGGCAATATCATGTTTACTCGCTTCCTGCATATCATGCAAAATAGCAGGTCCACCAGTCACATATACATTCATGCCATTTGGCGGATGCACGCGTTCCTTAAGCTCCGGATATTTCTCCAAAGCAGGGTCGGTATCTAGATTTAGGGATACAGTTACCGCCGTCACATCTAGATGACCTTCGTTACGGGGTGTCGCGACGAATTTCACACTTTCTACATACGGCAGCTTCGTAAGTTCGTTAAGCGAATCCATAATAGCTTGTTGATGGACTTTGTCCGTCATGTCGAGCCCTTCTCCTGTATAAACCAGGTTCAGCATCGTAAGTGGGACACCAAGCTCATCCCGCAGTTGAATTAGACCACGATCGGACTCGCTACCTCTAGGCGTAAAGCCGTTGTCTTTGAGCATTCCCGGTGTTTTCTGTGCAAAAATAGCAAAGCTGAGAAGCAGAAGCACGCCAATAACTAGTACGATCCATCGGAAACGATGCATCGCATATCCCCATCTCCAAAACTTCCCTTTCACAGCTGTTTCTCTCACACGCATCCCCCTAATTTGCAAAAAGAACCTGGATTCCCAGGTTCTTCAGGCTTGTTATCTATATTTTATCTTAAAATATGGTTGGCATACTTTCGTCTGGATTAAATTCGTCTACATTAATTTCCCCAATTTCTGAAATTAATATAGAAAGCTTCGTTGACAGGTCAATTTCGTACGGTTCCTTTAGCTCTTGACCGGCTTGATCCTGCAGCACGCGAACGATCGGTCTATGAGGCACGGTTACGTTTAACTTAGATACGATGCCAAACTCCCCGGTATTCAATCGAACGGTTATGCCTAATGGGTAAATCGCGATTTTATCACGGAATAAGGCAATCTGACTTTGATCATACATCGTGCCCGAGCCTGCGAACAGTTGCTCCATAGCTTCATGCGGCAGTAAGGGTCTTCTATATACTCTTGTTGTCGTCATAGCATCATAAGAATCGACTAACCCAACCCATCTGGCAAATTCGTTGATTTCTGTACCTTGAATCCCACGCGGATAACCGCTTCCGTTAATTCGCTCATGGTGCTGAAGAGCACAATGCGCAGACAGAAGAGGAATATTCGGTTCATCTTTCAAAATGTTAAAACCGTATGTCGTATGATTCTTCATCTCAGTAAACTCTTGCTCGGTCAATTGCGAAGGCTTGCGAAGAATACCAAGTGGTACTTTCGTCTTACCAATATCGTGAAGCAAAGCGCCTAATCCGAGTGTTTCAAGGTTCTCACGACTGTACCCAAAGCTAATTCCCAGCATAATGGCATAAATACTTACATTCACAGAATGCTGAAATAAGTAATTATCTTTCACATTCATATTATTGAGCATGACCATAGCCCCTTGATGAGCGCTTAGATCGTCAATAATCATTTTCATCACATCACGGAAATTACGCCCGATATCATAATAATTAACGGCTCCGCGTTTGTTCGAATCTTCCATCACCTTCTTAAAGGTGTTACGGATTTCGAGAATAGCCTTCGTTCTCGTTTCATCTTGAATAACATCCTCTTGAATGATGTCGTTGGTCCGAGAATCTTGAATATATATGTAGTCGATACCGTATGTAAAAAGTCGATCAATGAGTCTCTGAGAAAGCTCAACATTAACGGCCAGCAGGACCATACCATCGTCGTTGTAAATATTCTTGGCCAACCTCATTCCAGGATGACACATGTTGATCGGCATTAACAGCATTTCAGGACCCCCGAATAGGTGAGCGTTACTTTCTATCTAAATGTAATAGATTTCACAAAAAAGTTCAATAAAAAAAACCGCATCATTCGACGCGGTTCGATAAATGAAACAGTTAATGTTACTTTAAGAACATATAAAGAGCGAAAATGATGGCTACCGCAAATCGATAGTAAGCAAAATACGTTAATTTCATATTTTGAACAAACTTGATGAAAGAAACAACAGCCAACAAAGCAACGATAAATGCAACGAGAAAACCGACTACAAAGAAACCTAAGTCATTCGAAGAGAGTGCTTCGTAGTTTTTAAGAAAGTAAACACCTGAAGCTCCAAACATAATTGGAATCGCCATAATGAATGTGAAATCGGCAGAAGCAGCGCGGCTTACGCCGGACAGCATTCCACCCGCAATTGTCGATCCAGACCGGGAGAATCCTGGCCAAATGGATACCAATTGCCACAAACCGATGAAGAACGCTTGACGATAAGTCAAATCATCCAAAACTACAGCACTCGGCTGTTCCTTCTTCTTCTCTGCAATGATTAACAGGATGCCTCCTAGAACAAGCCCAATCAACACGGTAGTTGCGTTAAAAAGCTTCTCGTCGACAATATCATTAAACAAGACGCCGATGATCCCTGCGGGTATAATCCCAATAAGAATATGCAGCAAGTTCAGTTTCTTTCCTGTCCTACTCTCGCTTTTCCTTTTCACTAACCCGAATAAAGATAAAATCCGTTTCCAATAAATGAGGACGACGGCCATAATGGCGCCAAGTTGGATGACAAAGTCAAAGGTTTTCATTACTTCATCATTTTGGGTGTTTAATAGGCTTTGTGCTAGAATCATATGCCCCGTAGAAGAAACCGGTAAAAACTCGGTCAATCCCTCTACGATCCCAATGATGATCGCTTCAAAAATAGTATGCATGGTTTCCCCCTATGAATTGAGAGTTTATAGATGTACTCCTGTCCAATTATCTATTCTACCTGTAACTTGGTAGATCTGACAACTCCTTCGACAAAGGTCGTGGTAGTTCGACTTATTCGTTATTCGCATTAGGTCTTCTATCCGTAAATCTTAGGAAATGACTGCTTACTATCGCGTCTTCATCGCGAAGCTCAGAAGCTAGTACATCACGGATAAATTCAGGCAGCATATACGTCACCTGTTTACCTCGACCGAGCGATAAATAACCTGAGCCGAAAGTAAACATGTCGATGGTGCCAACAACATAGTCACGGCTAAGGTCTAAAGGCTCATCGCCCACGTCCACAGCGATGATGCGTTCGTAAGGTGCACGGGTGCTGTCGGTCATGACGGTCAATCCGTCGACACACAGCACGCCCAGCACCTCGCCACGGAAGCCGAAGCCTCGAATCGGCTTCTCCATGAACTCGCCAAGCAGCGACTCTTCGAGCGCTTGCAGCAGATCCGCCCCGCTGAGCAGCACACGGCAGGGGTTGATCGGACCCGGGCAGATTTCTAGCAATCTGCCGCGAGTCAAGCGCCCCTCCTTCAGTCCCTGAAGGAGCTGGCCGCTATTGACCAGCCCGATCTCGGCGCTGGTCCAGCGGCGAATGCCCGCGGCAAGCAAGTTGCCGAGCGGGGATTCGCCGTACCAATCGAGGCGCAGCGGTTCCCGCAGCTGCGCCACCTCCGCATTCAGCGCCGCCGTGCTGGCGATGCGGTAGTGCTCCAGCAGCTCGGTAACGCTGCTGTCTTCTTCACTTGCGTCCGTCATAGGGACGACGACGCCTTGGAGCTCCACGATCCGGCGCTGCTCCGGATCGTAGGCAAGTTCAATATGGCCGGCGTACTGACCGAATTTGCCGGCCGCGCAAATATAGGTGCCGCTGAGCAGGAGCGGCTCCTCAAGCACATGATGCGTATGGCCGCCGAGGATCACATCGATGCCTTCCAGTTCCTCAGCCATACGTTGATCGGAACGCAATCCTAAGTGGGACATGACAACAATGATAT
This sequence comes from Paenibacillus germinis, assembly GCF_013141785.1. Lineage (NCBI taxonomy): Bacteria > Bacillati > Bacillota > Bacilli > Caryophanales > Paenibacillaceae > Paenibacillus > Paenibacillus germinis. Next base: position 83,066 of record NZ_WHOC01000095.1, read on the forward strand.
CCACCCTTGGGCGAAGAAGCCTAGCATAGGCCTTTACAGCTTCGATGGGATCCGTTACATGCCATCCAAGCAGTTCATAGTACGCTTGGTAAGCCGCTGTTACCCCAATGAGTCCAATGGTGAGACCCGATTTCTCAATCGTAAGTGTAGGAAGCATCCAATCCGGCGTCTTATTTGTCGCCACTTCTATAATATTGCTTCCTATAATTGGGAACTTGGCATGCTCCTTCACAACCGTTCTTAACAATTCCGGTGTAAACGTTAGCCCTTCATTATTACCCATGACCATCGCTTCGTAACCGGTCGCGTTCATAATTTCCAAGTTGGCAGAAGCATTCGTGCCTTCCGTTTCTGGGCGCATCCGGTCCATATGATCGCCAATATCAAGTGTCAACACCTGATCAGCCGGCCACAGTCGACGTACGCGATCAAAGTACGCGCTAATTTTGGGCATCTGTTCAAAATGACTATGAATGTCATTCGTATGTAAAATAACGAGTCGTTGCAAGGGCTCAGACACACCGTTCACCTCTTTTCTTTGTAAGTCAGATCCGAAGCATGTCTAATCTTATGCAGCAGAATGTCCTCTCATTTCTTGAATTTAAGCTCATCAAGTGCCACTCTGTTTTTGAAGCCGAAAGTCGCTTCTTCCCCTAGCGCCTGATCATGAAGAAACCACACTTTGATAACACTTTTAACATTGAGACATTCACTGCTGCCATCTGGCACATAAAGACGAATCGGATAATCTTTCTTGAGCGCCTGTCCATCTTGAACATATAGAAATAAGGCAGAATCTAATTGTGACCAAGGCATTAGTGCTTCAAATTCGTCTACTGCCTCTACTTTCAGATGCGTAGGTTCTTCAGCATGCCCCCCATTACGGCTTCTCTTCCAGCTCCGATACCACGATTTTAAATCAAAAGCATCTCCCTGCACATTCGGTACACGCTCCTGGAGCGATACCTGCTGCTCAGCAAGAGCAACCATCTCGGATATCGTGAATGCTTCATTTTTTATATGTAGGTCTGACACTTGTATGCGCATATCTTCTTGCATGAATACATTTCCCCTTTCATCCTAAGCGCCATTTGTCATCCAAATGCTCTACCCATTATACCATTTTCAGGTCAAAATATGATATGCTGTAAGGGATTCCAACAACTAAGCCATTAGGAGCAGAGCCGTGAACATAAACATCCAACTCTTTGCAGGTTTGGTAGACCTATTCGGGACTTCCGTCCTAATTATAGATATCGAACAAGAATCCATTTCTATTGAGCAGCTCAAAAAGCAGATCACAGCAGCCTATCCGGCAGCTTCCACCCAACTTGCGACCTGTTTTTTTGCTAAAAATCAAGCCTATGCCGGAGATCAGGAAATCGTCACAGCTGCAGATGAACTTGCACTGATTCCCCCTGTGTCAGGCGGTCAACCTTCTAAATATGAAATCACCCACGATACGATTGATCCAGCTGAGGTAGCTTCTAAAGTCAACCACCCTAATCATGGCGCTTCGCTTGCCTTCATAGGGACAACAAGAGAGATGACCTATGGGCAGCGGACCGTCCTTTTGGAATATGAAGCCTACATACCGATGGCACTCAAAACCATGGAAACCATCGGTGAGGAGATAGAAGCTCAGTGGCCAGGCACGCTTTGTGCAATTACACACCGTTTGGGCAAGGTCGCTATTGCAGAAGCCAGCGTCGTTATTGCCGTTTCATCCCCGCATCGCGGTCATTGCTATGAAGCAAGTCGGTATGCGATTGAACGCCTGAAACAAATCGTACCCATTTGGAAAAAAGAGATATGGGAAGATGGTTCGGAGTGGAAAGGCAGCCAAACAGGTCCTTGGAACCCGCTCCAAACGCCACAATTCGAATAAACCAGACTGGAGATGACCACGCTTGGACACACATTTACATATAGATCATTATGATGACGTTGATACGCGCTATTCTAGACAAGTCCTGTTCTCCCCCATCGGCAAAGACGGACAGCGCAAACTCGGAGGAAGTCGAGTTGCTATCGTAGGAATGGGTGCTCTAGGCACCGTTCTTGCCAACCATATGGTTCGTGCAGGGGTCGGTTACGTACGACTGATTGATCGTGATTTTGTCGATACTAGCAACTTACAACGACAAATGCTCTACGATGAAGAGGATGCAGCTTCCACCACACCCAAAGCGATTGCAGCAGCAAAACGGTTACAACTCGTGAATTCACAGGTAACGATTGAGCCTCATGTAACCGATCTGAATTCCTTGAATGCTGAACAGCTGCTAAGTGATGTAGATTTAATTCTAGATGGTACCGATAACTTTTCCGTTCGGTTCCTGATTAACGATGTAAGTATCAAACTAGGGATTCCTTGGATTTATGGTGGTGCGGTCGCCTCCAGAGGAGTCTCTTTGATGATCATCCCGGGACAAACGCCATGTCTTCGCTGCCTTTTCACACAAGCACCCGCCGCAGGCACGACTGAAACCTGCGATACCGCTGGCGTTATTGGCGGAATCATTCATGTTGTAGCTTCCTTTCAAGCAACGGAAGCTCTTAAATTGCTTGTTGGCGCGAACGAACAGCTTAATCTTAAAATGCAGCAATGGGACTTATGGTTCAATCAGAATTCAGCGATTAGTGTAGCAGGTGCGCTTAAATCAGACTGTCCTGCCTGCGCAATGAAGCAGTACGATTACTTAGAAGTCGGCGTGGAAAGTGACACGATTCAATCCTTATGCGGTCGTAATTCCGTCCAGATTCATCCGGTAAATGCTTCTGATAAACCGCTTGAATATTGGGAAGAACGATTAAAACCACTGGGTCCGGTAGAGAAAAACCGCTTCCTTTTGAAGTTCCAAGCAGCCCCGGATCTGCACATGATCATCTTTCCAGATGGCCGCGTTCTCATCCAAGGAACTGAAGATTTAATTCAGGCTAAAAGTCTTTACAGCCGATATATTGGGATGTAGTATAACTATATACCTACGGATTATAGGACTAGGAGAGGAGCTTCTATGCGTATACATGTGCTTCAACTTATTGTTGGTGATAAACTTATTTCTGATTCCTACAATATGGTAGGACTTCATTTGCTTTCATCAGGTACTGTCGTAGATGCGGGAGATATCTTGATGCTCAATCGCCACAATGTAGAATATGTAGATATACATCCTAGAGGGAATGAAGCCATAAATGTGCTTGAAGAACCTACAGTCCGACAAGCAAATAGCACGCAATTACACTCTTTTAACGATGCAATCACCGGTATAAAAGATTTATTTGCTGCCGTCGAAAACGGGGAATCTATTCAAAATGAACTTATAGAATCCGCTTTCAATCCGATGATAGAGAGCTTTCAGGAGGAGAAAGACGTTGTTTCGCTACTGCTTTCTTTGAACAGCAAAGATGATTATACGTATCAGCACAGTGTGCAAGTAGGTATGTTATCCTACTATATTGCCAAGTGGATGAATAAAAGTGAGAAAGAAGCCCTTCATATTGGAAAAGCAGGCTATCTACACGATATCGGCAAAAGCAAAATCCATTCAGACATTCTACATAAACCCGCAAAGTTAACCAACGATGAGTACAATGAAATTCAGAAGCATACAATATACGGTTATGAAATCATCAAAAAATCCTTAAATGACAATACCCTTGCTCTCGTTGCTCTAGAGCACCATGAACGAATGGATGGTACAGGCTATCCTTTACGCAAAAAGAGTACAGAAATCCATTCGTACTCACGAATCATTTCGGTTGCAGACGTCTATAGTGCTATGATCTGCAACCGGGTTTACCAGGAAAAACGTGATCTACTGATCGTTCTGAAGGAACTACACCGCATGAGTTTTGGCCAGCTTGATCCGAAAATCACGCAAGTATTTATCCGCAACATGATTCCTAATTTTATCGGTAAGAAAGTGTCACTCAGTGACGGACGCGTCGGTACGATCGTCATGACAAATCCATCTGATTTCTTCCGACCGCTCATTAACATTGATAATCAATTTTTGGATTTATCACAGCTTTGCGACGTTGAAATAACGAAAATCGCGATTTAATTAAATAATAAGACTGCTGACTGCAATTGCGATTCCAATATAAACGGCAGCTAGCAGCGTGCCAACAGCTACATTCCCTTGCTTTAGTTGATCAGATAGCTTCACTCCAGGTGTAAGCCAATCAAAGATCCAATACGTAGCAACCAAACATACATACCCTACCGCGAACCATAAGCTCATATGCCAAATCGAAGAATTCGTATAAGCTGCAATGCCTAATACTATCGCCGTAGCTACAAATTTACCACCCATGGTAATGCCTACGGCTACATTGCCGTTGTTTATTTCCTCCATATCGCGGTAGGGCGTCATTAAACTAAACACATACATACCTGCGAATTGCAGCAGGACAATCACAAATAAACTAATTACTAGATCCAAAACTATCATTCTGCCCACCCCCGAAATTTCGCCATGGATTGATCAAAATTGCTGTAATCATGTACTTCCTCTAGAATAACCTGTACTTCCTTCTTGTTTTTAAAGCTTACATAGCGTTCCTCTGGGATGGGCTGCTTCACTTTCTGTCCAGTTGGTAGATCAGCTACCGCGAAATAGCGAAATTTGCCATCCTGCTCCGTTTTGTAAACCCCTACTAATTTCACATCCGTCTTAATTTCTATTTTTAACTCCCCTACATCTTTTTCAGCTTCTTCTTTCGTTTTAAATGTCTTAATTGGCTTCCATTGCGAAAGTGTCACATCGTTCTTCCCTTGATCATCCGTTTTCATTGTTGCTTGCATATAGCTCAGTACCCACACTTGGTCCCCTGTAGCAAAATTCTGATCGTTCGAAATCCGTTCATTATTCGGCAGCAGGACCATATCCCCATCCAATAAATCCCCTACTTTCGCCTGCTGTACTTGATAATCCCACGGTACTTCACCACTCCTATCGCTTGTGCTTGCTGGACTTCCCATCGTCGCCTTACTCAGGACAGCTGGCTTCTTATGAAAAGCACTGCTAATGCCCCAAATGATTAGGATGCATACAACGAGGCCCGCGGCCAATAGCCAAAATCGTCCTTGTTTCAAGGTGTTTTCACTCCTATCGCTACAAATTGACTCGCATTCCCTGTAATTATCCCACCTGCTCTCCCTAATAGCCCGCACGGTGTTCCATTAAGGACAAAGAGACCTGTTAATAAATGTTTATTTCCATGAGCAAAAGATAGCTCGGGCAAATCAGCTCGCTGCTGATAAACACGCTTGAAAAACACACTCGTGTCAAAGCCAACTTCATCTTTGACCTCTAATTCACCCTGCGAGTTATACAACTCAACCGAGCCGCCTTCTCTACCGAACATGGATTTGGACACGTAATCACCTGTAAGATCCGGCGTCATATAAGTAGGCAGCATATAGGTCCTTATTGCCTCATGCTCATCTGAGGTGAACAATTTTGCTCCTTTCTTATGCAAGCCCCATATGATGGCTTGCAAGCCTTTTGACTGCAAGATGACCGCATGTAATGGATTGAAAAGTTGTATGAATTGTTCTTCAATCGCATAAGAGAAGGCCTCTCCTCCATCATCAATGCCCATCCATTCCTTCGGATATAGCGCAAACATTTTGCTGATAATTTGGTTCTCTCCGACCTTAACGGCGCCTTCGTCAATCCATAAATCTAAACAATCGACACAGGTCACCCTTCTCCCGCTATGCGCTACAAGAGCATCTATGGTTCCTGTATCTTCAATATGCTTTCCATATGCGATGCAGGCAGCAAAGTCAGGCGCTTCGATCTCCCACGCTGAGCGTATTAGTTCTTTCATCGCACGGTTCGGTGATTCTATTCCCATTTGATCACATAACCAGGGTGTAGCGATTGCTGCTTCTACATAGCCTGTAGGTGTATCTGCATTCAGCTCTAAAAGCTTAATTTCTCCTTGCTGATCCACGGTAAAATCAAATCTGGCATATCGACTAATCAAGCCCGCGGCACCCGGTTCGAGCCGGTCTAACCCATCCCACAGCACTTCAGGAATAGACAAGAGCTCATATAACTCCCTTTTCCCTTTCACATAACGAACCGTCTTATCAAACACGCGCCACAAAGCGCCAGCCGCCTGGATAAGTTCTTCATATGCATGCCGCTCCATGACCACAAGTTGGTCAATCCAATACGCTTCCTCTTCCATATCTGCCCATGTAAATCCAAGGCTCGCCAGCTGCAGCACCCTATGATCTCTGTCGGCAGAAGGCGTCCCTATGACTTCATATATCACAGAAATTAACCTCCTGAACTGGAGCTTGACGAAGAGCTGAAACCACTTGATTTACCGCCAATACTACCGGAAGAGGTTGAGGTCGATTTGGAGCTTGATGTTGTTCCGCCGCTCGTACTGTTTGACGATGACTTATTTGTTGTAAACGAGCCGGTTCCACTCGAGGTTGTTGGTGTCTTCGTAGTGGATCGGTTCGAAAACGAACTAGGTTGATAGGTTTTCGTCACATATGGTGTATTGGAACGATAATGATAGGAACGGTGATTGCTTCCCCAACTACTCGATGAGTAAGGACTTACCGTATTAAAAATCAAATGGTACAGTAATAGATCATCCCACCCAAAACCACCACCACCGGTTACCTGGTTCACAATGATGGGTGTCGTACTTCCTCCAATGCCCGTTGAGCTCCCCCCTGCTGCAGGTGTTGGAGACGGAGAAGGCGATGTCGTTTTATTATCCGATAGCACGGGCACAGGCAAGCTCCAGTCAACTGAAGGGTCGTAATAAGCTTTGACGTCTTCTGAAGACCATTCAACCAGCTTAGATGATCCAGCACCAGCAGCACTCGGATTAGGAGACTCTACAGCATGCGCAGATAGCAGCAGCATTTGACTAACTAGCATGATGCCTATAGAGGTTGAAAGCACTTTGAGCGGTCGTTTCACTGCCTGTTCCCTCCCCCTCCAGAGCTTACCGTAACTAGCAGAAGCTCAAAAACATTAAGATCTAAGTTCAATCTTCCTTCAATCATTTCATATTCCTTACCGCCAATAAGAACAAAGTTAGCTACATTTAAGGCCTGTATGAGCTTTTCATCCCACGGGCGTTCACTAATTTTTTGCAGTTGTCCGTCCACCAACTTTTCGAAGAGCGTAATATTCATCGATTCATCTTCCTCCATCCAAATCTTTATACTAGATAAAACGCGCGAACAGACCATTTGTTTCAATTTAGTGAAAATAAATAAAGCCTATCCCTAAGGATAGACTTTATTGGATTAATATGCGATACGCTTTGCTCGTAGAAATGTTGATTTCCAATACGGTTTATTGATATTAATGATTTGAACACCATCCTTTGGTTTAGGTGAAGCATTTAGCATTTGCATGTTGCCTATATAAATACCTACGTGTCCAACTGTTTTATTGGTTTTGAATCGACCTGGTACATAGAAAAACAACAAATCACCTTTGCGCAAGGATTTTCGGCTAACCAATTGTCCTTGCGTCGCTTGTTGACGAGCAAGCCTCGGTAGCTTTATTCCATATTTTCCATAGACATATTGGGTAAACGTCGAGCAATCAAATTTTCCTGTCTGCGGATAAGGTCCTGAACCGAATAGATATTTCACACCTAAATATTGCTTGCCTTTGTTAATCATTGCATTAATATCAATGTTCTTAAGAACTGGAATTACTTCTTCCTGATTAGTGGATGCCCACACCTCAAGGTCACCCTCATCTTGTGGCATAGATGCCGGGTTAGCTCCCGTACCTTCACCTTTGAAAGGATCCGTTGGATCATCGCCGAATTCAAGCTCCGCTGTGTTACCGCGGGGGTCATTGTCATCTTCACGCTCAATTGGAGCAACCGGAGCTGCATGAATCAACAATTGGCCATTCTGTACTTCATATGACATATCTTCTTGAAACAAATCTGGCAAAGCGGAGACTGGCAAGTAAGCCGAATCACCTTCCTTGATAAAGGGTTGGCTAACTCGGATTTCTGCACCATCCTTCATGGCTTTCGTCGAATTCATCGTCACTTCGAAGTTTGCGTCATTATCGCCAATTAACAGCTTCTGATTTCCTGCTTCCCAGCTTGACTGGAACTTTAGGGTTTGGATAAGTTCACGTGCAGCTACATAATTTACATTGTTAATCACTTTAATGGGTACAACAGCGTCATCATTACCTAATTTCGTTCCTTGTCCTGCTTGTGACAAACTTTGAGACTGCATATTGCCTGTACCTGACTGTGCGGTAGGATTCTGCGTTGGTGCTGCATTATTGGGGCTGACATTACCCCTCCCACAAGCGGTTGTAGTTGCCATCATGACTACTATGCTACCAATTGCTGCTACTTTCAGCTTTTTCCACATCGCTTCTATTCTCCTTTAGGGACACATAATTATCCTCTATAGAGTGAAACAAGTGGCTTACAAATATGCATAAAAGGCCAAATGAACGGCTTGGATCATCTTGGAAGAAGGTAATCCCATTCTATTTGTCGAATATTGGAATATATTGAAAAGGAGTGATCGAAATGGCAGGTTTTTTGAATGGACTTTTAGGCAATTTTTCAGAGGTTTCCGTAGATGAGCTCACAAAACAGTATGGCATCTATCTCATGCCCAGCGAAAAGGTGACAACAGGCTTTAAGTTAGTCAGAGATTCATTTATCGTAACAGATGAAAGAATTATTCTTATTGATCATCAAGGTGTTACTGGCAAAAAAACAAGGATCGCTTCCATTGATCTTGACTCTATCTATGATGTCACGATGGAAACAGGCGGCACAGGCTTCGATGATAGTGAATTAACGATCCATTACATTACATCTCCTTATTACAAAGCCAACAATGCTGTCACGATTTCCTATAAATTTGAGTTCGGTAAAAAATTCAACCTCCAACCTTTCTATGTTGCCATTCTGACTCTAGCAACACAGAATCGTAAACGTATTAACGCTTAATTAGAGAGACTTCTTTGCTAGATCAAAAATTTACTAAAAAAAGCGTGCCCGAGAAACTCGGGCACGCTTTTCGTTGTACATATCGATTAACCGATGGAACCTTCCATCTCAAATTTAATGAGACGATTCATTTCTACGGCATATTCCATTGGAAGTTCTTTCGTGAACGGCTCGATGAAGCCCATAACGATCATTTGCGTCGCTTCAGCCTCAGTAAGACCGCGGCTCATGAGGTAGAACAATTGGTCCTCAGATACCTTGGATACTGTTGCTTCATGCTCAAGCGTAATGTTGTCGTTCATGATTTCGTTATAAGGAATCGTATCTGACGTTGACTCGTTATCGAGAATCAAGGTATCACATTTGATGTTCGCTTTGGAACCTTGGGAGTTGCGTCCGAAGGAAGCCAGACCACGGTATGTTACTTTACCACCGTGCTTGGAGATCGATTTGGATACGATCGTTGAAGTTGTGTCAGGCGCCAGATGCGTCATTTTCGCGCCAGCATCTTGGTGCTGCCCTTTTCCAGCTACAGCGATAGAAAGAACCATCCCTTTAGCGCCGCGGCCTTTCAGCACAACAGCTGGGTACTTCATAGTCAGCTTGGAACCAATGTTACCATCGACCCATTCCATTGTAGCGCCTTCTTCTGCAACCGCACGTTTAGTAACGAGGTTGTAGATGTTCGGTGCCCAGTTTTGAATCGTTGTGTAACGTGCACGGGAGTTTTTGAGACATACGATTTCAACTACCGCGCTATGAAGGGAGTTTGTGCTGTAAATAGGAGCTGTACAGCCCTCTACGTAGTGCACGAAGCTTTCCTCATCGGTAATGATCAATGTACGCTCGAATTGCCCCATGTTCTCGGAGTTAATACGGAAGTACGCTTGTAAAGGAACTTCACATTTTACGCCTTTAGGCACATAGATGAAAGAACCACCGGACCATACCGCACTATTCAACGCAGCGAATTTATTATCGGTCGGCGGAATAATAGTTCCGAAATATTGTCTGAACAGCTCTGGGTATTCACGAAGAGCCGTATCCGTATCTGTAAAGATAACGCCTTGGTCTTCTAGTTCCTTTTGCATGCTGTGGTAAACAACTTCAGATTCATACTGAGCCGATACGCCAGCTAAGAATTTTTGTTCCGCTTCAGGAATACCGAGTTTGTCGAATGTTTCTTTAATTTCTGTAGGAACTTCTTCCCACGTTTTGCCTTGCTTCTCGGACGGTCGTACATAGTACTGGATATCATCGAAATCCAGATCATCCATGTTTCCGCCCCAACGTGGCATTGGCATTTTGAAAAATTGCTCCAGTGATTTCAAACGAAACTCTAGCATCCACTCAGGTTCGCCTTTAATTCTGGAGATTTCTTCAACGATTTCACGAGTTAAGCCTTTACCCGATTGAAAAATCGATTTGTGCTCATCTCTAAAACCATATTTATAATCCTCGAGATCTGGCATTTGTTTAGCCATGGTAGTTTCCTCCTTAGAATTTTTGTGCAGCAAAAACAGCTTTCTAATCTATGCATCGCTTTTGCGTTAGTTATCGGTTTTTTGAGAATGTTCAATCCCTTTGCGAAGTGCGTTCCATGCCAGGGTTGCACATTTAATACGTGCTGGGAATTTATTTACCCCAGATAACGCCTCAATATCTTCATATTCAAATTCAACAGGTTCGCCCTTCATCAAGCCAGAAAAACCATCGGCCATCTTCAGTGCCTCTTCGATTGTTTTACCTTTGACTGCATCCGTCATCATGGATGCAGAGGATAAGCTAATCGAACAGCCTTCACCTGTGAATTTAGCCATCTTCACGATACCATCTTCTACCTGCATCTGCAGGGAAATCTTATCTCCACAGGTCGGGTTATTAAGATCAATGGTAACTGCTTCGCCAGACTCAAACTTCCCACGGTTGCGCGGTGTTTTATAGTGATCCATAATCACTCTACGGTATAAATCATCCAATTGCATGGCCGAAGTACTCCTTTGTTTTTTGTAAGGCCAACACAAGTCGGTCAATATCCGCTTCTGTATTGTATAGATAGAAGCTTGCACGAGCCGTTGAACTCACCTCAAGCCATCTCATTAAAGGCTGACAGCAATGGTGACCGGCACGCACAGCAACTCCTTCCGCATCCAGAACGGTTGCCACATCATGAGGATGCACATCGCCTAGATTAAACGTTACGAGTCCTGCACGGTTCGCAGTAGGGCCATAAACAACCAGATCTTCGATCTGAGTCATACGCTCCATCGCATAATTCGTGAGCTGAATATCGTGTTTATAAATATTGTCCATACCGACTTCTTGAAGAAAATCGATTGCCGCGCCGAGGCCAACAGCTCCTGCGATAATTGGTGTTCCACCTTCAAACTTCCAAGGCAGTTCTTTCCATGTTGACTCATAGAGATCCACATGATCAATCATCTCGCCGCCAAATTCAACGGGCTCCATATTCTCAAGCAAGGCCTTCTTTCCATACAATGCCCCGATTCCGGTAGGGCCACACATCTTGTGACCGGAAAGCGCGTAGAAGTCGCAATCCAAATCTTGAACATCCACCTTCATGTGCGGTGTGCTTTGTGCGCCATCGACCATCATCTTCGCTCCATGTTTATGGGCGATTTGGGCTATTTCTTTGATCGGATTAACGACACCCAGAACGTTGGAAACATACACAACCGATACGATCTTCGTACGATCGGTTATCGTGTTTTCAACATCTGTAAGCGAAATCGAACCATCTGGTTGTAAAGGAATATATTTTAAAGTAGCACCTGTTGCCTTGGCAGCTTGCTGCCATGGAATCAGGTTGCTGTGATGCTCCATCGGTGTAAGGACGATTTCATCGCCCTCACGTAGTACAGATCTCGCATAACTGCTTGCTACAATGTTGATTGCCGTTGTCGTACCTCTAGTGAAAATGATTTCCTGCTCACTGGATGCACCAATGAACTTAGCCACTTTGGCTCTAGCTCCTTCGTATGCATCCGTTGCACGGGAACCTAGGGTATGAACCCCGCGGTGAACGTTCGCATTGTCCCACTCATAGTAATGCTTCAGTGCTTCAATCACCTGAATAGGCTTCTGGGAAGTTGCAGCACTGTCCAAGTACACCAGCGGATGACCGTTCACTTCTTGCTTCAGAATGGGAAAAAGTTCACGTATCTCCGAGGTAATCATTGTCCCAGCTTCCTCTCCACTAAGCTTTGCAGCTGTTCTTCAACGCTCTTAATTGGAATTTCGGAAACGACTGGCGCCAAGAATCCGTAAATAATTAAGCGCTGAGCTTCTTCCTTCGTAATCCCACGAGACATCAGATAGTGAACTTGCTCAGCATTGACTTGGCCAACACTCGCCGCATGACCAGCTTTAACATCATCTTCATCAATAAGAAGAATCGGATTCGCGTCGCCGCGCGCTTTGGGGCTGAGCATAAGTACTTTCTCTGTTTGTTGACCGTTACAGCCTGTTGCGCCTTTTTCGATCTTCGTAATTCCGTTGATGATCGCTGTTGAGCCATCTCTCATTACGGCACGTGTAATCATGTCGCTTGTCGAAGCTTTGCCCCAGTGAACAGCGCGAGTTGTCAGGTTCAACTTTTGCTCTTGAGTTCCTACACAAATCACTTTAGCATCGGAATCGGAACCTTTGCCTTTAAGGATCGACGTCGTATCAGACAACGTGTTCCCGTAATTCATTTCACCAACTACCCACTGAATGCTCGCATCGTTATCGATGATCGCACGGCGGTATGTCAAGTCCGTAACGGATTCTTCCAAGTTATGAACGGATGCATAGTTAACGCGCGCACCTGGCTTCACGAATACTTCAACGATCCCGTTTTGTACCATTGGAACACCTGATACGGAGGATACAAAATTATCTACATAAGTAACAGAGCTGAACTGCTCTGCAACAATCAAGACATGCGGTGCAAAAGTCGCTTCAGCATCATCGGTTACAAATAACGCTTGCAGCGGAAGGTTCACTCGAACGTCTTTCGGTACATAGATGAAAATACCGCCGTTCCATAGTGCAGCATGCAAAGCTGTTAATTGATTTTCATTGGCTTCTACAGCTTTCATGAAGTATGGCTTCACCAAATCCGCATGATCGCGAATGGCTGTTTCCAAATCGGTGAAAATAACGCCTTGCTGTTTCAATTCCGCCGATACTTGATTGAACACGATACCGGAGTTGCGTTGTACGATCAAGTTTTCGGAATTAGCTAATCCTTTGGCAACTTCGGGTAAAGCATCGAGGGATGCCAAAGGAGCTTGCGTTTTATATGAACCATAGGAAGAGATGCTCCAACGGTCAATTCTCGTCTTTTCTAGTGCAGGTAATTCCAAAGAATTCGCTAACGCTAACCCTTCTGTACGAAGGGCAGTCACCCACTCCGGCTCTTGTTTGCTGCGGGAGAGCTCGATGACAGCATTAGTATCTATGGAAAGTGTTGTTTGACTACTCATGGTATTCCTCCTAATATATGGACCTTGGGTCGTAGACCAAAGTCTCTCCTCCTTTAGTACTTCGGTCCAGGCGTGTTCATTGGAACTTTGAATTCTTCCGTATCTTGACCAACCGTTTCATCCACGATACCGAGTTCTTCTTTGATCCAATCGTAACCTTCTGCTTCCAGACGCTCTGCAAGCTCAGGACCACCGGATTTCACGATACGACCTTGCATCATAACATGTACAAAATCAGGTTTAACGTAGTTCAGCAAACGTTGGTAATGCGTAATGATCAAGAAGCCGCGATCTTCGCTGCGCATAGCATTAACACCTTCAGCTACGATACGCAATGCATCGATGTCTAGACCGGAGTCAATTTCGTCCAAAATAACGAATTTAGGCTCAAGCAAAAGCATTTGAAGAATTTCGTTACGTTTCTTCTCACCACCGGAGAAGCCTTCGTTCAGGTAACGGTGCATGAACTCTGGGTTCATTTCTAGCTGCTTCATCTTCGCTTCCATTTGGCGAATGAACTTGATCAACGAGATTTCATTGCCCTCACCGCGGCGAACATTCATTGCACTGCGCAAGAAGTCAGCGTTCGTTACGCCAGTGATTTCGCTTGGATATTGCATAGCTAAGAACAAACCAGCGCGTGCTCTCTCGTCAACAGCCATTTCGAGAACATCTTCACCGTCTAATGTTACAGAACCCTCAGTTACTTCATATTTCGGGTGACCCATCAGAGCAGAAGCCAATGTACTTTTACCTGTACCATTTGGTCCCATGATGGCATGAATTTCGCCGCCTTTGATTTCCAGGCTAAGACCCTTCAAAATTTCCTTTCCTTCGACGTTCGCTTTTAGACCGTCTATTGTAAATGTTGATGAATTCGCCATTTCTTAAGCCTCCATAATGTGTTTGAATGTACAAGATAAACGACAACCATTTCAAATGATTATCATTGATTCTCATTAGAATAATTCTATTATAACTTACTATGCTAAATCAAGAAAGGGCATTTGTATGAAAAAGATGGTCATTTTCTGAAAATGCTTCCTTTTAATTTACGCCAAAGTATGCTTAATTTCAGCAACCCTCGCAGCAAACGCCTCATCACTCAACACTGGAACCAAGGAAGACTCTTCCGGTATAGCAGTCCCAAGCTCAATCCATGATTTGCAGCCTATATAGGCTTGTTCAATCGGAATTTGCAAGGGCTGCACCAATGTATATACCCTTAACAGCATGATATGAAGCGGATTTTGGCGTTTCCACTTTAATCTTTCTTCCGTGAAATTTTCGGTCCAAATGTGATAAGGATACAATTTATTCAACTGTTCTTGATCACTGACTTCAATATCTTCAACCATTCGAGCAAAGCTGCTAATCGTTACGTGTGTATCCTCTGCACTCCAGCCTATGAGGGATTCATCGATAACCCCGCGATAATCTTCCTTCAATAATTCTTTTCTCTGATGTTCATACGTCGGATAGAGAAAGAAATCAGCGGATTCCACTTGAAAATCTTTTGTTTCCTCAACAATTCCTCCCTTGCGCATAATAAAAATTTGCGTTCCATCTTCCAATGCTTTAACAGCCGATGCCCATTCCTTCAGGGCCTTTGGTTTCCCCATGACGCAAACACCTCGTTCTCCTCATTAATCTTATTTATTATAAGGAATCTAAGGAAGCAAAACAATGTACCGCAATTTGTGACATAAACACAAGTTAGTAACCATACTAGCGCACTATGAGAAAACCTCTATCGCAGCCTTTCGAAGATGAGCGACCGCGTTTAAATGTAGGTTTTATCGCCAATAAGAAAGTCAAGTTTTTCTGTTAGAAAAAACTTATACTTTCTTATGTGGTAAAAAAGGGATAGCCGTATGGGGCCATCCCTTTACTCTCTTTATTTAGAAGTTTCAGCGTAATACGTTGGCTGCATACGGGTAAACTGGTCTTGATTTTGTTTCATAGGATTAGGATCAGCAGTCGCGCTAGGAGCATCAGCATCGAAGGCGATCAGGAGCAAGAAGAAGCAAGCGGCCACAACAAGCAGCAGATTCAGGATTTTCATCACAATGACATCCTCCAGAACTGTTTTGCTCCAAGTATAGCCAAGTTTCATCATCCACATGTTTGTTCAGATTAAAGATTTTGTAAATATCGATTATCCTAGGAATGACTGAAGCATCCAGCGATGCTTTTCCAAGGAAGTTTGAATGGCTAGAAGCATGTCGGACGTCGTATCATCTTGAACTTCTTCACAAGCCTGCATACCCGCTTTTAATTCTTGCGTAAGGATCGTGAAATCTTCTATAACAGCTTCGACCATTTTTGTGGCGGTTTCTGAACCAGAAGCCTCTTTTAGGGACGATAATTCCATAAAAGCTTTCATTGTAGCCGCTGGCTGACCACCGATAGAAAGCAACCTTTCAGCCAGCTCGTCCACGTGAAGGGCCGCTTCATTATATAGCTCTTCAAATTTAACATGCAGCGTGAAAAACTGATTGCCTTTCACATACCAATGAAAGTTATGCAGCTTGACATAAAGTAAACCCCAGTTTGCAATTTGCTTATTCAGAACAACTTGGATAGATTGGGTTAAGGACGTTGTCACCATAGTAAGCCTCCTGATTTTTTTTATTGATCGGTGATACTCTGTTCATGTACACGTTAATTTACGTTAGAAGCACTTATTTTATGTAATTTGTGCAACATTTCCAAAGTTAGTATTTCAAGCAGCTACATTTTGTCTTATACTAGGAACAGACGATTAAAACATAGTAAGTTGGTTGGAATTAAATCCAATGAATCATAGGAGGTTACTACATGTCCACTTATCATCCTTTAAGTGAAGCCCAAGCTATTGAATACGCACGTCAAATTCCAAATTTGTTTCAAGCAGGCTCAGACTTAACTAGCCATGAAATCGGCGACGGCAACTTAAATCTCGTTTTTCACATATCGGAAACAGCTACAGGAAAAAGTATTATTTTAAAACAAGCCCTTCCTTATGCCAAAGTTGTCGGCGAATCCTGGCCTTTAACACTGGACCGTGCACGAATTGAAAGTGAAGCGCTCTTGATTGAAGAAAGCTTGAATCCAGACCTTGTACCTCACGTTTATGCCTATGATGCTGATTTGGCGCTTACCGTGATGGAAGATCTGAGTGACCATGTCATTATGCGCAGAGGGTTGATTGAACGTAACCAATACCCACTCTTTGCTGAGCACATCGGCCGCTTTCTAGCAAATACGTTATTTTTCACATCGGATCTAGGCAAAAACCAGCAAGAAAAGAAAATCCAACAGGGTCGATTCATCAACCCCGAGCTTTGCAAAATTACAGAAGACTTAATCTTCGATGATCCGTATCGCGATGCAGAAACGAACAATATTGAAGCGAACATCCGAGATGCGGCAGAACAGCTTTGGGCGGATAGCGAACTTCACTTTGAGGTAGCTATCCTGCGCAACAAATTCCTTACGAGTGCACAAGCGCTCCTTCATGGCGATCTGCACACAGGAAGTATCTTTATCAAACCAGATTCCACGAAGGTGATTGATCCTGAGTTCGCTTACTATGGGCCGATGGGCTTCGATATTGGCGCTGTACTCGCGAACCTGCTCCTCAATTACGCTGCTCAAGAGGGCTGGAGTAAAGATACTCAGAGCCGTGCTTCCTATCGCGCGTATTTACTACAAACCGTGAAGTACGTATGGACCCATTTCGAAACGAATTTCCGCACGTTATGGAATGAGCATTGTGTAGATCGCGTATTCCAAGCACCTGGCTATCAAGACCACTTCCTAGCCAATCTGCTTCAAGACACAGTTGGATTCGCCGGAGCTAAAATGGTGCGCCGTATTGTTGGACTTGCACATGTGGCTGATATTGATAAAATCGAAGATGCAGCCGCAAGAGAACGTGCACAGCGCTTGGCGTTAGCCATTGGCACTTCATTCATTCGTACCAATCGTCAAGTGAAATCTATCGATGAGCTTATTGCCATCGCTACCCAAGAATCTGCTGAAGAAAGAGGATTTGTCCTATGACGAACACGAACAACAAAGATTTAGAAGTACAAAACCTTGAGAACCAAGGTGCCTTGCAATCCTTGCGTTGGAATGGCAAGCAGCTTGATCTGCTCGATCAACGGCTGCTGCCGGAAGAGATTGTGTATTTGCCGCTGGAGACACCAATTGAGGTGTGGGAAGCGATCCGGCATTTGAAGGTTCGCGGCGCACCAGCGATAGGAATCGCCGCCGCGTATGGGGTATACCTCGGCATCCGTGAAGTGGATGCTCAGTTAGACGGGCTTCTGGAGGAAGTCCAGAAGCAAGCGGACTACCTGGCGACATCGCGTCCGACAGCTGTGAACTTGTTCTGGGCGCTCGATCGCATGCGAGCGCAGGCTGTTGCTTTGGCAGCAGCAGGCGGAAGCCCGGCTGCCTTCAAGGAAGCTCTCCTGGACGAAGCGCAGAAGATTCAAGCAGAGGACGAGGAGACGAACCGCCTTATCGGCGAACATGCGCTAACGCTGTTCGAGGATGGGTTCGGCGTGCTGACGCACTGCAACGCCGGGGGCTTAGCGACAGCCAAGTATGGCACGGCGCTAGCGCCGTTCTACTTGGCTAAGGAAAAAGGCATGAACATCAAAGTGTTCGCGGATGAGACCCGGCCGGTGCTGCAAGGCGCACGGCTGACCGCCTTTGAACTGCAGCAAGCAGGCGTTGACGTGACGCTGATCTGTGACAACATGGCCGGCGCGGTCATGTCGAAGGGCTGGATCCAGGCTGTCATCGTAGGAACAGACCGTGTTGCGGCTAACGGTGACGTCGCCAACAAAATCGGCACCTACAGCGTAGCCGTACTGGCGAAAGCGCACGGCATACCGTTCTACGTGGCGAGCCCACTCTCCACGATCGATCTGAATACGCCTACGGGCGGAGACATCCCCATTGAAGAACGTCATGAGGATGAGATTACACAAGGCTTCGGTAAACGCACAGCTCCTCTGGGTGTGAAAGTGTTTAATCCAGCCTTCGACGTGACACCTAACGAATATGTGACAGCAATTATTACCGAAAAAGGCATTATTCAAGCTCCTTATACGGAAAACTTGCGGAAGCTGTTCGAATAAAAAACTAGATGGTCCAGTATCGTGGATACGAATGTTGTAGTTTCTACAACAATTCACACGCCCAAAGGCTATTTTGCAAGTTGAAGTTGCAATTCGTACAACAATTCGAACCCATTTGTTGCGAAATAGCCTGAATAGGACCAAATTGTTGTACATAGTGCAACAACGAAGGGTGAGAGGCGAGATTTAGGCAGAAATTGTTGCAATTTCTGCAACATCATTATTCCGAGAGTAGGAATTCATTCATCCAGCAACCTCAACCCAGCATATGTGACGATTGATTCCAATTAAAGAGACCGACAATTATTACCTGATTGGATGAATGGATCGACGGCCCCTTTATCCAATAAAAAAGGCTGTTCCCTACGTAGTAGATCATTCTACGAGGGAACAGCCTTTTTCTTTTATCCATGATTCAATAGTTGATCACGATATTGATTCGGAGTGACACCATGTGCTTTCTTAAAGACATAGTGCAAATAATTGCTAGATGCAAAGCCATTGCTTTCCGCAATCTTGTCAAGGGTCAACGAGGTTTGAAGCAACTCGCTGCATACATGTTTCAAACGTACCTGTTCCAAGTATTCGCTGAACGAGATGTTCGCCTGCTCCTTGAAGATGCGCTGAAGCTGCCTTGAACTGATCTGCAAACGTTCAGCAACTCCTTCAAGCGTCAGTGGACGACGGAAGTTGTCCTCAATAAATTGAATAGCTAGCTGATACCGATAGCTCTTCATATCACGCGCAGGCAGGTTCAACCCTTGCTGATCCGCCTTATAGGCCCCCACTGTCCTTAACAACATTTGCACAATGGATTGCTTAATGATCGTGTACTGCCCTAACTGATTGCTTCGCCAAGCTTCATAAGCGACAAGAAAGCACTTCATGGCTTCCTGTCGGTCTAAAGCAGGGACATGAGGAAGCTCGCTCAGCTGCCTTAAGCATGCATCTGCCTCAGCAATCTCCCAAGCTTCTCCCCATGCTTCAGAGACTGGCATAGAACCTCGCTCAGCTTCATCTTGATCCAGCTTTACGATATCCACATGCAGACAAAGTTCGCCCATCGCTTCCCGCTCATCGGCTTCTTGGCGATGACTGACACCTGGTGCCGTTACATAAAGCATGCCTTCATGAAGGGGATGCGTGACACCGTCCAGAATCACCCTGCCTTTGCCATAGGGGATGTAATGAATTTCATACTCGGAATGTTGATGGAAATCTATGATCATTCCTGCAGGAAAGGAAGTCAGATGACAGCGCAGTACTCGAAGTCCATAAGAACCCCACCTGAAGCTTAACTCCAAGCGATCCAATGCCATTGGATTCTCGACCATGGGTTCGAAGTAAAATGGCTGGCTCATCCGTAGACCCTCCTTTCTTACCTGCTTAAATTACTGGTTTAGTGAATCAAGTCTCACTTGCTGTTTGGCTGCAACGGAACGATTAGAAGCCTCCATCAGCTTCGTTAAATCCACAGCGAGCCCAATATTTTCAACCGCTTTTGTCCCATTTTGAATATGAGCTACCCATTGATCGAACGCAGATGGCTTAGCTTCTGGACCGTTCTCATACGCTACCCATTGCGTGTTTGCATCTGCAAGCTTTTTCGTACGAAGTAAGACTCTTCCATCATGGTCGGAATAAAGGACACTGCCATCCGTACCGTGAACTTCAATCACAAACGGTGAAAATGCGTTCACAAAACCAGCTTCTACGATGCCAATCGCACCATTTGCATACTGGAGGGTTGCTACCGCATTATCTTCAACTTCTCTACCTGTTACGTAGCCATAAGAAGCACTTACAGCTTCAGGCAGCCCCAACAATAAACGAGTTAAATACATAGGATGACAACCAAGATCAATTAGGGCGCCTCCGCCACATTGCTCTGCATTATAGAAATGCTCTGGCAACCAACCGTTCGGATTTTCATTCGTGGAAATGCCGCCATTGTGTGATAAGCGTGTTCGAACGAGTGTAATCTGGCCCAATAATTCTTTCTGGACAATTTCTTGAATTGCTAACGTATAAGTTGGATTCAGACGAGGCAATGAAACTGTCAATGTCACACCCGCTTCATTAACAGCGTTCAGAATCTCATTAACTTCATGTAAAGTTGGTGCAATTACTTTTTCTGTGAAAATATGTTTACCTGCCTTCGCAGCAGCGATCATTACGTCTCGGTGTAGGTTGGTCGGTGTATCCACAACAACAGCATCAATTTCCTTATTTGCTAGTAACTCAGCTAGATCTGTGTAAAAGCTCACTCCGCGCTTCGCCGCTTCTGCTTGCCCACGTTCTGGAAGCTCATCCCAAACCGCAACAATCTGGGTATCTGGATGCCCCTCTACTTGTTTTGCATAGTCATTCGCATGCACGTGCCAAAAACTTAACATCGCTACTTTAATCATGTTAACCTCCAAATAAGTGACTTGGTTTCATTGTAACATGCCATAACGTCTTGATAAATTTCGAATTAGCGACAGAATAAGGTGCAAAATAACGACATCTTTCATTACTTGGTTACGGGAACCGCTTTGTAATACTCTTCCATTGTCAAGCTTTTGTCTACCATTTCTTTCGCAACCTCTATGCCCACATAACGAATATGCCATGGTTCGTATTGATAACCGGTAATCGTTGTTTTACCTTTGGGATAACGAATAATAAACCCGTACTCCGCCACATGTGTTTCGAGCCATTTCGCTTCCTTGGTTCCAGCAAAGCAATCTTCCGCCGCACATTTCCCGTCACTGCCCGTTACATCTATGGCTAGCCCAGTTTCATGCTCACTCGTCCCAGGGACAGCACTGTACAATTTGGCTTTCTCTTCGCCGTCTTTAAGCACATAACGCTGGAAAAGAGCTTTCTGCGTCGCATAAGAGCGATATGCCGAAACTCCAGATAGGCGGATACCGTCCTTCTCAGCTCCAGCAAAGAGTTTTTCGATCGCACTGGCAGCGGCTTTACGCATTTTACGTTTTTCATTTTTCTCAGCAAAAATAAATGGAATGTCAGGATATACCAAATCAGTCGGCTCGTAGCTCGAGGGCAATGAATTTTGCTTATTTACTAGAACAGTTATACTCTCCGGTTTCGCAACAACTTGGATAGCTCCGCTCTTTGGCGGAACCGCAGAGGTTGATGGGGAAGCCGTAGGAACAATTGAGGGTTTCGGGGTTGTGACAGGCGATGGAGAAGGGCTCGAAGAAGGTGTAGGACTTCCCAAACTAACCGGCGGAGTAGCCGTTGCAGTGGGACTACCTGAAGGAGCTACTTCCCCCTTGCTGCATCCAGTTGCTATGGATAACGCCAAGAGTATGGCGAGCGTATATTTCGACTTATTGTTCATGATCTTCTAGTTGCCTCCTCAAATATGAAAAACTTACACATGAAATAGACTTCTGATCTCATGCAAAAGTTGCATTGCAAATGAAAAAGGCTGCAATTTTAGGTTTTGAGCCTAGATCACAGCCTTCTTATTTTATGCGTATTCGTGTAAGGTTACAAGTTTAGAATTCGTAAAATAATTCCTTTGCTCTTCTAGCCTTGACTTGATGCAATCGCTTGTTCCAAATCATAGATAATATCTTCGATCGCTTCCGTACCAACGGACAATCGAATAAGTCCCGGAGACACACCGGCAGATACTTGTTCCTGCTCATTCAATTGCGCATGCGTCGTGCTTGCAGGATGAATAATCAATGACTTCGAATCTCCGACATTCGCCAAATGCGAGAATAGTTTAACGGAATGTATCAGCTTCTTGCCGGATTCAATACCGCCTTTGATACCAAAGCTCAATATAGCGCCTTGACCCTTCGGCAAATACTTCTGAGCAAGTTTATAGGAAGGATGGCTTTCCAGGCCAGCATAACTAACCCATTCTACGGATTCATGTGACTCTAAAAATTGAGCAACCTTAAGGGCATTGGAACTGTGGCGCTCCATGCGCAGATGCAGTGTCTCAAGTCCTTGCAATAAAAGGAATGAACTGTTAGGAGATAACGAAGCCCCTAAATCTCGAAGCAGTTGAACCCGTGCTTTAATGATGTAGGCAATAGGACCGACTGCCTCCGTATAGACGACGCCGTTATAACTTGGATCAGGCTTCGTCAAACCAGGAAATTTACCGCTTGCAGCCCAATCAAATTTACCGCTATCTACAATAACACCGCCAATCGTTGTTCCGTGTCCACCAATGAACTTGGTTGCGGAGTGAACAACAATATCGGCCCCGTGCTCAATCGGTCTAAGCAGGTAAGGACTCGGGAATGTATTATCAATAATCAAAGGAATTCCATTTTCGTGTGCTATAGCCGCTACAGCCTCAATATCGAGAATATCCCCCTTAGGATTACCGATCGATTCCGCGTAAATGGCTTTGGTCTTGTCCGTAATCGCACCTCGGAAGTTTTCCGGATTGCTCGGATCAACGAATTTCACTTTAATGCCAAGTTTAGCCAATGTATTTGAAAATAAATTATATGTACCGCCATACAAGGAAGAAGCTGAAACGATTTCATCTCCTACCTCAGCAATGTTCAGTATTGAGAAGGTAATGGCTGCTTGACCGGATGCTACAGCAAGAGCGGCTGGGGCACCTTCCAATGCGGCAATCCGTTTCTCAAATACATCGGTCGTAGGGTTCATTATACGGGTATAAATATTGCCAAATTCTTTGAGTGCAAATAAATTTGCAGCATGGTCCGTATCGTTAAACACATAGGAAGTCGTTTGATAAATCGGTACAGCCCTTGAATTGGTCGCTGGATCAACCTGTTGACCTGCATGAATGGCTAGTGTTTCCGGTAAGTACTGGCGTTCTGAATCTGACATTGCACATGCCTCCTAAGATAAAATAAATTGAATAATAACAGTCACTTACTTTAAACTTGATAATTCCTACTGGAATAGTATACAATCATTCTAGTGGAAATATCTAGGTAAAGTCAATATAACATATTGGGATTTTTTTCTATACCATTTTCGATAGGATGTGCGTACTCATGTTATTTACCCCCTATACCATAAAAGAAATGACCTTAAAGAATCGTATCGTGATGTCACCCATGTGTATGTATGCATCGGACGATTCCGGTGTTGTGAAGGATTGGCACCATATTCATTACGCTTCACGCGCAGTTGGCCAAGTCGGTCTCATTCTATTGGAAGCTAGCGCCGTCACAGCCCAAGGACGAATTTCCACCAGAGATTTGGGCATCTGGCAGGATGAACAAATCGAAGGCCTGAAACGGATCGTTGATTCCGTACATGGTCAAGGATCACATATCGGTATCCAGCTTGCGCACGCTGGCAGGAAGGCGGTCCTTGAAACACCCATTATCGCACCCTCAGCAATCCCCTTCTCAGAATCATTCAAAACGCCTGATGAAGCCACCCTCCAGCAAATTCAGGAGACGATTACAGCCTTCGCCGATGCCGCAGACCGCGCAAAACAAGCTGGATTTGATGTCATCGAGATTCATGGCGCACACGGCTATCTCATCAACGAGTTTCTATCTCCGCTCACCAATCTGCGCCAAGATCAATATGGCGGTGATCGAGACGGTCGTTTCCGTTTCTTAAGCGAAGTCATCACAGCTGTTAAACAGCGCTGGGATGGGCCGCTATTTGTACGTATCTCTGCGCATGAGTATACGGACGGAGGGTTAACTCCGGAAGATCATGTTTATTTTGCAGCGAAACTCAGAGAGCTGGGCGTTGATCTTATCGATGTCAGCTCTGGCGGCAACCAACCCGTTGTACCAACATCGTACCCCGGTTATCAAGTACCATTCGCTGAAGAGATTCGCTCCAAAGCAAGTATCGCCGTGGGAGCTGTCGGTCTCATCTCAGAGCCGGAGCAAGCAGAAGAAATTCTGCAAAACGAAAGAGCAGATCTCATTTTCCTCGGCCGAGTCTTGCTGCGAGATCCTTATTGGGCAAGAACAGCAGCTCGCAAATTGAATGCTGAAATCTCACCTCCCCCATCCTACCAACGCGGTTGGTAATTATACAAAGGCCCGCTCAGAATGTAAATTCAAGAGCGGGCCTTTCTCAAGATTGGTCTGGCGGAAGCAGAACAATTCGTCCATCCTCCATCGCAACGCGAACTTTATTCGTATTGGAAGCGCCAATCGATTCGAGGAAGTTAGCAGGAATTTGCAGTCTACCCGCCTTGTCAACGACCGCGTATTCGACATGAGAGTCACCATCGGCAGCAACGATACCCTGCTCTAGTTCCAGCAATTCTTCCTGGTAGGATTTGCGCCGCAATATCTCTGAAGAGGTTTTGCCGTCACGAATGGCAACGACACGGTCTACTTTCTTAGCTAGAAGCGGATCGTGCGTGACGATAACAACCGTTAAACCGAAGCTGCGGTTCAGCTCACGGAACAGATCGAGAATTTGATTCGCCATTTTCGTATCGACAGACCCTGTCGGTTCATCAGCGAGCAAGAGCCTGGGCTGATTAGCGAGTGCAATAGCAATTGCCACACGCTGCTGTTCTCCGCCAGAAAGCTCATTTAGCTTGTTATTTCTTCGGTGGCTCAAACCTACAGCTTCCAGTAAATCTAATGCCAGGTGGCGCTTGCGTCGTCCCTGCAGCAGGATAGGCAGCTCTACATTTTCCAAAGCTGTCAAATAGGGAATCAGATTGCGCGCATTATTTTGCCAAACGAAGCCAACGGTTTCCCTTTTATACTTCACTAGATCCGATTCCTTAAATTTCAACAAATCCTTGCCATCCACATGGAGATTACCTGCTGAAGGTCGATCTAACCCTCCCAGCATATTCAACAACGTCGATTTGCCACTGCCACTGTTGCCGATAATCGCCATCAGCTCTCCCTCCTCAATATGGAGATCAAGCCCTTGTAAAGCGACGACTTCAATGTCAGCCGCTTTATAAATTTTAACTAGATTTTCACAGTGAATCATCCTTAATCCTCCCCAAGCTTAACGGCTTGATGAATTTTAATTCTGGACAGCATCGTACCGAGTAATAATAGACCCGCGCCTATCATCACAGTGACAATGACGTACAAATGCAGCTGGTCATTCGGATCAAAGCTCACTTGAAAAGGCGGTACTTGACTTGATGAATCGAAAGTTAACTGGAATAACGGAACAAACAATCGGCTGGCCATATTCCCCGTAATCATGCCTATTAGAACAGCTGCGCCAGAAGTTAATAATTGTTCAGCTATTAGCATTCCGATCAGCTGCGCAAAAGATATTCCCATCGCTCGAAGCACACCGAATTGCAAGATCCGCCCGGACAACGAAAGCACCCAGTACAGGAGAAACCCAATAAAGCTTATGCCAATAGCAATCAGGAAGCCAAGCGTCATAACGCCATTCACAGCCAGTTGGAATGGATCATTCTTGGAGAGAACCAACATTTGTTTCGTATCCATTACACTTGTGAGGGGAATATGTTTAAGCTCTAGCTCTTCATACAAAGCTTGACTGGTCATATCCGGTTTTAGCTTTAGCCAAACATCATACGGCTCTACAGCCATATTATTTTGAATGTAGGACAGATGCCCAATAACTAGCTTCGGTGCATCCACTTTACTTTGCTTCGTCGTGTCAGAACTGCTCCCTGTTTTGGTTCCAGCGGTTAGGATCGGATTGGGATTCCAACTCGGCCAGTAATCAATAATCCCATACACAACACAAGTGGCTCCCTCCACATCATTCCATCCTAAATGCACCACATCGCCCACTTTGGCTCCAGTTTCCTCGGCAATAGATTTGGAAATAAGCACGGCTTTGGAATCCGCAGCCAATAGGTTTAAGTACTCATAAAAGTGATGATCGAGCAAATGGTCGCGGAGCCAGGCCGTTTGACCAAATTCATCGGTATCAATGCCCATGAACGCTGTTTTTTTCGTTTCTTTACCAAGCGCGAAATAAGCATCTTTCTTATTAAATACTCGAGCCGCTGATTCCACACCTGCCAGCTGTGTGAAGGGCAAGAACGGAGGCTCCGTATATTGGACACGCTTCTTAACAACTGGTTGACTAGCGGAACTCGCTTCTGACTGAATGCCAGACGGACCTGACTCAGGGGGCGGAGCATCATTGTCCCATTTGGTTTGCAGAACAATATCGGCCCCATTCTTATAACGGATCTTCTCTTCTATATTTTTGTTCATCGTCCTTGCTGCGCTGGCACTAAACAACCCTGTAGCAAGCGTCATGATGATAAACAGCATAATGAATTGATATTGTGTGGTTGATCTGCCAACTTGGAGCAGCGTTGAATATAAATAGGGAGGCCACCATTTTCGGCCGATGAGATAGAATAATTGAATAACCCATGGGTATATCCGCAGTAGGAACAGGCCCATGGCAAAGATGAATAAAGCCGGTACTACGAAAAGGAGTGGATCTACCTTCATGTCCATAGAGTCCAGCCCTAAGGATACAAGATCATTCATTCGTCGGTTAAAGCTTTGTAATAAATAGATAGAAACGGCCAATAAGACAACATCGAGAAACATTTTATGTACAAAAGAGAGCTTGTTCTTCCTCGCCATGGTTTGTTTGTGGCTAACAATTGTAGCGCGAGTGGCAAGTACAGCGGGAATAAGAGTCATACAAACCGATGCGGTTACGGCAATTAAAGCGTATTGATAGGCCTCTTTATTCAGCTTGACTTCCATCGCTGCGCGCTGGACAAACGCTAGAAACCCATTCGATGCACCCAGTATTTTTGTTAATTGTAGGCCAATGAGAGGACCAACCAGAAGGGCAACTCCCCCTAATAAAATACCTTCTAGCACATAACCTAGCAGAATCTGAGTCCGGCTTGCTCCTCTGCTGCGAAGCACGGCAATCTCTGTTTTCTGTCGTTCTGTAATCAAATTGGCAACCATGAATAAATAGAAGGCTAGTAAAATACTAATGGGCACATTAAGCGACCACAGCATAATTCTGAGTTTTTTCTCTTTCTCACCATACAATTTCAATGTGGTAATCGCTGGATTTTTGACCATGTACGTGTTGAAATGACTGCTTAAATAGCCGGTTATTCTTTCATGTGTGCTGGTGTAGGCTTCAATCCCTTCCAACTTCAATTGATGATAATCCAATATGTAATCCCAATAGGAAAATGTGTTGGGAAACATTTTGTTTTTCGTAAAATCTTTTTCAAATAAGGCAAAGGGAACGAAAAATTTTGAACGTAAGTCACCCATATTATTCGTCCAATAAAGATCGGCATAATCGGAACGATCGATAACTGCAACCGGCTTTATTCGAATGTTTTGTTTCAAATCTTTGTCAGCGATGGTTAATTCATTGCCCAGTACGATTTTTAATTGAGTCAGCAGCTCAGGAAATACCCACGCTTCATACACACCATCAACTGGCTCCTTAGAAGGCATGACACCGTCAACAATACGAATATGCTTTTCCAACTCTGACATCGCTGTTAATTCAGCTGCGCGGTTTACTTTAGGGTCTACCTTACTTGGATCGCTAGGTGTAAGCTCGAAATTTAATGTGCTGCGCGTTATCGTGGATAGGAGAATCGGCAAGCCGAATTGCTGGCTTTGTTCTGCCATAAAGTCATCCGTTTCCTCTAAAAGTTGATCTCCGCTTTCTCCCATTACGTAGGCAGAATTATAGGAATGCCCGGGATATTGCTGAGAGTTGGTTTGTAGAACTTCCAAATCTTTGATCAGCATACGCTGTAAAATGGCATGTGTATAAATGGGCATTGAGCTGGCAAGTGCAACCGAAATAATTAGCCCCACAAGTAAACTAAGCTCTAACCAGCGGTTTTTGACCATTTTACGGAGAATCATCAGAAATAAAGCCATTGCTATCCTCCCACAGATGCTAGTTATTTAAAATAACATTCTGACCTTCCTTTAGCCCGGTTCGTATTTCCACTTCTGTCGGTGTTACAAGCCCTTTGTCTACATCGACTTCCTTCCGACTATCCCCAATCAACACCTGAACGTAATCCCTACCTAGGTAACTCCGAAGACCTGTTCTTGGTAGGACAATGACATTTTCTCGTTTCTCAACGATGATCGTTAAGTCTCCGGATACACCGATCGCTGCTCCTTCAGTTCCATCGGGAACCCCAACGATAATCGTTTTAGCATTTCTTTCAGCTTGCGCTTTGTTGTCTGATAGAGGTGAGCTAGAGGGCGTTCGCAGCACTTTGCCTTGTATCTTATTTCCAGAGGAACCAATCTTCACTTCAACATCCATGCCAACTTCAATACCGGAAAGAGTGCTGGTATCTGAAGATTCGTAAGATAGCTGCAGCTTACTAGGATCAGCGATGACGACAAGCGTACTGAAGGCATCCACGACATTTCCCTGCTGTGCATCGGTTAAGTAAGTGACCACTCCCGCGGAATCGGCCTTCAGCATCGTCTTGTCTAGCTGGGATTGAAGAGATGCCAATTGAAGCTGCGCGGCTTCGACATCTATAGCCTTCAAACGATTCGCTAGCACTTGATCGGGGTCAACCTGCCTCGTTTGCACACTAGCAATCTGGGCTTTCTCCAGATTCAGTTTTTGAAGGGCAAGCCGAGTTTCTAAGTCGCCTTTTTCCAGTTCAGCAAGCACATCGCCGGGCTTAACGGTATCGCCTAGTTTAACGCGCAATCCAGCTAACCGATGACCTGCCTCTTTAAAATAATAGTTGGTCGTTTTACTAGACTTAAAGGTCCCAACAACACTAACCTTCCTCGTTATACTGCCTTTCTTCACTTCATAAAGGTCAAAATTTTCTTTAACGGGTTTGATTAAAGGCGGTTTAAGCGCTTCCTCTTCTTTGGGCAACAGAGAGCATCCCGCTAGTAAAAGCACAGCACTTGTTAGTAAAACGAGCTGAGAAGCCAATTTATTAACCTTCATCGACAATGGTACCATCCTCCAATGCATACACTTCATCTACAATTTCCATAATAGCGAGATCATGCGTGGTCAAAATAATTGTCATTCCTTCTTGCACCAAATCTTTGAACAGTTTAAGCACCTGGAGGCCCATTCTGCTATCTAACTCAGCTGTAGGCTCATCTGCCAATATCAACTTAGGCTTGTGCGCAATGGCCCTGGCAATGGCAACCCTCTGCTGTTCTCCGCCGGAAAGTTCGTAGGGACGATGCTTCATTCTCGGCTTCAATCCAACGAAATCTAGCGCTTCTTCTGCCAAACTCTTATATTGATTGGGGTGAATACCCGAAATGCGCAATCCAAACTCTACATTCTCGTAGGCTGACATGTAAGGTACTAAGGCAAAAGATTGAAAAATAAGACCGATCTGCTTCCGTCTGACTTCATTGCGCTTGGACTCGGATAGTCGGCTAATCTCCAAGCCTTCTAAATAAACGGTTCCTTCCGAAGGATGGTCGAGTGCCCCTAATATATTGAGCAGCGTTGTTTTACCGGATCCGGATCTCCCGCGCAAAGCCACTAATCTGCCTCTGGGAATACTTAAATGAGCTCCCCGCAATGCGTGAACGGCTCCCGGCCCTTTCCCAAAAACACGCGTAACGCCAATTGCTCGCACCATAGGCACTTGATCTTCATACGTTTTCAAAGTTAGCACCTCTTTAGAAATGGAATCAAAATGACAAGCGTAAATATAGAGAAACACCTCTTTGGAAGCGCTTAAACAAATGAGTAAAGCTATGGAATAAATCACCCTAATTTTCAATATAAGATAGTTACCTTCATTATAAATCTATCTTTTGCCAAAAAGATACAAATAAAAAAGAGGATCGGCATGCGATCCTCCCTGCTTACTTCTATTCTTTTAAAAAGCGCTAGAGCACTTTAGACAAAAATGATTTCGTCCGTTCCTGCTTGGCATTTTCAAAGATTTGCTCTGGCTTTCCTTCTTCGACAATAACGCCTTGTTCCATAAACATAACACGGTCACCGACTTCGCGAGCGAAGCCCATTTCATGCGTTACGACAACCATTGTCATCCCTTCTTTGGCCAATTGCTTCATGACAGCAAGCACTTCCCCAACCATTTCAGGATCAAGAGCCGATGTTGGCTCATCGAACAGCATGATCTTCGGCTCCATAGCCAGTGCTCTTGCAATAGCTACACGCTGTGCCTGACCGCCCGAAAGCGAGTCTGGAAGGGCATTGGCCTTATCTGCAAGCCCAACTTTATCTAGAAGCTCCAGCGCTTTCTTACGCGCTTTATCCTCTGGCCATTTTCTCACTTGAACAGGTGCTAACATGATATTATCAATGACTTTCATATGCGGGAACAAATGAAACCGCTGAAAGACCATCCCGAGTTCCATACGGATCTCATTGATCTTATTCATCGGATCCATAATCGACTTGCCTTCAATCAAGATACTGCCGCTATCCGGCTGTTCTAACAGGTTCAGACAACGTAGGAATGTCGATTTCCCTGATCCGGATGGTCCTATCACAACAAGAACCTCTTGGTTCTGAATTTCTGCACTAATATCTCGCAGGACGACATTATCCCCGAACGATTTTTTAAGATTTCTAACTTCGATCATAGCCGTCATATCTCTACACTTTCCTTTCCAGATAAGCAAGCAGCTTGCTTAAAGAGTAAGTGAGGATGAAATAAATAAGAGCAGCCGTTAAATAAGGTTCCCAAACTTTAAAGTATTGGCTGCGCATCGCATTGGACCAATACATCAATTCTGGTGCAGCAATAACAGCGAATAGGGAAGAGTCCTTAATTAGCACGATAAACTCATTGCCAAATGGAGGAATCATACGTTTAATCGCCTGAGGCAAAATAACCGATTTCATGGTTTGGAAATGGGTCAATCCTAGCGAATGCGCGGCTTCTGTTTGTCCTTTATCGATGGATTGAATACCAGCTCTGAAAATCTCGGCCATGTAGCCTGCTGAATTCAGAGATAAAGCAACGATTGAAGCGATGATCGCATTCGTTGTTCCTATGAATAATGGAACGATTCCAAAGTGGACGAGTAATATCTGAACAAGCAGCGGTGTGCCGCGGAAAAAATTGACGTACATACTAGTCGGCCATCTTAAGTAACCACGGTGAGACATCTTGCCTAATCCAACAGCTAGCCCTAGTACAGAGCCCAACAGGATGGAAAGAATGGATATGCCAATAGTCCAAAGCGTACCCTTGAGCAATAAAGGTAAATATTCAATAATGATGTCAAAACGAAAATCCATTCCACACTTCCTTTCTTAACTTATTCTGCCTTTACAGAACAAAAGCATGCGCAAGGTTGAAGTCACGCATGCTGTTGGCCTATTATTTTTGTTCAAGTAATTTCTTAGTATCTGGCTCTTGACCGAACCATTTTTTGTACACTTTTGCATATGCACCGTTCTCAATAATTTTCTTGATTGCCGGGTCTAGCTTCGCTTTAAGCTCGCTGCCTTTAGGAAGCAGAATACCGTAGTACTCGGACTCAAAGTTTTTCGGATCAGAAATCGTGACGAATTTCTTGTTCGGATTATTTTTCACATATTCACGTACAATCGCAATGTCAGCGACAACTGCATCTACACCGTTATTTTCAAGCTCCATTAGAGCTAAAGTGTTATTATCCAGACGTTTCAAAGATGGATTCTTCTCACCCAAAATTTTGCTCATCAATGTATCAGCCGTTGTAGAAATTTGAACAGCTACTTTCTTGTCTTTCAAGTCATCCGCGCTTTTGATCGGGCTGCCTTCTTTAACAAGAATCATGTTCATTGATTCAAAGTAAGGGATCGAGTAATCGTAAGTTTGTTTACGGTCATCTGTGATCGAAACGGCCGAAACTCCACCTTGAAACTCTTTACCTTGCTTCACATTTGTCAGCATGGTATCCCAACCTGTATTCGTTATCTCGTAGTCAAGGCCAGCTTCTTTCATTACTTCAGCAAAAAAATCGATATCGAAGCCAATCAACTTATCTTTATCCATATATTCCATTGGTGCATAGGCAGCATTAGTAGCAAATTTGTACTTCGTGCCACCAGTTCCCTTAGAACCACAACCTGCTAGAGCAACAACTAAAACTACAGCCAGTAAAAAAAATATTAATTTTTTCAAAAATTATTCCCCCGTTCTATGTAATGGACGAATCATATTTTAACACTTGGTCAATAAAATAACAACGCCTTCATTGAGAAATTTCGCTAGAAATATATTGAAACTGGCTATTTTCCCACATTTTTAGGTGTATGCACAAAGGTAATTAAACTGGTTGGTCGCCATGCATGCTCAAATAAATAAAAACGCCGAGATCCTAAGATCCCAAGCGTTCTAATTTTGTCATTCAAAACACTTTTACATCATTTTCAGAATGGCTTCCCGTCCGGTCATCCCAGCTACAATACCCAAATCTTCTGCCGTGTGTGTCACCGATTCAAGCGGTGCTTCTAGAAGTTCCTCAATCGTGCGAACCCCCGTTGCCCGTGCAGCTACAATATTCCTGTCCCTCAAGCGTTCATTGAGCAGCGCAACATCGAGAGCGCCACACATAATGTAACCTTTGTCCGTAGTCACAACCAGCAGCGTTGTTTTCGGCAGTTTAACTTCTATAGCGATTGCTGTATGTCCTTCAAGGAGAATGGGTTCTACGCGCATCATGCTCTGCACAGCTCCTCTTCGCAGTCTTACGGTAGTATATGCGCGCGCGGCTAGTACGGTGTGAGAAAGGTTTGAAAAATTTCGTGTAAATTTCCAGAATCATGTAAAAACCAAGCAATATTTGAGCTGCCGTGAAATGGATTTTCTTCATTAACCCTGTAAAAGTTTTTTAATCTCAGATAGTTCTTCTTTCACATCTTTCCTAAACTCAGCAAAATCTGCCTCAAGCCTATGTAAATGTCCTTGCATATCAACTATTTCTTGTTCAGCCTTATAGTTAATCGCAAAATCAATAATAGCCTCTTGTTTGTCTCTTGCTGACTGTCTATTCTGACTCATCATAATAATTGGAGCTTGGAATCCAGCAAGGAAAGACAATAGCAGATTCAACAAAATAAACGGCGGTTCATCAAAATGAATAACCTTAGTGAGAGCCAGGGAGTTTAAGATAACCCACATAGCCAAAAATACCATGAAAATATTAATGAATTTCCAACTTCCGACAAAACTTGCAACATTATCGGCGAGTCTATCTGACCATTTTGTGGATTTTACATAATCCTCGTTTAAATGTTCATGTATATTGCTTTGAAAATTATCAACCAATCGTTGAATTCTACCTGCATACTCTTTTATATCTGTTTTGTTTTCATTTTCCATTGTTATCACTGCCTTTATTTGTAGTTGAAATGGATTTTTTATTTGTATTGTTCGTGTAATTTTTCAATAAACACTTTATGATAAAATCGTGAGAAATGAGCAATAAAATGATCGTAAAAATAACCGCTTGGAAAGTTAAAATATTACCTAATAAAATCATTCTTTGTTGCTATTGTTCGATCAAGAAAAGTATCTATTTTCCCAATACTTCATATGAAATCCAGTTCTATATATTAGTGCTTTCTGAATTAGTTTTGATAGCTTAACTGTTAAGATTTTTACATTCTCCCAATTTGTTGAGTTTTCACCTAATGAGCGTTTAATCAACCACGACAAGGGATAAACAATGCAAGCAAAAATAAAGAATGCTATTTTAATAAACCACGCA
The DNA here is from genome assembly GCF_013141785.1 of Paenibacillus germinis. Lineage (NCBI taxonomy): Bacteria > Bacillati > Bacillota > Bacilli > Caryophanales > Paenibacillaceae > Paenibacillus > Paenibacillus germinis. The sequence goes on from NZ_WHOC01000095.1 coordinate 117,332, forward strand.
TGATCGAAAAAAGCTATTAAGTGTGCCAAGTCATACCAATGATAATTATGTTCGTTAGTCATGTAAAATCACCTATCTGGAAGAATTAGGGTACGTTTATCATCTGAGCCATTTTGCCAATAACGCCAAACCGTTCCTCTATCTTCTAGTCCAAACAAATACGCAAAACGATATGCCAATAGTCGCAAACAATATTGCTATAATCCTCCAATTTCCTTATAATCCCATTGGAACATTATACATCAAATTCAACAAAAAGAAGCCATCTTTTAAGGATAGCTGCCCAGTTAGCTGTATAATAAAGGTTTAAAAAGTTTCGGGTGAATTTCAAATTCATGGGGAAAGCAAGCTATATTTGGGTATGATATCATGATATAGTATGTGCAAGAGCAGTATTTGGACAGCAAGGAGGCTATATGAGTCAAGGAAAAGCAGACACAAGTCCGAATGGACATTTATTTACCGTAGAAATTCTGATTGAAGAAGCCACAAATGGCCTTGCCATGGAAAAGCTCCTTCATCTTTTGAATGTGGATACAGTTAAGGATTACCAAATTATTAATGGCATTCAACTTGGCAAGTTGATTGAACTTAACACAAAAAAAGAGAGCCCCCCTCCGTTACAACCAAGCAAAAAAACGGCTGCTGTCCCACCTTCAACTGTAACAGCCACGGCGAAAGTCATCACCAACAGTGGAGCTTCAGATAAAATTATTGAGCAATTGGAAGGTTTCAAATTAAATAATACATTAATCCGTTTAACGGTTATCAAAGGTCAAGGAATCAAGCTTAATCTTCCGTGTCGCATTTTGAATTTTGATAGCAGTACTCAAAATGTATCGGTGTACCATGTAGATGAGAAGAAGGTTTACTTATTCAAATTGAATGAAATAGATGATTACGTCGCGTTCTAAATAAAAGTAAGAGGGTATCCTGGAATTAGGATACCCTCTTACTTTTATTTGGCATGGACAGAAGCAGCCGAAGCATTCGGGATACCCGTTCTTAGCATTTTCTCTAGTTCATCCGCACTTACGGGTGGACTAAACCAATAGCCCTGCACCTCATTACAGCGATTCTGATGCAGGAAATGCAGTTGATCTTCGGTTTCTACGCCTTCAGCAATGACCTTCAAGTTCAGATGGTGCGTCATGGCAATAATCGTGGCCACGATGGCTGCGTCATTCGGATCCACCATGATGTCTCGAACAAAGGAACGATCGATCTTCAGCTTATCAATCGGAAATTTCTTTAAGTAGTACAGCGAACTGTAGCCTGTCCCAAAATCATCAATGCTTACATTCACACCTAGCTCCTTAAGCTCAAGTAAGGACTGAATGGCGTGATCAACATCCATCGTCATGCTTTCGGTGATTTCAAGTTCCAAGTACTGCGGATCAAGTCCTGTTTGTTCTAAAACATGTCTGATCTTGCCTTTGAGATTGTGTTGAAAAAACTGTCGCATAGACAAATTCACAGATATCGGCATCATCGGATACCCTTGATTTTGCCATGCTTTATTTTGCTTGCATGCAGCGCGCAGTACCCATTCACCGATCGGTACGATCAATCCGGACTCCTCAGCAAAGGGAATGAAATAGTTTGGGGAGATGAGGCCTTTCTCCGGATGATCCCACCGAATTAAGGCTTCGACACCGACAATTTTTCCCGTCTCAATGTCAACCTGTGGCTGATAGTATAAAACGAACTCATCCCCGACAATCGCCCTGCGAAGCTCACTCTCCAGCTTGAGTCGGTTTATTGAAACTGATTTCATGTCCGTATTGAAGATCTGAAAGTCGTTGCGCCCCTTCTCTTTGGCTCTGGCTAATGCAATGTCAGCATATTTCATAAGTATTTCCGCATCATCGGCATCATCCGAGGAGATCGCTACGCCGATACTAGCTGTAATATGTAGTTCATACTGTTCTAAAAGAAACGGCTTTTCGAGGACACGATTAATCTCTGCAATAACCGCAATTACGTCATTAGAATCGGCTACATTCGTATAGAAAAAGGCAAATTCATCGCCTTCCGTGCGAGCCAAATAATCATTGTCCGTTACAACTCTTGTGAAACGCTCCGCGAGCTGCAGCAGCAGCATGTTTCCGTAATCATAACCGAAGCTGTCATTGACCAGCTTGAAGCGATCGATGTCCAAATAGAAGACGGCTACCTTTTGTCCAATGGATTTGGAAATACTAAGCCGCTCATTCAAGTTATCTCTGAACATGCGCCTGTTCGGCAGCCCTGTCATATCATCATAATAGGCCATATAGCGAACTTGCTCATCGCCGCGCTTACGCTCTGTGATATCCTGGCAAATGAGAATATTGCCTTTGGAATTAGGCTGTAAATCAACAGGTACAGCAGTAACGTTCAAATCCACCCGATAGCCGCTTTTATGTATTACGGCTGTTTCAAAGGTGACGGGAGTCCCGCTTCTCACTTGTTCAAGCTGACTCCCTGTCCGCTCCAGCTGCTCTTGTGTAACAAAGCTGATAAAGGGTTGATTAAGCAGCTCTGCTACGGAGTATCCGAGGATGGTTTCTGCCGCAAAATTAATCCGAATAAATTTGCCCTCTTGATCAAAAATACCAATCGCATTCGGATTGTGCTCGAATAAGGAATCAAGCACATTTAAATACGTGTGATCCCGCGGCATTTCCTTGTTTAAGGACCGTGTACTTCCACCTTTTCTAAGCAGCACGATAAGCAGCACTAGTGAGGCAAGCAAACAAGTCCATGCAGCATACGGCTTTACGTAAAAGCTTACGAATATGGCGACTAACAGATATCCGCCAATATAGAGCCGGTTTTTCACAAATTAGCCTCCTCTTACTGCTCACTCTAGGTACTAGGAAGCGTCACACTGACAACCGTTCCTTCTCCCACTTTACTCTCAACCACAAACTGGCCAAGATGATCCTCAATAATTCTATTCGTAATCATAATGCCAAGCCCTGTCCCTTTTTCCTTCGTTGTAAAGAAGGGCTCACCTAGTCTAGCCAATACATCTTGCGGAATCCCATGCCCACTGTCTTGAAACAAAACACGCACCGCTTTGTCTCCAACTGAAAATAGTTGAATATCGATTTGTCCGCCATCTGGCATTGCTTCCATCGCATTTTTGATCAAATTAATGAAGGATTGCTTTAGCTGGTTTTCCTCACAAAGAACAAGCGGTAAATGATGCTCCATAGCGACAACGAATTGAATGTTGTTAATAATGGCTTGCGTTTCAAGCAGGGTAATGACACTTTTGATAATATTCTCGATACTTTTGGGCTGGTAGTGTATGAATTGCGGCTTAGCCAGAACGAGCATCTCTGTCGTAATCAGTTCGATCCGTTCTAGTTCGGACATCATAATATCGTAGTATTCTTTCTTATTTGGAGCTCCTTGGTGCAGAAATTGCATAAATCCTTTGAGCGTAGTCAATGGATTACGAATTTCGTGAGCAACCCCAGCAGCAAGCTGCCCGATAAGGGACATCTTCTCTGATCTGCGGAGCAGCTCTTCCGTGCGCCGCCGCTCAGTAATATCAATGAATGATAGGACAACGCCAATGATTTGATCTTGATCCAAGATCGGCGAAGTCATGAATTCGACCGGAAACGAGTCTCCATTTTTTTTGTAAAAGATCTCGTTTGAACAAACACAAACCCCTTCAAGCATCGTTCGATTTAACACAGTTTCCTTCTTGATTTGCAAATCTTCATTGGTTACACAAGCACGTGTCAAAACAAGATAAGGATTCTTCCCTACCATTTCTTCATAGGTGTAACCCGTTAAGCACTCCGCCGCTTTATTCCAAAACGTAGTACCAAAATGCTCATCGATGCCAAACATACCCTCTGAAACGGCATTTAGAATGAGTTGATTATGGTTATGATTCAGCCGGGATTGATAGCTAAGTCTGCTTTCCTCAAGCTTGTACTCCAAACACTTTCTTTCTGATACATCTTGAATCTGAACCACTGCAAAATTGGGATGGGCATCCGTATCACGAATGAAGGAAACTTGAACCATTCCCCAAATCATGGAGCCATCCTTATGGACATATCGATTCTCTTTTGGAGAAGATTCCCGCTCGCCACGAAGGGTCTGATCACATAGTTCTGCATAGGTCTCCACATCGTCAAGATGCGAAAATTCCTGAATATGCTGACCAATCAGTTCTTCTTCTGTGTAGCCAAAAAGGCGGCATAACGATGTATTCACCTTGAGTAACCTGCCGTCGAGACTAACGATTGCCATTGCAATGATTGCGCAACCAAACAATTGATGATATAGCTCATGGCTTGTGAGTAGCTTTAGTTCCGAAGTTTCTGATTGGTTCCCCATGAAATCAGCCATGCGCCACATCCTTTCAATTAAGGAAGAATGATCGTAAACGTCATGACTACTTTCTACATGATCCGCGGTTTTTCCTGCTAAGAAGACACAATACAATGAAAAAAGAGTCAGATTTCCTGACTCTTTCCATTTTTTTATTTGTAAGCGGCCACGGCCAGAAGTATCCATCCAACCAAGAAACTCAGCCCGCCTAGCGGGGTAATGGGTCCAAAAATCTTGAGTCCTGTCAAACTCAGGGCATATAAACTACCTGAGAACAGGATAATACCGATAAAAATGGCCCATCCCGATGCATTCACCATAGAGCTATTTGCCAACTTATCTGACAAAAGAGCAATAAGGATGAGGGCTATCGCATGAATCATGTGATACTGTACACCGGTCTGAAACACATCTATCTTATCCGGAATCCTTTGTTTCAAGTAATGAGCCCCAAAAGCGCCTAGAGCGACCGAAAGAAACGCATTCAAACTGCCTAACAGCAAAAAAAGTTTCATCATTCTCGTCTTCTTTCCTTTCCGTAACACATTAATTTATTTATTCTACTTCGCCAATATCATGCTGACCGACAATTAACCGCACGGGCTCCAAAAACACACGTGTTATCGAAGGCTTTTTGATAAGATCGAGTTCAATGTCTACAACCTTGTTACGAGCAGTTTTGCCTTCTCTTTTGTCATAAACAACATCAAATTGTTTCAGACCAAGCTGATAAATCACAACAGATGAACCAATCGTTAATGCATTCGAATCAAAATCACCATGGTCAAATAATACCTCTGACAAAATCTCTTCATTCATATCCACAATCGTAACATACTGACAAAATTGGTAACGCATTAAAGAAGTCCCCCTTTATAGATTAGTATGGTTACCCATTCGCTGAAAAATGTCGAAATTCCTGCTAACTTCATGATTCCCACCCATGTTCATATAAAATCCAAACAAAAGATAACAACTGGAATTGTAAACATACTAAATAAAGTTGAAGTAAAGACAGCCTGTGAAGAAAACTCCGGTTCATTCTCATATTCAATGGCCAGCAACACACTGCTTAGAGAGGTGGGCACAGCACACGAGAGAATCAATGCTTTGGCCGTAATTCCTTCAATCCCGAGCAGCCAAACAACGAAAAATCCGAGCAGTGGTCCTGCAGCAAGTCTTAGTATATTAGAAACAAGCACATTAGAAAAATGAAATTCCCATTTCATACCGCCAAGCTGCACACCTAAGGTCAGTAAGGCTGTCGCCATAAAAGCGTTTGAAATATACTGCAGCGGTATATGAATCGATCCTGGAACAGGTAAATGGAAATATCGCAGCAGCAGAGCAATCGGAATCGCATAAATGACCGGTAAGGAAAGAATGGTTTTCATCGTTGCTTTCCAGGTTGATTTATGTGCATTTAAGGTATAGATGCCATATGTATTTGGAATTAGCGTTTGCATAATCATGATCACGATTTGGATGGATAAGGTATAGGCATTCCCACCAAAAACAGTTTGATTCAGCGGCAGTGCGTAGTTAGCACTATTATAGAAAATAACACTATTGCGCATGGCAATGCGCATACCTCGCTGCATCTTTTTCAACCGAATAATAACCTCAATGATGGCAAAAAGGAGACTAAAGAAAAGGACAAAAAACAAGAGAACCTGCATTAAAATATGCAAGTTCATTTCGGACTCATACAGCTTAACAAAAACGAGCGCGGGTGAAAACACGTAGAAATTAAGCTTCGATAATGTCTTAATATCAATGTGGAAAGCACGATACATCGCCGCGCCGATCGCAATCATAATACTAATAGGTACAATGTTATTCACTAAAATGTATATGAAATAACTCATTCCAGATCCTCACTTCAAAAACCTATAGTCGTTCCTTAATCGAACGCATTTACGCTGCTGATAATACGTTTTAACTGTTCATTGAAAGTGTAAATTTCTTCAGGAGATAGCCCGCTTGACGCAAGCAGCGACTGTGGAATACAAAGCGCCTTCTCGTAAAGGGCAAGACCCGCTTCTGTGATTTGAATATTCACGACACGTTCATCTTCCGAAGATCGTTTCCTTTGAACCAATTGCTGAGCTTCCATCCGCTTAAGCATAGGTGTCAAAGTACCCGAATCTAGATCGAGCTTCTCGCTGAGCTCTTTGACTGTGCTTTCCTTTTGATCCCAGAGAACCAACAGCACCAAGTATTGCGGATAGGTAATCCCCAAACCTTCAAGAAAAGGGCGATACATGCGAGTAATGGCTCTCGAGCTTGCATATAGACTAAAGCACAGTTGATTTTCTAGCTTTAAAAATTCACTGCTGCTCATTGGCTTGGTTTCCTTTCTGTTCAGTCATATTGTGAACAATCGATTTGTTTCAAATGTATATAAAATTATTCCCTCTGTCAATGTGAATAGTTAAATATGTTCATAAATGTTGTATGATTACATCTTGTGTCTATTTCAATTCGGATGATAAGGTAGATATACTTGGCATCACTGTATCGGTTAGTCCGTAAGGGGGGGCACGCTGTGAATTTAAAGATTTCGGGAGATAATCGCAAACTGTATATTAAGCTTTTGCTTAGTACTATTTTCGTTACAGTTCTGACTCTGCTTGTATCCTCCACCATTTTCTTCGTTAATTACAGAAATATCAATCTGAACCAAGTGTATCAATCGGACTTAGAGAATTTAACCCAAACGAGCAGAGAAGTCATCTCCATGACGGAAAGTGCGCAATCGCTTACATTTCAAATGTACCGGAACGGTAATATTAGTAAATTAATGTTTTATGAAAATCCGGATATTTATGACACCACAGCTGCAATGAGAGAAATGAATAATTATTTGAATTCAATGCCCTACATCGAATCGATTTACGTTTACAATCCGAAAGCGCCAAATGTCTATATTGCGTCAAACAAAGGTCAGAACGGTTTAATGACCAAGGCGGAGCTCGTTGATAAAGACATCTTGAATGTCCTAGATCACTTCCAGGAATTCAAACCCTTCGTGCCCATTCCGCGTACTTATTTAAAAAATGCTGACAGTTCACAGAAAAGCAACGTCTACACCTATCTATGCTACGATGCCATTGGCAACAACAATGCCTTGAATTCTGCCATTATCGTGAATATTACGACAGACTGGATTAATAAAGATATCGGCAAACCAAGTGGGAACGAACCAAGCAGTTCGTTTATTCTCGATAATACAGGCAGAATGCTTACAGGTGATCAACCCATTAATTCTCTAGCCCTGACGTCTGATTCCCCGATAACGAAGCAAATTATGAGCAATAAGGGCTCCGGATATTTCGTTGGCATGGCCCAGGGCAAGAAATCCTTAATTTCCTTTACAGCGCCTGACACGCTGGAATGGCGGTATATTCGTATTACGCCATATGAGAATATTACGAAGAAATTAAACAAGATTCGTACAACCACCATTTATATTGGCATATCGATTCTTGTTGTAGGATTGCTAGTGTCATGGTTGTTATCTCGAAAGCTCTACGCCCCTATTAATCGTATTGTCAATAAAATGAAATCGCTGGAATCAGAAAAACGAAATTCTTTGTTTACGTTAAAACAAGATTTATTACGCAAGCTGCTCCAAGGACATGAGCCTATTACATCTAAAATAATGAGGGATAAGCGCAGCGAGCTTGGCATTTCCTTTGACTTCCAAAGTGATTATCGACTTGTCTTGCTTCGTATCGATCACTTCCAACCCTTTCTGCAAGCCCATCAAGACGATCTTCATGTATACAAATATGCCATTATGAATATCAGTTCAGAAATCGCTTCCCAAGCCTTTCAAGTGGAAACGGTGGATATCGGCGATGACAGCACTGTGCTTTTCATTAATGCTCGAAATATACCTGGCGACGGGGATCAGAGCATGCTGCAAACCCTATTAAAGCAAATTCAAAAGGCTGTCAACGAGCTGCTTAAAATCAGCTTATCCATCACATACAGTCCGCTAAGCTCTCAGCCTCAAAGCCTAGTACCCATGTATCGCAAGGTTGTAGAAGCTTCCGAACACCGTCTGTTTCTTGGATCAGGCTGTCTCATTGCTTCTCAGGAGCACCAGTATCCAGAAACGGCTGACTACATGTTCACCGTTGAGAAGGAGAAGAAACTGATAGATGCTTTAATGGCTGGCAAGGTTGAAGAAGCTAAGAAGATATACACCGTCATCATTGAGGAAACAAAGCCTTATCCGATTAGTGTATTCCAATCAACCCTTTCACGATTAACCATCACTCTTAGCGGTGTCATGCATACGATTCTCAAAAACAATGCCCTCGAAATCCCTAGCGGATCGCAATTATCTAGACAGGCACTCGCGAAGCTGGAAACGACCCAAGAGATTGAAGCTATTTTTTTCGAATCGTTCGATGAAATTAAGAGGAAGCTCAATGATAAAAGAAGCATGAAACAAGATGATCTTATTCGTAAAATTAATGACATGATTGAGCTGCATTGCGGGAATCCAAACTTATGCTTAAACTGGATCGCAGATGAGATCGATATGTCGCCGATCTACATAAGCCGCGTCTACAAGCAGAATACAATGAAGACCGTTGTCGATGTCATCAATGCCATGCGCATGGATCGAGCCAAGGATTTGCTCAAACAATCTGACCTTCCCATATCGGATATTGCTGAACGCATTGGTTATACCAATAGCTCATACTTCTATCGCATGTTCAAGAAAAACTTTGGTGTAACGCCAACCGATTACCGAAAGATTGGTCAATTAGAACCAGGTAAACAAGCGTAAAAAGGATCGCCCTGCACATAGCATGCTGCAGGGCGATCCTTTTTTTGTGTTTTATTTAATTCCTTTATCACTTACATATTGAAGCCATTGCTTCTTGTACTCTGCCTGAACTTTTTCTAGACCTGCCTGTTTGGCTTTCTCCATAAAAGTCTTCATACCCGCTTCTACGTCGGCGACAAGACCGAGCTGCAGCGGCCATAGGTACTGCTTTTCAACTTGCTCCAACGCTGCTTTCTCCGCTTGGTAGGAGCTGAAGTCTTCGGCAAAGCCAGTGAAGATATCCGGTTTTTGAATTTTATCGAGTTCTTTGTAGATGGCTTTAACACCATCAAAGCTTTTCTCGAATAACATCAGCTCCGGGTTCCGCCATGCCCAGCTGTTCATAGCCTCACGCGGGAAGCCATTGGAGTTATTATCACCAATCATTTTGTAATAGCCATTTTCGACTTGGAAGTTCTTCCCTTCAATGCCATACGAAGTGAGCCAATTATACGTTTTGTCTGTGACCATTTTCTCATAGAATTCTAGCGCCCGCTCTGCGTTCTTACTGCTCTTCGGAATAGCAAAGCCGTTATGAATCGGATGTACTGGCTGTGCATACCCTTTGGCAATCGGGAATGGATAGTAATCTAGATTCCAGTCCGGATGTGTTGATTTCATTTTGTTCAAGGAATCATTGAAACGAGCCGGATTATCTCCGAATTCACTTGCTGCTTTCCCGCTTACAAGCTGATCCCACGTGGAGTCTTTGACGTTCAGTACGTTTTTCGGGATGAAGCCTTTATCCATCCAACGTTTGGCGATTTTAATGTCGCCTAAGTGTTCATCTGACCCCCAATAGGAGTATGGCTCGCCAGGTTTATTATAGTTGATTCCAACACCGTAAAGTGGAGCACCTGCACTGTTATGAACGACGTCTCTTAGGCCATTAATAATTAGATTTCCATCTCCACCGCTGGCGAATGGCAAAATGTTAGGTTCATTCTTCTTGATGCCATCCATGTAAGCCTCGAAGGTTTCAATCGAAGTTGGCTTCGGCAAATTGTACTTCGCTCTCAAATCTTCGCGCCAAACGAAGCCATTGGTTACGTATTCCTTAAAAGTCGCCGGTACGGTGTAGATTTTACCGTCGATTTTCACTGCCTCCCACATGTCCTTTGGCACATATTTATTCAAGGTTGGTGCTGCTTTTGGAAGAATATCATCGAGCGGCAGGAAGGCGCCTTTTTTGGCATAGGATTGATATTGCGTCCAGTCTGCGGTGAAGATTAAGTCAACTTGCTGACCAGAGGAAAGCAGAAGCTTATACTTTTGATCCCAGTCCGTCCATGTTGTGTAGTTGAATTTAACGGTTGTGTTCAAGTCTTTCAAAGCAAGCTTGTTCACTTCGTCCTGAATAATTTGAAGATCTTTGGGAGCATTACCGAGCATATAGAACTGAAGCTCTACCTTGTCTCTCTTAGGCGTCTCAGCCTTCGCTGGTGCAGCCGCGCTCGCTGCAGGTGCAGCGGTTTCTTTCTTAGGCTCTGTAGTGCTGCAGCCTGTAAGAGCAGTGATAACTAGTGCCCCCGAGAGTATAGCAGAGAATCGATTTGTTGCTATCATTTTCATTTGAATCCTCCCTTTATGATGTTTGTAATCTATGTTAGCCGAGAAGGTTTACTAGTTTGCTCCTTCTACGGTTCTAACCTTTAACAGCACCGATTGTCAATCCCTTCACAAAATAACGCTGAACGAACGGGTACAGGAAGAGTATAGGTCCTGTTACGACAATGGCCATTGCCATCTTCGTCGATTCCGTCGGCATTTCACCCGTCATCACGACACCGGTGCCAGCACCCATTTGGGACACAAAGCGCATCGTATTGATCACGTTATACAAGTAGTATTGAAGTTCATACTTGTTCGGATCGTTGATGAAGAGAGATGAGAGCAGCCAACCATTCCAATAATGAAGCGCCAAGAATAAACCAACTGTTGCGATGCCGGGCATCGATAATTGAAGCACAACGCTGTAGTAAATCTTGAAATCATTCGCGCCGTCTATTTTGGCAGATTCAATCAATTCTTCAGGAATGGCTGATTTAATGAAGCTTCGCATCAAGATGATTAGGAATGGACTCATAAGTCCCGGTAAAATAAGAACTGCGTAGGTATCCGTCAGCTTCAAGTAATTAGCCAGCAAAATATACCAAGGCACCAAGCCGCCACCGAACAACGTCGTGAAGTAAATATAGAAGGAAAAATGATTGCGGTACTTGAAATCCTTGCGCTGCAGGACGTAGCCTGCCATGGTCATCAGGAATAAACCGATAAAAGTTCCCAATAAAGTAACTAAGATGGTCACTCCGTATGCTTTGAGCACCTGCTCAGGAAACCGAAACACCGTTTTGTAACCTTCTATGGAGAAAACTTTAGGAATGAGGTGGTAACCACTGCGGATAATCGACTCATTCTGTGTAAGCGATGCCGAAATAATCATCAGAAAGGGAAATAAACAAATGACGAAAGAGAAGATAATGACGACATATGCGATGGTTTGAAACAAATACGTGTATTTCTCATCCTTGACTCTCAAGTTCCCAGCACCTCTTTCCCTAAAATAAAGCGTAATCGTCGTTAATTTTCCGAATGATATAGTTAACGGAGATGATTAAGATAAACCCAAACAGAGATTGATAGAGTCCTGCTGCTGTGGCCATCCCAACATCAAAAGTGACCTTCAATGAGCGATATACATACGTATCTATAATGTCTGTCGCATTAAACAGGATCCCGTTATTACCTATTAACTGATAAAAGAGATCGAACTGTCCCTTCATGATGCTTCCCAGAGAAAACAATAGGAGCACAACAAATGTAGGCTTCAGCATTGGAATGGTAATGTGCCATACACGCTGAAAGATATTAGCTCCATCGATTTTCGCTGCTTCATAATACTCCTCGCTGATCCCCGTAATCGCAGCCAAATAGATGACCATACTGTAGCCGAGATTTTTCCACAAATAGAACAAAATGATGAGGAATACCCAAGCCCAGGGCGTATTGTACACATCGACTGGATTCGAGCTCAGCTCTTTCAATGTTGTGTTTAGAAAACCGCTCTCATAATTAAATAAGTTGTAGACAATGACACTTAAAATTACGAAAGAAATGAAGTAAGGCAAGAACATAACGGACTGAGCAATTTTCTTAAACCATGCGCTGCGAATTTCGCTTAGCAAGACGGCACAGATAATCGCGAAAACATTACCGAATAGAATGAAAGCCAAATTATAGCCCAGCGTATTGAACGTCAATTTCATTAAAATGCCGGATTTCCAAAGAAAGGAGAAATTATCCAAGCCCACAAATGGACTACCGAACAAACCAGCATTGAAATCGAACCTCGTAAACGCATAATAGATGCCTACCATCGGAATGTACGAGTTAATGAAGAAGAAGATCAATGTCGGCAGCAGCATAAGAAACATGATTTTGTTCGTCATTAATTCGTAGAGAAAACCTCGTCGTTTGACCATGTATGGATCGATCCCCCTCAAGCAATATGTCTTGAGATGATCATAAATCGGGCAGCAGCTATTGGATAGTGAAGCCTGTCGAAGGTATGTGAACTATGCTGTGAAAGATGAAGTGAACAATATGAACTTCAGTGAACAAGAGTGAATAATTGCGTTGTTAAATCGTGGAAAAACACTAATTGAATACTCCGTGAATTCGTGCTAGGCTAGTTTCAAGAATATACCAATAAAGGGGGTAATGACCTATGAACTGGTTCCTTGCTCATGAGAAAGATCTTGCTGACGTATTTGCAGATGCAGAACGCATCGTTAGCGCATTTCCAGCACCGTTAGATCACCTCGGACTTGCCTATCTAGCTACATTTGACGGAAGAAAAGAAGAAAGCACTAAAAATTATATCTGTTACCTTCTTCCGTATTGGATGAAAGATATCAGTGAACTGCCGCCAGAGTCGATGAATAAACTCTCATTAGCGAATGTATTCGTAATGCTCTACTATTTTATACAAGACGATATCATGGATTCAGCCAAAGGTGAGCATAAGGACAAGCTGCCGCTCGCCAATTTATTTCATGTGCAGTTCCTATCCATTTATAGAGAAATGTTCCCTGCTGGGTCGCCTTTCTGGATTTACTATGAAACGTATGTCACGGAATGGTCAGAAGCTGTTTCCAATGAGCAGCAATCCGATTACTTCCATCACGACATTGGCAAAGTCGCTAAGAAAGCAAGTCCAGTCAAAAATGCCAGCACCGGCGCTCTTCTATTAGCAAACCAAGCTCACCTTATCCCTGTCGTCACGGCGGCTGTTGAACAAACGCTTATCACTTTACAAATGCTGGATGATTGGGCTGACTGGGAAGAGGATTTGGAAGAGGGTTCTTACAACTGCCTATTAGCTTCGATGCGGAAGCAGTTGCGGCTTTCAACGGATAGTGCTATATCATCTGAAATGGTAAAGCAGCAGTTGTATGTGCATGACTTTTTGGATACCTATGGGCAAATCGCCACTACTCATCATGAGCAATTACTAGACTTGCAAGTATCTATGACGCAAATGATCAATTTCCATGATTCTCTTGTGCAAAACATTCAAAAAGTCGCACTTGAAATAAAAGAAAACAGAAAAATGTTAGCCTCTGGGGGATTCTATTATTATTTGTCGAAATCTAGTTGATATTGGTAGATTATTCCGAATATTCGTGCTATAATTTTTTTGTAGGAAAAATTACCCAATTGACTAGGAGTGATTAGTAATGTCATCCAACGAAACATTGAAAGCTCAAATTATTCAAAAAGCTTGGGAAGATGAAGCATTCAAGAACCAACTTATTGCTAATCCCAAAGCCGCGCTAAAACAAGCATTTAACATCACTCTTCCAGATGACATCAAAGTTAAAGCGGTTGAAGAAACCTCAACGGAGTTTGTTCTCGTGATTCCTACGAATCCTGCGAAAGTATTAGTTACTACGAGTGGCACTGAAAGTAATTGGTAAAATAGGTAAGAGGTGCCACGCTAACAACGCGCAGCACCTCTTTTTATTTAACAGCAATTGATGGGAAGCGAATGATAACCTCTGTGCCAATGTATCTTTGACTATGGAACTCAATGTGCCCTTTCATGATTTCAATGATCCGAAAGGTGACCATTAATCCAAGCCCTGTCCCCTTCGTCTTTGTGGAATAATAAGGCTCCCCTAATTTGATCAACTGCGCGGGTTCAATCCCCTCGCCATTATCTTTGATATGAATGTAAACCTCATCATTTTTATGATAAGCCCATATATGAATCTGACCATCAACCTGAAAGGCTTCGATACTATTTTTGATAATATTAATAAGCACTTGTTTCAATTTCGATGAGTTCCCTTGTATATGCAAATCATTAGGAACACTAACGGTTATCCGCCCGCCATGTAAGGTAGCCAATGGAACAATAATACCTTCAATTTGGCTGATTTCTTTGGAAACATTTAAATCAACGAGATCATCCAGCTGAGGCTTTGCAAAAGTCAGGAAGTCCGTAATGATAACAGAAGCCCGATCTAATTCTTCGATCGCAATTCCCATATATTCTTTGTTCTTATCGTCTGTTCTAGCAGCAACAAGCTGTAAGAAACCTCGCGTAACCTGCAATGGGTTTCTCACCTCATGAGCGACAGAAGCCGCCAACGAGCTTATGATTTCCATTTTTTCCGAGAGTTGAAGCTGATGATTGTAAAATTCAAGTTCTTTGGAATAATTGATCATCTGTTCCTGATTGATGGCAAAGCGCCTGCCTAATATGACAATAAGGGCAATAATAAATCCTACAACTCCCCATTTCCACAAGGAAAACTGATATTCTTGAGAACTAGCGTAGAAGTATATAAGGTCTAGTGTACTCATAAAAGCTAAAAAGGCAAAACCGGATGAAAAAATAACAGCTTCCTTATTCCCTCTTAGTACGAGTATAATAGATAATCCAATAATTAAAATGAACTGACTAATCATAATAAACCCCAAGACGGTAACCGAAGAAAAAAAATAAGCTTTGTTAAATCGATAATCACTGAGTAGATTAATGAGCATAAAAGTAATTGAAAAAATCGAATACAGAACTTGGAATTTTCTAAACCAACGAATCAGTTTATATTTGCCCTCATCAAATATTTTTCCAAAAAAACAAGTGAGTGCCGGCAAAAAAATGGCAAGCGACACATCAAACAAAGCACTAAATAGATTGCCATAGTTCGTGAAGTTTGCGTACATGAAAGCGGGATATGTAATAAAAATAATGCCAATCGTTAAATTAAGTATACTAACTAAAACCCAGCTTGTAAGTTGGCCTTTTTTCAGGAAGATAGAACCTATCAGCATAATTGCAGCCATGAAGAGAAATGCACACCCTAGAATAATGTCCGTTAGATCCTGAAGTACATATGTTCGTGTCAAAACAGCATAATTATCCAACTTAATTGCTGTATGTATACCCAAGCGATCCATGGATGTCTCCAGCTTTAAATAAATGACTCCCCCTCCATCCTCACTGCCTATAGGAAATAAACTTCTTTGACTATCATATGGAAAGTCAAACTTGGTTTCTCGAACTAAGCGATCACCCATAAACACCCAAAGGTTCTGCGTATAAATTCCTTCAATGTAAATGCCATAGTCTTTAGGTACATTGGGTGGAAGTTGAAGTCTAATCCATGCCGAAGAAACTTCTTTCGGTTTCTCGGGAGATGATTCGCCGTTAATAACTTTAATCCAATGATTCGAGGAAGCAGCAATTACTCCTTCTAGACCACCTGGTGGGTCGTTCCACATGATGCTCCACTCTGGGATCGCTTTCAAATCCGCTTTCTCTTCGGCATAGGCATTGGAAGACATGAATCCACAACAAACAATCAGAACCAATATTGTTTTCCAGAGTTCTCGAGATATCCATTTCATTTATTTTCCTCCCCCGAAGAAAACTGTAAGTAATTAACAATAGTATAAATTCGACAGGTTCTAAAGCTTTCCTTCTTATTTACTTGTAAACATAAGAAAAACAAAACATAAACACCCCCTGCAAAAAAACATCAGGGGGGGGTACTGCTTTCTGTATAAATTATTATATTTAAAATGCAGTGAACAATTGACTCCTTGCAGGCACAGTTTCAGCAACAATGCGGCCTTGGCTCACAACGTACCGACAACTTGGCTGTTCACGAACAAGATCCATAGCATCATCTCCAAGCAGCAAGATAAAGCTGGCAGGATGGCCAATCTCGATCTCGTATTCCTTGAGCTGCAGGGTATTCGCTGCACGTGTTGTAATCATACGTACAAGCTCCGCCACTTCTTCGCGCCCCGTCATATGTGCTAAATGAGCAGCAATGTGGGCTGCTTGCAGCATATTCCCTGTACCCAGCGGATAGAAAGGCGTTTGAATATCATCATGCGCGATGCTAACATTCACACCAGCCGACCATAACTCCTTTATCCGAGTGATGCCTCGGCCTTTGGGATAGCCGTCGTATCTGCCCTGCATAGCACTATTGATGAGCGGACAGCAAACAACATTCACGCCCGAGCGCGAAAGCATTCCCTGCACCTTCTGGTAATAAGCTTCACCATAATAGGCTGCAGCGTTCGCATGTGCTGCTGTTACTCGCTCGCGCAGTCCAGAACGAATCGCAAGATGCGCCACGCTTTCTAAGAACGTGGAGTGAGCATCGTCCATTTCATCGCAAAAAACATGGACGAAACAACCATACTTCTCTGCTAGATTGAAGCAAATTTCAAGCGATAATAGACCTTCCTCACGCGTAGGCTCTAGATGCGGAATCGCTCCAATGCCATCTGCGCCAAGCTCCAATGCCATCTCCAAACGCCGTTCATTATCGGGACAGGCGCGAATACCATCTTGAGGAAACGCAATAACTTGCAGGTTCATGTCTGGTTTTATGCGCTCGCGCAAGGCTAGTAGTGCACGTAGAGCAGTCAGATTCGGATCTGAGATATCTGCTTGTGTACGCACATGCAGGATGCCGGAAGCCATCTGCATCCGAAGCACCTTCTCTGCTCGTTCCGTGACGTCTTCGTAGGTGAGCGCTTGTTTCCGCTTTTGCCATAATCCGATGCCTTCGTATAGGGTCCCGCTCTCATTACATGCGGGCTCCCCCGCTGTTAGGACGGTATCCAAATGAATATGCGACTCCACAAACGGGGGGAGCAGGAGATGACCAGTGCCATCGATTTCACGTTCTCCATTTACGGTAATACTTCCAAGCATGGCGATTTCGCCGTTTTTTATACCGATATCTACAAGACCTCGGCCCTCCGAATGTCCAAGCATACGCACATTACGAAATACAATATCCAGCAGCTAACTCACCCTCTTTACCTTGGTGCCATTTTAGTTATCCTTTTTCATCTCGGATTCATGCCACGAACTAAGCAGCCATTTGGCAAAACCGTTGACTAATAGGAAGAAAATAATGCCCAGTGCTGATGCTGAAAGTCCACAAGCGAATAAATAAGGTGTTTTTAAACGAGCAGCGGCATACGTTATCGCATAACCAAGTCCGCCTTGACCTCCGCCAATACCGGCAATGTATTCCCC
Organism: Paenibacillus germinis; assembly: GCF_013141785.1. NCBI lineage: Bacteria > Bacillati > Bacillota > Bacilli > Caryophanales > Paenibacillaceae > Paenibacillus > Paenibacillus germinis. The sequence continues at coordinate 135,094 of NZ_WHOC01000095.1, forward strand.
GACAATAGCCCCGACTACGGATAATGTACAAGAGATTTTCAGACCGGCTACGATATAAGGCAGGGCAGCTGGTATGCGCAGTCTCCACATCGTTTGAATCGCATTTGCATTGTATAAATAAAACAAGTTACTCATATTTTGATCCGTGGAATTTAAACCGATTAATGTATTAGAAAGCATGGGGAAAAATCCAATTAAGAATGTAATAATAACAATCGCATTCACACCCGCATCGAACCAGATCACAATGAGAGGGGCAATGGCGACAATCGGAATCGTTTGTAAAATAATTGCATATGGATACACACTTTTCTCAATCCATTTGGAGCTTGCCAATAGAATAGCACCAGTAACTCCTAATATAATACTGAGGAAAAATCCAAGCACAGCTTCCAGCGTTGTTGTCCTTACAGATACCCATAGTCCGTGTCTGTTTTCTACGGCTGCTGCTACGATATCGGAAGGCTTCGGTACGAGATAAACAGGAGCTTTCACTAAATAAGCAATAAGTTCCCAGCCTCCGATGAAAACAACAAAGGCAACTAAGGGTGGCAAAAGATTCTTAAGCAACATCAGGAGTCGACGCCCTGGCGAAGCCCCGTCTTCCAATCGATTAGCCCAAGCCGCCCGTTCGCGGGCAGGGAATATTTCATCCGGCAGTATTTGCAGGTATTTAGAATCTACAGCCATTGTACGTCCCCCTTCATTTACATCTCATAAATGATTTTCCCTGGATTCAACAGCCCTTTCGGGTCATTCTCACGTTTTTTGCGCTCCATGCTGCCAACTTCACCACGTCCGCCATGATCTAACACCCAAGTATGAGGATCAAATATTTTCACGCCGATGGATTCACAATAGTGAATGATCTCGTATAAGCGTTCTTCGCTTTCAAAGCGAACAACCGGAAGCGAATTTGGGGAGATTTCCCCACCGCTTCGTACCCATTCAAAATGCAAGTAAACTTCATCCCCATATTTGTCTTTAATCTTCTGGATCTGTTCCATATAGCAATCCAGCTTAAAGCCAGCTTGCAGATACGTCATGGAAGAGTCCGTTTTCATTGCCCATAACGTCGTATGATTCCATGTAAAATCCGATACCCCGATCGTTTTCCGGTAATTCTTAGCCTCAATCAGATGGCCGATGTGCCCGCCATGACTTTGGGTAAGGGCAGTGAATCCTCAGCGAATTCAAGCATGACAGCGGCCATACCCGACTTAATCACTTTGGCAAACGGAACGAAATACGAGGGAATTGGCCATTCCATCGGAGCAATGAGTCGTTTCAGAATAGCTTCCTCTCTGGCAAGAGCCTCACCGAATCGCATCGACTGCTCGAAGGTGTCGAAATTAGCAATAGCCTGAGCCCACTCGGTGCGAGGAGAAAGCGGGATGGTCACCTCAGTCAAAATACCGGTCGTCCCATAATTATGAATATAATCAAATAAGTCACGGCCTTGGATAACCAAGCGCTGCGGAGATTCTTCCATGGTGTAAATGACGGCTTCCAGCACATTGCCATCCCATAGGTTTCCGTGGGTAATCGAGCCGATTCCGCCGGAACCACCACTTACAAAGCCGCCCACCGTCGCTTTGACATAAGTACTGGGGTAAATGCGAATTTCTTGCCCAACTTCGCGAGCCTTTTTATCAATGACACCTAGACGAACTCCACATTGTAAACGAGCATATCCAGGTCCGATTTCAAGAATTTCATCCATTCGGCTTAAATCTAAGACAATACCGCCCTGCAGAGGGACCGCCTGACCATAGTTACCTGTACCAGCTCCACGAACCGTAACAGGAATGTTATGGCGGTAACCAAAGGCTAATACTTCTGCCACCTCGGCCTCATTGTGCGGTATGGCAACGACATCGGCCGCCTTCATATTCTGCAACTGCCGATTTAGTACAGGAGAGTACCAGTAATAATCTTTAGAGAGCTTTTCTCTCGTTTCGCCATCGACAAACACGATTTCTTTAGCTAGCTGCTCCTGTATCTCTTTCTCCCAGCTAATATTCATGGCCATGAACTATTCACCCTTTCATATCAATGATCCAAAGCTGCAGATACTTCACGAACTAAATCACTGAACTGAGTCGTTGTACGGAAGCTTTCATCTCGTGGAAAAGGGACAGGGATATCAAGCCTCGCCGATATTTTACCTGGACGGGGTGTCATCACAACAACACTTGTGGATAGGAAGACCGATTCGAATACGTTATGCGTGACGAATAGCACGGTCATGGATTTATCCTGCTGCCAAATATTGAGCAGCTCCATCTGCAAGGTTTGACGCGTAATTTCATCTAAGGCGCCGAAGGGCTCATCCATGAGAAGCAGCTTAGGTCTCGAAATGAGGGCACGCGCGATGGAGACACGCATCTTCATTCCTCCAGAGAGCTGTCTAGGCAGCACCTTCATATAGTCCTTCAAGCCGACCAGCTCCAACACGCGCTGAGCCTCTTCTTTCTGTGTCTTCTTATCTACACCGCGCAATTCAAGCGGCAATCTTACGTTAGCTTCTACCGTAGACCAAGGCAGCAGCGTATGATCTTGGAAAACAAAGGCGATATCACTTTGTTTGCGCGCTTCTTTGGGCGTCGTTCCGAAAACATCTAATGTCCCTTTACTCGGCTTGGCAAGACCTGTGATCATCTTGAAAATCGTTGATTTCCCACAACCAGACGGACCGACAAAACAAAGGAACTCCCCTTCTTGTATGGTTAGATTCACATCCTGCAAGGCAATCGTTCCATTAGGATAAGTCTTAGACAGATTTTCCATACTTACGAATTTAAGGCCAGATTCATGTGAATTGGATGTATAGATCAGAGAAGAATTCATAGCCATTTACTTCATCTCCTGTATTTGATTTTTGGAACTTTCCTCCGTTATTGTTCCTTTTTCAATGACTTCATTTCAAAAGCTTGAAAGGTGAGCAGCGCCTCGGCGATATAAGCGCCATACCTTTCGGTCATCGCATGCCCTTTCTTTATCGTTGCTTGCGTGGCATCACCTGAAATGCCTGAATGAGATAAATCATCCATCACCCAAGCAAAAGCACGATTGCGAAGGCCCAAATAACGCGAATCCGGGTAATTCGGATATTCCGTAGGAGCCAGCTCCATATGAACCCAATGGGGCATAGCAGACATCACTAAGGAAGTTTCCATGTCACCCGCATGAATACCAGCCTGCTTCTCCAGCGGCGTTATCCATTCATCAGCGGCACCGAGTCCGCCCGGATCTAATCGAAATACAGCCAGCCCCGTTTCAATACGGATTTCCCGGCCCATCATATTTAATAAATCCGTGTTGCCCCCGTGTGTGTTCACTAGTACTAATTTCTGAAATCCGCTTTTACTCAGGCTTTTCGCTATATCCATCACAACAGCCATTAAGGTAGTTGCGGATAACGTTATGGTCCCTGGATGGCCAAGGTGCTCTGTACTTTTGCCATACGGAATGGCCGGCAGCAGCCATATATTCGCATCATCGGGAAGCTGTTCGAAAGCCTCGGTCAAGAGCACTTCGGAGATTAACGTATCGGTAAACACTGGCATATGCGGACCATGCTGCTCAATCGCGCCAACTGGCAGAACGATGAGCGCATCATCTTTGGGAACCTGAGCAACCTCGAGCTTACTTAAGCGGGGAAAAAAGCAGCGATCCCACGCCTTACCTTGATAACGATTGAATGACAAGTTCAGCACCTCCAAGTGAGTGGACATTATAGTACGCATAAGCTCTTATAAAAAAAGATCCAGACTCAAAGTGAAGAGCGGATCTTAAGCTTTCAAATTAGCGTCGTTCAAAATTAAGCTTATCTTGCTTGGAATAGCTGTAAAGCAGCGGCTACATCAGCAACCCTCTCTCCTAATCGAGCTGCCATCAGAAGCTCTCTTGGATCCGGAGATAGCGAACTATCCGGCCCAGCCAATGTCGATGCCCCATAAGGCGAGCAGCCAATCGCATCTGCAGTTAAATATTCGGGATTCTCCGAATAAGGCAGTCCCACGAATATCATGCCAAAATGAAATAAGGGAACCATTGCAGTTAAAATAGCGGCTTCATGTCCGGTATGAATGGAAGCAGTACTGTTAAAAATACCAGTCGGTTTTCCTTCCAAAGCACCTTCGATACAAAGCTCTCCAGCCATTTCAAGAAATAGCTTAACTTGGGCAGGCATCGTGCCATAATACGTCGGAAATCCCCATAGAATTCCATCTGCCCAACGCAAATCATCATTCGTTGCGATAGGAATATCCTGCTGCAAAGCTTGCGTAGCTTCATATTTACTGTAACGATCTGTTAAGCGGAATTGCTTGGAAAGCGTCGCTGCACTTGCTAAGTTCTCATTTCCCGCTCTCGGGCTTTCTTTATCTTGCTGAATAACACGATTTTGAGCAGCAATCATTTCTGAAATGCGAACGATCCTAACCTGATGCGCTCCGGATTGGCTAGCTCCATCTGCAACAGCCTGAGCCATTTGAAATACGTGACCGAATGCGCTGTAATAGATGACCAATAGGTTAGCCATTAAGACGCTCACCCTTTCGCAAATTCATGTTTATGGAAGGATACATTCTCACTTGCCTCTTGCCAATAATGAGCTAAGGTCTTATCCTGCCACTCTGCTTTATTTGCAGCCATTCGCACAAAGCTTCCTTGACTATAAACCCAACGGCGTTCAGGCAGCATGGTAAAGAGCTCTTCCGGCGTACTTCCGTCTATGATAATAAAATTCGCATGATGACCAGCCTTTACCTCATAGGAAGCTAAGCCGAGTACCTTGGCGGGCACATCTGTGATCATGCGCAGCAGTGTGCGAAGATCATCTGGTCGCCCCATATGAGCGGCATAAGAGCCAATAAGAGCAATTTGCAATAAATCGCCTCTGCCAAAAGGGTGAAAGGGATCGTGAATATTATCAGAAGCCACGGCAATAGGAATGCCTGCTTCCCAGATTTCCTTCAAACGAGTTACACCACGTCTAACGGGGAATCCGTCATGCCTTCCTTGCAAATACAAATTAACTGCAGGTAATGAGACTGCTTTGAGCCTCGCGTCAGCCATGCGCTCAATGATGCCGTGAGCATCCTGATCCGTCATCGAAGCTAACGCACATAAATGATCGACAGTAACTCTTCCTGAATAGCCCTCTGATTTTGTTCGTAAAGCGATATGATCGATTGTGCGCATAGCTGGATTATCTGTTTCGTCACAATGAAGATCTATCGGCACATCATATTTCTCTGCTAATTTGAATATGTAATCGATATCTTCCTTAGGGGTTGAGGACAAATGCGGTGCTCCACCAATCCCATCGACGCCCATCTTTAATGCTTCCTCTACGGCATCAACATCTAGTGACATGAAATTGTAGGGACACATCGGAAACAACTGCAAGCTGATATAAGGCGCTAAGGCCTCTTTAGCTTCCAAAGCTGCCTGAATTGTGCGTAGAGCTACCTCTCGTGAGGCTCTCAAATTAAAATCAAGATGTGTACGAATGTGCATTGTGCCAAATGACAAAGCTTGCAGAGCAGAACGCATGATTCTTGATTTAATCTCATTTTTGGTAAAAGACGGTGATGCACTTGAGTAATTGCGTACGGCCTCTTCTAATGTCCCGCTCCAGTTCTCAACCGAAGTTAGCGAGAAAGATTTGTCTAAATGCATATGAGCATCTACGAAGCCAGGCAGTAGTATTTTTCCTTCAAGATCAATGAACGAGACGCTCGATTCGCCTGTGCCAATCTGCAGTTTCCATTGTTCCAGCGACACGGCACCAGAATGAGCAGCATTAGCTTCTTGCTTCTGAATCTGAGTCCAAACGCCTTCACGAATCGAGAGACGAAACAAATGCCCCTCATCCTCCATTGGCAATCGAACGTTCACTAAATCCATATTCATATTAGAAGCCAATGCCGCCACCCCCTGATTATTTTCTATGCTTTATCTCTTACTTTTTAGGTAAAAATTGCGTTGTGAACACTTTGTCGATGTTCTCTGCTGTTTTCAGAACACCCACATCAACAAGCTGCTTCTGAACTTCTGTCCAGCGCTCTTTGGTCATTACTCCTGTTCCCTTGGTTGCTGCATCTCCGCCGAATACAAAATCCATCTCTTTAGCAGCGCTATATTTCATCATATCTAAGCCCATATCTGGATTCTTCACTTGAATGGAAGGATTGATCTCCTCGGAATGATCCTTGTAATAATCCCAGCCTTTAACCGTAGCTTCTACGAAAGCTTTCACTTGGTCTGGATGTTCAGCAATCATTTTCTCCGTAGTGAAGTATACGCCAGCATAAATGTTATAACCGGAGTCGGCAACCAAAAGCGTGCCGTGCTCTACCTTTTGCTGAGAAAGAGTGAACGGTTCAGAAGTTACATACCCTTGCGTAAGAGCCTTGGGATCGCTGACAAAGTTAACTAATTGACCTGTATATTTCATTTCTTGGGCACTGTCTAATTTGTATTTCTTCTTAATAAATTGCCAGAAGCTGGCCGTTGAAGCCACGTATACCTTATGTCCGTTTAAATCACCAAAATCTTTAATCGCAGCATCTTCTTTATGATAAAACAACGCTTGTGGACTCTTTTGCATGGAGGTTGCGATAGCTACAATCGGAATACCCTCTTGTCTGGCTACCAGGATATCATCGCCATTGGCCATACCGAATTGCGCTTTGCCTGAAGCGACGATTTGTGTAGAAGAAACCTGGGGACCACCCGGCATAAGCGTCATATCAAATCCTGCGTCTTTGTAGAATCCTTTGGCCAAGGCCGCAAAGTTCCCGCCATGTTCGGGTTCGGCGAACCAGTTTAAAACAACAGTTGCAGGTACGACTGCTTTGGTTGCTGTCGTTGCAGCCGGTGAAGCTGCTGGAGCAGTGGAAGCCGTCGCTTGCGCCAATGGTGCTGTAGATGTCGCTGACGTTGAAACCGATGAGCCCGCATTACCGCATGCGGCGAGCACACTTGAGATCATAACTAAGCTAATGAACAAAACAACTGGGCGTTTCGCTGCAAGCGGATTGGTAAGATGAAATGGTTTCATATTAAACTTCCCCTCCATATTTGGTTTTCTCTACAAAAGAACTTATCAATCTTTAGTCAAATATAGAGTTGATGGCCTGTTCAAGTCAACGAATAGACTAACGTTTTGTATTTCCACACAATAAAAGTACGTCTTTTTATTACTTTTTCAAGAATTGTTTTAGAAAAACACACTTATATTGCGCGAAAGACGAACGTTCACTCACATCGTGCCAACAACCACGCCTAATTCTTTCAACCAACGACGATACGCAATGGAGAACCGGTCGACCTTATGGTTGAGTTCGACCTGCAGATCCAGCGGCAGAAGCTCCGGCTTCTGAGTCTCGATTACCCTCGAATCTTGTTCAAACACGATATCCTGGAAGCGAATAAAATTCGCATCATCTACGTCATAGGCATAATTCCGCGATACCATCATGAATACAACGCATTCTTCTGCGGCTACAGGCAAAACCGTCAACATAATCCACAAGGTTTGGCCATTGCTCGGATCTGATTTGGACAATCGAGCCGATAGAGGCCGATAAACTTCCTTCATATATACGTATGTCGTACCTTCACTCTTATCCGAGCCGGAATGGGCAACAGGTTGAAAGATCGGAATATTTTCGATATAGATGCGTTCCTTCTCCTTGATAACCTGAAAGTCAGGCAGCTCCGCATAGTCAGGGTGTCCGAGCAAATTCTGATGGACGAACATCAAATGTGCGAAGTCTGTAAAATTCTCGATCACTCTCGTTCCAGCTGCCTCAACTTTGTATGGGCCGCATGGTAATGGACGAAACTCCGGATTAGCAAACTCTTCGAAATGAGGCAAAGGCGCTACAGGTTCACCTATACATACCCAGATAAAACCGTATTTCTCTTCACAGGCATAGGTTTGCGCCTTAGCTCTGAGAGGAATCTTCTCTCCCTTAGGCTGAGCTGGAATACAGATACATTGCCCAGATGAATCATACTGCCAGCCATGATATGGACAGACTAGGACATCATCTTGTACCCACCCTCTGGAAAGCATGGCTCCACGGTGAACGCATAGATCTTGCAGGGCATGAACCCCTTTGCTAGAGCGGTAAATCACTACTCTTTCACCCAAAATGATGACACCCACAGGTTGGTCTTTCAACTCAGACGCGAGGTACACAGCATGCCAATCATTTTCAAGTACAGGATCATGTAGACGTTGTAAAGCCATTGAAATCATCCTCCTACTCTATATTTGCAAAAACAGGATATTGCCCCGCCAGCTTATTGCGCAGAGCATCAACCCTTGCTTGTGCTCTCTCTAGAACTTCCTGCTCATCGATCCATGTGCTTTTTCCCTTCTCTACAACAACCTGACCGCCAACAATAACGAGATCGACATCATTACCGTTCGCGTTATAAACTAGCGCTGAAGAAGCGCGATGCACGGGACTAATGTGTGCTTTGAGCATATCTACAGTCACTAGATCTGCCTTCTTGCCTGGTTCAAGACTGCCCAAATCAGCACTTCTTCCAACGGCCTTTGCTCCATTCACAGTAGCCATACGCAGCACATCCATCGGCGGCAATAAGGTTGCATCCAGCTCATTCACCTTATGCAAGCACGCCGTAAACTTCAGCACCTCTAAGTTATCTTGGCAATTATTGCTGCCAGGACCATCGGTACCTAGGGCGACGTTAATACCCATACGCAGCATTTCAGGTACTCTGGCAACACCAGAAGCTAAGTACATATTGGATACTGGACAATGGATGACGGAAGCTTGCTTTGCACGAATCATTTCTAGTTCTCCATCATCGAGCCACACACCATGAACAACCTGAGTTTGCTCGCCCAGCAGTCCAACTTCATTCAGCAATTCCAAATTGCGCAGACCATAGCGGGCTATCGTCGTGTCGATCTGTTCGCTCGTTTCAGCGACATGTACGTGAGATATCAGCTTGCGATCCCGGCTAAAGACAGCCGCCCGCTCTAGATACCCTCGGGAGCATCCATATAAATTAAGCGGCCCTAATGCAATTCGAATCCGACCGGAGGCAGCGCCATCCCATTCATCAAGTAAACGATCTGTACTATCAAATATCTGCTCCTCTGTTTCCCTTAAGCGAACTTCTCCAGCCAAATCCGAGCCACCTCTGGCCAAATGTCCACGAATCCCAGAATCAACCATCGCTTGCAACACACTTGCATCATTCTCTGGATACGTGTGGATATAATGGTGATCCATCATATATGTCGCGCCCGATTTTAAATTTTCGATACATCCAATTAAAGCAGCTAAATAAAAATCTTCAGGCTCCATCGTGAGGCTCATTGGCCAAATAATCTCCTTCAGCCACTGCGCGAGCGGGGAGTGATCCGATACCCCTCTCATGAACGTTTGAAACAAGTGGGTGTGGCCATTGATGATCCCGGGAATGACGACTTTACCCGAAGCATTGTACGTATACGAAGATTGTGAGATTAAATGGTCCAAGCTCCCGTCTGATCTCCATTCCCCCACTTCACGGATCACATCATGCTCCATATACACAAAGCCAGGTTTGAAAATCTGATTGGTGGCATTCATGGTCAAAACCGTACCGTTATAAATTAATTTGTTTGACATTTTACCACCTCCTTCATGTGTTATGTAATATGACATAACTTCGCTTGTTTTCTTTATGTGTTATGTTAATTAACATCATTATATGAACGAACATTTTTATCGTCAACTCCATTTGTAAATGTAAACACTTGATATAGTTACGTTTTTATCATATTTATAACCATCTTGATTAACATAATTTGATTTCGAACGTAAAATACGTTCTTTTAATGAGAATACTATGATAAAATTAACAACTGTATATATTTACGAAAAGGAGTCTTGCTTATGTTAGATCTTCCTCACCTCGATCAAATAGATCAAGAAATCATCAAGTTACTACATGAGAACGGCCGGATATCCTATGCAAAAATCGGGGAAATACTCAATCTCTCACGTGTTGCGATTCAAAAACGAGTCGAAAACCTCATCGAAAAGGAAGTCATCGAAAACTTCACAATTCGGTTGAACGCGACCAAATTAGGTAAAGTCGTCAGCGCTTTTTTCGAAGTCGAAGTGGAGCCGCGTTTTGCTGAGGAAGTAGGTAATCTGCTCTCCGCTGACTCCAACGTCATTAGTATTTATCAAATGACGGGGAGCAGCTCCCTGCACATGCACGCCTTGCTCAAAGATGATGCTGCGCTCGAAGACTTCCTCTACCAAAATATTTACAAATTGAAAGGCGTCGTACGCGTTAACACGCAGGTCGTCATTAAACGCTTTAAACAAGGAACTGGATTGGAACTGTGAGAAAAGACAAAAAAAACTGCGCGAGCATCTGTGCTCACGCAGTTTTCGTTATTTTGATATAAATTATAAGTTCAAACGATACATCGCCTTATTTTCTAGTCCGCGGATCATCGGCGTCCATGCTTCTGTTTCCGGCGTTGTCATCAGAGTATCCTCAACCATCTGGAGCTTCGCATCCATCGAATCAATGTAATGTAAAGCAACAGCTTCTGGAATTTGAGGCAGTACCGGACTCCCCCATTCTGGCAAGTTGTGGTGGGACAGCACAATATGCTGCAGACCTATGACAACATCCGACTGGAGGTCAATCCCCTGATGCAAAGCAGCTTCCGTAATCCAGTTCGACGCCATCGAGATGTGTCCGAGCAGCTTTCCTTGCACACTATAATCAGAAACGATCCCTAACTGCGCGATCATTTCTTCAGGTTTGGCGATATCATGCAGAATGATGCCCGCTTTAATTAAATCGGGATTAAGAAATGGCCGCTGATTACAAATAAATTCACCAATTTCCAGCATCCGTACAATATGATAAGCAAGGCCGGCGAAATAGGCATGATGATGCGTTTTGGCAGCAGGATAATGGTTTAGCTTCTCTTCAACTTTGGTCACACAGAATGAAACAATCGACTTGATGGCCGGATTCGTAATACTTTCCAAAACTTGATTTATCGTATGAATAAGATCGATTGGACTAATCGGTGCTGAACGGATGAAATCCGTAATATGTATGCCATCCTCTGGCAGCGCCTTGCGCAATCTACCAATTTTCACCTGTAATTTATCGCGATAGGTTTGAACTAAGCCTTGAACTTTGACCAACGTCATCGGGAAAAATGTTTCTTTATCGGTCGCGCTAACATCCCATAGTTTTGCAGAGATCTGCCCACTAGCATCGCATAACACAATGTCCATGAAATCTTTGGCAGGCGTGGTATTCGTTTGTTTGACTTCTAATTCTTTGATGAGGTAGTAGCCTACAAACTCTTCTGGTGCTTGCAATTGCTTAATTAACGTCATTTTAGTTCCTCCATATGTCATTAGGAACATTATACTACGAATAGGATCGAATTCATTAATAGAAAATGATAGAAATTTGAGAAGTGCTAATCTTTCACTCAAAGTCTTTTAAAGTCAGCAACCTGTTGCGAGGTATCTCGCTCATCGGCTTTCCTAATTTTGCCCCGACCTTTTCACGAAATGAAGCGTCACTTTCGATTTTGCGAAGGAGTTCATAAGACATTAACAGCCGAATATCCTGTTTATCCATTTTCAAATAAAATTGTATTCCATACTTTCGATATCCAAGCTCATCTTTTAACATTTCCGCAAAAGGAACCGTTTCCGGCTTAACTTCGACTTCCAACCCGGTATTATTGATATATTTCATGGCCAAAGTTTTGGGCCCACTCTGCTGTTCAAGGGGGAGGTGGAGAATAACGGAAGAAGAACTGTCTACCCATTCGACTTCATAACCAAGCTTTTCCGCGATCGCGCGTAATGGAACAAAGATTTCATCACCCGAAACAAATGCTTCCGGATGTTCCTCTAGGGTTTCACTTTTCACTTTGATTTTAATATCATTGTACGCGGCGCTAATTTCTGTAGGCGCCCCACTATGGGGAGAAAGAAGGTCATCCGGATTTGTTTCTTCGAATTCTAAACGGTTCGTTGTATCGATGACAATTTCATTCTTATCCTCATTCCAGTCTGCCGAATACCAAAGTGTATCACTGAAAAAAGAAGCAGGAACATAGATGGAGTTGTTCGTTATGAACGACTTTTTCGAGTACCCTCTATCATGATGTTCAAAAAATACCCGAATCTCTCCCTGTCTATGGGCAAGAATAGTCTCCGTGCGCGGAGGCTTAGGTTGTTGTTTCTCAGTCCTATCTGAGAGCCAATGCGTCAGCTTTTCTGCTCTTTCTGTACTAAGAAGATGCGTATCAAATACACTAACGTAAGGTAAATCCCATCTCTGGGAGTAAAATAAATAGGTTTCTCCAACTTCGATACCGGCACCGCATTGGTCCGAATCATCATTGGTCACAACAAAGGACGGAGACTGTCCCTTGAATACTTTATCTGGTTCCACCACTGCTATTTTATGCGACGGATACACGGCATCCACGCTCGTTACTTTAGCCGTAAAGATCGCACTCGCTTCCAGAAAATCTTCCTCAAACGTTGTCGGCCCGCGGGAACAAGCATACGCCTTAGGCGTCATAAAGCTGATAAACAGACCCAGTAAACAAACAAAACACAGCAATCCGATAATTCTACCTTTCAAGAGCACACACCCTTTCCTCCAAACGCAAAGGACTGTTCGGATGCCAGCATTATAAGCTACATCCCCTTACCATGCTTCACCCTCTCCGCAAGCACCGCAAGATCATGCCCTTTCAATGCCCCTTCAATGAATTCCGGGAGCTTCTCCGGAGAACATCCGAAACAAGGGATACCGTATTGAGCCAATTTTTTAGCAACAGCATCGTCATAAGAAGGTACGCCCTGGTCAGATAAAGCGAGTAAGCAGATCGTCTTCACGCCTGCCTGATGCATGTCGACAAGCCTTTGAATCATCTCAGTCCGATTGCCGCCTTCATATAAGTCTGAGACCAAGATAAACAGCGTTTTCTTCGGCTCCGTGATAAAAGGCTCGCAGTAAGCGATGGATTTGTTAATATCTGTTCCCCCGCCAAGCTGAATCCCAAACAGCATATCAACGGGATCTTCTGCACACTGCTCACTTAAATCAACGACCTCGGTGTCAAAAGCAACTACTCGCGTGTCCAGAGCCGGCATACTGGCGAAAATAGAACCAATAATGGACGCGTAAATGACAGAGCCCGCCATCGAACCGCTTTGATCAATATCCAGGATGACCGTCCACTCTTTGCTCCGACGTGCTCGGTCAAAGAAGTAGACTTTTTCGGGCAGCAGGAGACCGCGCTCCTTGTCGTAGTGCTTAAGATTTTTGCGGATGGTTGTGTTCCAGTCCAGTCCCGTGGACGACGGCAGCGGCGAATGCTGCCTGCGATTCAAGGCACCAGTAACTGCTCGGCGCAGATCCTGCGAAAGCCGCTTCACGATTTCATCTACAACGGCCTTCACTAATTGCCGTGCTGTTTCTTTCGTTTTCTCCGGTATTTTCCCTTTAAGCGCCATTAATGTGGCTACCATTTGGATGTCCGGCTTCACTTGGGAAAGCAGCTCCGGCTCGAAGAGCAGCTGCTTCAATCCTTTGCGCTCAATGGCATCGGATTGAATGACGGAGACCACGTCCGGCGGGAAAAAGGTGCGGATATCGCCCAACCACTTGGCAAGCTTCGGGGACGAAGGCCCCAGCCCCGCTTTGCGGGGGCCGCCCACGTTCGATCCGTCATCAGCACTAATGCCGGATGTCTCATCATAGATCGCGGCAAGCGCTTCATCCATGAGTCTCGACTCCTCGTCGAGCATTCCATCTCCAGCGCCAAAAGACTGCAGCTTCTCTTCGGAAGCAGCACCTAGGATCAACCGCCATCGCTTCAATTGTTCTTGATCTATCATGGTCATAGGCTACAAATCCCCAAAATCAAAATCGTTGAGCTCATCCAGCTTCTCCTTCTCTTCCTCGCTTAACGGCTGCTGCAAAGCAGTTCCGGCTTTATCTGCACCAACACCCCAAATATCGCCCATCATCTCGGCTACCGTTGCCTTCTCCCTCGGCTCGAATGAACCGAAAGCTCGGCGCAGAAACACAAGTGAACGTTGAAATGCCTCTTTTTCCAGCGATCCAATATAGGCATCTAGCTGCTGCCACAGCGATACCCTAGACAGCAGTGCGTATCGGTTGCGCATCGACATGCCTTCAAACCATCCCGCTCCCAGGTCAACAGGAATCCCTGGTGACAGGCGGCGTGAAACTTCCTGAGCAACGCGCTCATCCGGAATTTCGTTACGCTCAAGCAAAATAGCGAATGCGAAGCCCGACAGCTTTGCATTTCGGTCATCGCGAGAAGCCAGTTCTTGCAGTTTGTTCAACCACAGAGCGTCGTCTACCGCTTCAAAATGGTCTTGGGCAATTGTGTGCAGCGACTGAATCGCTCGAACCATACCCTGAGCAGCGTCATCGTTGCAGCCCGCGCTATCTACGAGAAGCAGCGTTCCCCGCAGGAATAACTGCTGGAGCAGCGGAACAAGGGTATCCGTTTCGATTCGGCGAATCGATCCATAACGGATCAACACCGACAGCTCATAGGCCGCCCCTGCGACCTGCTCGAAGTTGCCTGCATCCACCGTAAGGCCTTGCAGCGTGGATTTGGCCTGCTCCATCAGCTCCGTCAACGTGCAATCGCAAGCGATTCGAATAATGCGCGAAGCTTCCGCGATATCGCTGCAAACATCAAGCCGCTCCTTCAGCACGAAAGCCGCGGCCAGCTCAATCGTCTCCCCCTTCAAGGTCGACTCCACCGCTTGGATCTCAGCTTCCGGCGTCCACTGCAGTACCCAATTCTCCGCCCACGATGCGGAGTCTTGATTCACTCTTTGCTTCTTGGCAAAGTTAATGCCGAGCAATTCCAAACGGTGCAGGAGAACAGACCGCTTCAAATCCAGAAACGCAGCTTCCTCCGACTTCACCCTGCGGTTTTCGCGTAAATCCAACTCTAAGGTTGCAGCAACCGTAGATTTGAATTTCTCCAGCTTGAGCCGCTTGAGTTCTCTGTTCAAATCATCTTGAATTGGCGTCTGGCTGACTCCTTCTGGCAATCTGCCAATGGCCGTGCCCACGTCTGTCCTTGCCAACGCTTCCGCAATTGTCGAAAGCTCCCCATGACCGAGACATACGGTTGCAGCGTCCCGAAGGTCTTTCCACGTAGGATGACTACCATCGTGCAGAGCAGCAAGAGCCTCTGCCAGCCTCACACCTTCGATGAGCGAAGCTGTGGATCTATAAGTGCCATGTTCCCTGAGATGAGCCGCTACCTGTGAGAAATACAAAGAAGGGAGTCTGCTCAGATCACCTTTTTGAAGGCACTGCCAAAACAATTCGAAATAAGCGGGTGCCTGGTTCCCCGCCCCATATCCCGAGTGCGAAGACAGCTTGTAGTAAGAATAAGGCATCAGCGTAAGCTTGGTTGTCGTCTTGGGCAGCCCCTTCATCTCTTCATCCGTCATCACAGGAAAGCGGAAATCTAATGCGGAGGCGTGATGCGCGCCGGTTACAACTACTATTTTCTCAGGAGCGTGCCCAGCTTCAATAGCATGCTGAATTTTACGCCGCATGTAAGCTTCCCTGATTTCATTGTAGGCCGCATCTTGTGGAGCATATTGCCACTCCTGCTGAGCGGTCAGCTCCCGCATTTGAGCCGAGAATTGAAAAATGCCATGACGGTAGGCGTCTTTTTGCAAATTATGTTCAAAATGCCGCTCCCAGTAAGCCTCGTAGTCCGGTTCTTCTGAAAGATCGGCAAGCTGCTGATACAGTGTCCTCTGTTCGTGGACATACGCCCGAAAAGCGTCGTCCTCAGTCTGATTACTCTCTCCCTCAGCAGAGGATGACCTCCGTTTCCTTTGCTCGTATAGAGCTAAGGCATGCTCGGACGGCAAATCGATAAATTCAGCATGTGCACCATTGCGGCTAGCCCATTGAAACGCCTGATATTCCGGCGAATAATCTGCATACGGGTACAACAAGGTCCTTACGGGCAGTTGATCCGTATACGCCAAAATAGCAATCGGCGGGACAACGCCATGAGAGGTTAGTTCAGTAATAAACCCGCTTGCGTCGCTAGGTCCCTCAACGAGCACTGCCGTAGGCTTCACTTCATCTAAGAAAGCAAGCAGGTGGAAAGCACCTGCAGGAGATAAATGCCGTATACCAAAAACATGAAACTCCTGACTGCGATCTAGTTGTTCATCTCCGAGCACGCGAAGTACAGATTTCTCCATGTCGATCCCCGCTTTTTCATCACATTTTCTAGATATTCCTTCCATACGAGGCGATCCTTCTCTTCGTCTTTCACAATAGCTCCTTGCAACCCGGCTGCTATATCTTCTTCACTGATCTGTCCGCTGCCAAAGCTCCCAGCAAGTGCCATGCTGCCCGTTAACAGCGAGATCGCTTCAGCCGTAGAAATCACACCGCTCGGCCCTTTCACCTTCTCTTTGCCGTCGAGTGTCATCCCGCTGCGCAGCTCGCGGAAAATCGTCACAACCTTGCGCACCGCCTCCTCCTCTGGAAGCGACGCTCTCAACTCATAGCTCGTCGAAATCTCTCTGACACGCTTGCGAACAATTTCCACTTCCGTATCGATATCCGACGGCGATGGAAGCACGATGATGTTAAATCGCCGCTTCAAGGCGGCTGACATCTCGTTCACCCCACGGTCGCGCGTATTGGCCGTTGCAATGATAGAGAATCCCCTTGCAGCGAACACTTCTCTACCTAGCTCCGGAATTGAGATCGTCTTCTCGGACAGGATGGAGATCATAGCGTCCTGTACTTCGGACGCGCAGCGTGAGATCTCTTCGAATCTGGCGATCCCGCCTGTTTCCATTGCGCGGAAAATCGGGCTTTTGATAATAGCTTGATCAGAGGGCCCTTGCGCCAACAGCATGGCATAGTTCCATGAATAACGAATATGCTCCTCGCTCGTGCCTGCCGTTCCTTGAATTACTTTTCCAGAATCTCCATGGATGGCTGCCGTCAGATTTTCCGAAAGCCAAGACTTAGCCGTCCCTGGTTCTCCGATCAGCATGAGAGCTCGGTCTGTCAACAGCGTAGCTATCGCCATTTCTACCAACCGCTTGTTGCCGATGTATTTCGGCGTAATTGCGACCCCTTTTACATTTCCACCAATCAGGAACGTAAGTACGGCCTTCGGAGAAAGCTGCCACCCGGCTGGCTTCGCATCCTGATCCAATTTCTTCAAAGCTTCCAGTTCTTCCATATATAATCGTTCAGAGGGTAACCTTACGACATCTTGCTTTTGATCCATCCCCATAATCCCTGTCCCTTCTCTTCGTGATCTGAGCGTTCGGTTTGTTCCGGCTTCGCAGCTATCGTTTCCGCGATTTCTAGCAGTTGATTTTTCATGCCTTGATAGGAAAGCCCTTCTGCGAATTGCTGCAATCTCTCTGCATATGGCTTAGGCAGTAAAGAAAGCAATGTAAGCTGGACACGATCCAAGTAATAGAACTGCTTGGCTCCGCCTTTTTCCAATATATCCATGAGCAGCTTTGGCGCATCCGGATAGCTTTGGCTGAAGAGGATCAACAACATATTAGCTGTTTTACTTCGATTAAAATTAGGCAGCTCTTCGCATTTTTTGACTAGATAAGTCGTGACTTTCAGATCCAGGTCTTGAGCAAACCTACACACGAGCTCTTCCTCGTCCAATTTCACAAACAAATGCACCCATCTTGGATCCCATGTTGTAAAATTTGCTGAAGCAACCTCATGGGGTTCATCTGCTTGGTATAGCAGCGTCGGTGTCATTTCATACAACTCTCGCAATAATTCCTTAGCCGCCGGCTGCTTTTTATCCTTAAGATCATGGCAAAAGCGTTCGTAGACGTCTTCTGGAGGAAGAATCTTGATGGCCGCTCTAAAGCTGTAAGCAATAAATTTGCGATTGTACACCTCATGTAGAGTAACCGCAAATCCGTCTGCCTCTGGCAGATCCAATTGCAGCAGAAGATCAGCAGCAGCCTCCTGGACAGCTTCCGTTTCCGGAACAATAAAATTAGGCGTAGATAGCAATTTCTCTAGGAATTCTACGACTTCCGGTACTCTTTTGCCTTGTAAGCTGCGGATGTCCGCCAACAACTGTTGTGCGGAGTCTTCCACCTTTGTACGTTGAACGATTCGCTCCAACACACTTTCCGCATGCCCGATGACACTGAGAGTCAAATCGTTGGCCTTGCATAATTGAATTGGCTCTATGGCAAGATCCTGATCCTTCGACCCCAGTGCCTTGTAAAGGCGCGCGATCGCTTGCTCCGTCCCAAGACGAGATAAGGCGAATAAAGCGGCTCTGCGTATCTCTTTTTTCTTATCGTCCGCCTGCTCCAAAATAAAATCCTCTTGATCAGGATAATCGCCCAGAAGCTCAATCGCCGTGGAGCGGACTTCCGTTGAGCCCTGTTTGGCAGCTTGCAAAAGGAGGTCTAAGGCAGATGTGGGGAGCAAATCGTGGATTAGCTCCAATCTGCGGGCGTCACCTTTCCCGCCATCCAGCCGGAATTGCTGCTGAAGCGCGGGGAGTGCTTCCACTCCGAGTGTGGGCATCACCTTTCGATGGAGAAAATCAGGTATTTCTACATAACTGTCGTCTAACGCAGAAACAGCCGCAGGTATGACGCGGAAATCATGAAACAACCCATCGTCGTACCCTTGACGAATCTGCTCCATTCGGCCCTGACCTTTTTGTGTCAACGCCTCAATGAGTGGGTGCAGCTTGCGGTAAGGGAATGACGTCGAAAGATTCGCTCCCGTCCCTTCCATAGGTACGAGGTCCTCTTTCGTCTCCGTTTTCCCTTGCGTGTACAGCACGGAATTTAACAGCATGCCTAACTCTAGAAGTCTGCTCGCTGAACCGCTCGTCTCCGTGTCCAGAACTTGGCTAACCGCTTGAGCCATTCGGTTAAAAACCGGCGCTGACTCGCCCAGCTTTTGCAATTGGGGAAGCATTTTCTGCAAACGTAAATCGCCCGCCGCCATCCCGCTACCTGCTATAAACAAACGCCGCACCTCATGCTGCAGCTCAAACAATAGATCTATACTCATGAGTTCGTCTCCTAATTCTTTTCATCAATAAAGCACTACTCAAATATCTCTTGAACACTTGCTGCAAAATCATATCGAGATCTTAGATAGTTGGATTGGATTATCTGGAAACTCTCCATCTAATTTGCGCCTGGATAGCGCTTGAGTCATACTAGCGGGAAAAACTCCTGCTAAATCAGCGATTATTTAAGGATTGACCAAGATTCGAATATATTAGTAGTAGAATTTCCTGTTAAAGCCATAGATTAACGAAAATCAAAGTAATTTGCAGGAGTTTTTCCTGTTAAACTTTCTCCCGTACTTTAGTTCAATCTTTTTTAAACCTCAATAAAGCAAGCGAACGACTTCATTTGTCGTTACGATGCTTAAAGGCTGAGCCTTAAGCCTGTTATGCTGCCAATTGTGTTCGAACATAACCATAATCGCCTGATTCTGTAAGAACGTCTTATTTAGCATAGACAGCAAATGAGTCGTAGGCTCGCCGAGATATGGAATGTCCGCAAGAGGAATCTGCTTGCCCTGTTCATCTAACAATATATAGCCAGTTTCCGTCTTCTTGATCTCAGCAAATTGCAGCAGTACGACAGGGCGCTTGTCCGAAAGTGGATTTTTAATCTGATTCTTCACTTGTTTAATGACTTCTGGGAATGACTTGTGAGCTGAAGCACAGATCTTCTGAAAATCCTGTGAGTCAGCTTCGCGGAATGTCGCTTCCTCCCAACGCACTCTCTTGTTAAGCTCCCCTGGGTATTGCGCAAGTTCTTTCGCTTCGACGACCTGAAATACGGAATCTTCTTCACGTATGTATTTCGCTGCACGGAATGGCCGATACGTTCTTGTGATGTGGAGCTGTCCGCTTTGTAGGTCCGACCAGTATCCTTCATCTATGAACTCGCCCCGCGCCTGATCCGTATAGGATCGAAACGACAACTGCAGTAATTCTGAGGACTCGCTGCGAACGCGACCAGACTCCCTCAGTTCCGCGATTTGCCAGGCATGCCCCATCCATTCTTCCAACGCGGATTCCGTATCCATAGGATGATCTGGATTTTCCAATCTGCTGTTGAGATACTCCCTGCTTTTCTTAATCAATGCTTGCAGTGTGGTAAGCTGCTCGATCACGTTTGTATACATGGTCTCCCGATCTTCCAAAGCTCGGAACTGCAGTGTCAAATCACGAAGCGCTGTTTGGATTCCCGGGATATAATAGTTGCCGAGCTGTTTTGCCTGCTCTTCAGCGGTTTGCAGCGCCTTTTTGTCCAGGCCTCCTAGCCCTGACTGTACAAGCTGCAGGATAAGCTTCTCAGCAATACTGATCCCTTCCAGCTGTGCAGCTATTTTCTTCATTAACGCTGACTTGTTCGTCTTGCGCTTAACAACTGGAGCATCCGGGTCGACAGGTTCTTTCTTCTTTTCCTCCCGCTTCTCCGCCTTTTCCCTTTTATCCACAATATCTTGTGGTACGGGTGCAGTGATGAACGTTTTGCCTGACGTATAGGCATACATCAAACCCAGATTGTGTTTGCACGGAAACTGACGACTCGGGCATGAACAGCGGAATACGGGATTCCCCTCTTTCGCCACATCGACCGAACATCGATACGGGTCCTTTCCGCTACCTTTACACTCCCCAAAAATGATCGTCCCGTCCTCCGACTGACAGAGCAGCGGAAAACTATTTTTCTTCACCAAATCCTTGCCATTCTTGATCGCACTGCTGTTAAGTGCCAAACTATCTACATACGATTCCGTTAAATAATTCATCTTGTACCCCTCATAACTTGGTTATACAAACAATTTCCACACCATTCCTAAATTTTCCTTTTTCATGGGTATGGAATTTCAGCTGCGAATAGAACGAAGGACAAGAAAAACTAAATAAACGGCTTACGCCGTCATGGTTGAAAGTGTTTATTAAACTTGATGCAAAGCAAGCTACGCTCAAGAGGTAAATGCTTAAACATTCATTTGGTTATCCGTCTAATGTTGTAAATTTTACAACTTTAGGCAAGCAACTTTGCGTTTTCCACGCGATTGTTGTAAAAAATACAACAATTCCAGCCAAAAGTAGCTCAAAAGCCTA
>NZ_WHOC01000096.1:0-782 GCF_013141785.1 Paenibacillus germinis
CTGTTCGAGCAGTTCCCGGGAGCGATACTCGCGACGACAAACTGCGTTATGCCGATTAAGGGCACGTATGCGGATCGCTTCTTCTCCTATGAGGTAGCCGGGCTTGAGAACGTCACGAAAATCGTCGGCGAGAACTTCACTCCACTGATCGAGCGGGCACTCGAGCTGCCGGAGGCGAATATTGACTCCGAGCAGGTGCTGACCACCGGCTACCACCACGAAACTGTCATCGGTCTTGCGCCGGAAATCATTCAAGCGGTCAAAGACGGCCTTATCAAGCGTTTCTTCGTCATCGCCGGCTGCGATGCTCCAGGCAAGGACGGCGAGTATTACCGCGAGCTTGCGACATCGCTTCCGAATGATACAGTTATCTTGACGACGTCCTGCGGCAAGTTCCGCTTTAATGATGTGGATTACGGCACGGTTGCCGGCACCGGTATTCCACGGTACATCGATTTGGGTCAGTGCAACAACTCCGGCTCCACGGTCAAAATCGCTCTGGCGCTCTCCGACGCCTTTGGCTGCAGTGTCAACGAACTGCCAGTGAGCATCGTGCTGTCGTGGTTCGAGCAGAAGGCCGTCGCCATTCTGTTAGGCTTGTTCAGCCTCGGAATCCAAGATATCCGTATTGGCCCGAAGGCACCGGAGTTCATTAACGAAGGTGTCATGAACGTACTCGTCGAGAAATTCGGACTGAAGCTGATCGGCGATGCACAAGAGGACATGGCGGCCATGCTTTCGCTGCACTAAGCATTATAGCGTTACATAGACGAAAATCCCCC
>NZ_WHOC01000097.1:0-8163 GCF_013141785.1 Paenibacillus germinis
CTGTTCGGTTAAATTTTGGTTGCTCATCGTTCTGAAACCTCCAATATCGAATGATAGCTTGATTATAATTCTAAAAAAATCGGAATTCTGTAATGTAGTTTACTGTTCTCCTGAAATTGTGTATAACGGCAGAACAATGTAATGTAGATAACAGATGAGTTATCAGTCAATTTTATTTTGTCTTGGATGGCAGAAGAAAATTCGCTCAATTTATAAGGATGTAAACGTGAAAGGAGAATACGGATGTAGATACTCGTTTTAGGAGGAACAGCGTTTTTCGGTCGCCGGTTGGTTCGTCTATTGATCGCGGAAGGTCATGATATGACCATTGCAACTAGAGGTCAAACTCGATGACTTTGGCGATGCCGTGACCTGAATAAAAGCGGACCGGACGAATTTAGGATCGGTACGTATTTATCATAACTACATAACCAATTGACATCTGTAAACTATATTACAGAATCATTATTTAATAATTACTAAATTGTAGCGAAGAAAGACAAAAAATGAAGGAATGATTAGGTGTGAAACCAACATTGAAGGAGGAATTGGAAGTTCAGGCGAACATAAACTCAAACAATTCGTACGCAGCTGCCGTGTTTGGAAAATTCTTTAGAAGACCTTCGTAACAAAGGTGCAGGCAAGGGACTAATCATCGGGAATGTGTCACCGGGTTTCACATTGGAAGACGCGACTGGAAAATGGATCACGTTATCAGAGGAATTGAAGAAAGGTCGTCCTATCATTCTCATTTTCTAACGAGGAGAATGGTGTCCATTTTGTAATTTGCAATTAAAAGCCTATGAACGCATCATGAGTGATATTAAGTCAGCGGGTGCCCAACTTATAGCTATCAGTCCTCAGACGCCAGACCTGCGACTTATGTCATCGATCAGAACAGCCGAATCATTGCCGGCGTTTCAGATATTAATCACAGAACGAGAATGGAACCGTCAGAAACTTTGGAAATCGTCAAGTCTCTATAAAGGATGCATTGACATCATGATCCTTATAAAGCATGATGAATGGACAAAGACTTCTATAAGATCGAGTTACCTTTTTCCTAAAATGGAGGATTGTTACATGGAGGAAAACCAAATGAATAAATTATGGTATTTATCTCAAATCAGCATTTTTGAAGAAATGACCAGTGAAGAAATGAAGGAAATTGATTTACTAAATACTATTCGCCATTTCAATTGGGTACAGAAAGACGCATTGGTTCAAACACCTGATAACATTCTCAAAGGTTTTTCTTTCGTCAAAGAAGGCAGGCTTAAAGTATACAAATTAAACGACAGTGGGAAACAGTTCACTCTAGGTATATTGACTCATGGGAACATATTTGGGGAAATCAATTCCTTCTCGTTTGGTACTAAAGATGTTTACATTGAAGCCATGCAACCAACACTGGTTTGCTCAATATCCGAAGCACAATTCGACCGGCTTATGATAAGCAGACCGAATCTGGCGTTGAAATTTCTAAAAGCGGTCAGTGAACGGTTGAAGGAAAGAGAAGAACAGTTAGAACAAATTGCATTTAACGGTCTCCGCGAACAGGTGATTCATCTGTTGACGATGCTTAGTTCAAAATTTGGTATCATCGTAGATGGTTATGCTTTAATCGATCTCCCTCTTACGCACCAAGAGATAGCCAACATGCTTGGTGTAACTCGGGAAGCCGTAAGTGGAGTCATGAGTGGGCTTGTGAAGGATGGAGTTATCAAAACGTCTCGTAAGTCTGTTCAGGTAGATGCCGCGATGCTAACCCGATCCAAATAACCTCAACAAAGGGCGGCTGCAGACTGCAGTCGTTCTTTTTAATAAATAATATTTCAATTAGACACGCCCCCCTATCGTTGTGTTTCATAGATCCATTCAATGAGGAAGATTAATACTCGAATGGAAAGCGCTACGGAGTAGTCGACCTACGGGGGGCTGAAGAGCCAGAGTGTCGTGATCCGGCATAGGGCTTTTACGAATGGAAAAAAAGAAGGAACAGATAAGCAGCCATATCGATTTCAGCATCCGTCTACGGGTATTCCGGACGTGTGGGATGAATGGACCTCGGCCTTGGATCCGATTGTGATTGAATAAGGAACGCCTTTAGGCGGCACTTTCATTTTAAATGTAAGTGTCCCTCCATGATGGGCAACATATGCCCAAATTGCTCGGTCCCCCTAGGCTCAGCGAGTCAGCCCCTAGAAAATTAATCGCTCTTCTACCCAGCATTGGAAGATTTTTTACGTCAAAATACATTGGCCACCTCCGTAAACTGAACATACGTTCTGTTTCTGTATTATATGGCACCTCATTCGGTTTTATCAAAGGAAATTTTTGCGGGACCGGTTTCAATATCAAATTTGGGCATATAAAAACCGGAAGCGGGCGCGCCTCCGGTCGTTTTTATATATGAAAGGCTATATGAACCTGTAGGCGCATCACTTCAGACTTGTAATCGCCTATGCATCGATCTGCAGTTAATCATGGTGATGAAGGGGCAATGAAATAGTTCAATCGATTTCTCGCTGTACAGAATGGTGTGTACAGAATTTCTCAAAATTAGGGGATCGTAGTTTTCCTTCTATTGTGCAACATTGGAATTTAACGTGGCAGCTTAGTACAGGGTCCAAGAAGAACCAATCCTTGTTTTCGCATTTTACGATTTGTTTTAAGATAGCATGAAATGCTCTTATAACTTCACTATTCGGCGGGAACTCAATGACGTCGGCATACTGTCCCTGTAACGACAATCCCATCCAAATGGGCTCTTTCGAATAGGAAACACATTTGTATGATAGATATCCAACAATTGTAAATCTAAATAGACTCCCGGATGTTCTTAGGAAGGCTTTTAACAACTAAATCGTAAGAGTGGTCAATCATTTCAAAGATATCCGACTCTGGTAAAGAACTCTCGAGAATAATCGTATTCCAGTGCTGTTTGTTCATATGATACCCCGGTCGAACGTCCTCATGCTGCTCTCTCAAGTTTTCCGCAATCACCGGGTCGCATTTTAGGATCAAGTACCCTTTTTCCTCATAAAACAGAGCGAATATTTTACCTGCAATTTTTATCGCGAGTGGATCGGGTCCCGAGGGATAATCCTTAATCGCTCCTTTTTTGTTTAGACAGTATTCGATGAAATTATTTTTCAAACCGGCTCATCTCCTTCGTAAATGACATCGTATAGTCCATGCCGTTAGCCTAAACCGTTCAGTTGAAAGTTGTAAAAATCAATACATATGACAATAAGCGAACCGTAGAAAACTTTGCCGAGATGGGAGTTCCAACCCTCTTTGTGTTCCAGAATGGCGTTGCCTTCAATTAAGTTACGGCTTTCATTAGAAAACCAGATTAAGGTTTGGATCAACGGCCAAACAAAGTGTTCAAAGTTACGGTAATACGGCAGATAGTGCCAGACTGTTGCAAACCAGAATTGAAGATGGACACGGATTTTAAATTGTGTCCTTTAGGCCAAGCTGTTGAGCGACGGGAGCGCTAATCTGTGATTCCTGTTTCCGTTTTATTGCAATCAGTAACATACCGGCAATCGTCATGAGTCCCCCGAGCATCTGCGACATCTCCAAAGCATGCCCCAAGATAACCGAAATAATTGCTGTAAAGACAGGAATCAGATTCATCGTTATGCCGGCCTTGCTCGCACCTAGTATCTTAACTCCTTGATTCCAAAAGATAAACGAACCGACTGACGGGAACACCCCCATGTATATAACCCCTACGATCCCCAAAGAAGTGATTTTGTCGGAGTGAATCGGCTGGAAAAATAAAAAAGGAATCATCAGAATAGCACCGACCAGCGCAATCATCGCAACCAATGTCACAGGCGGAATGCCTTTTGCTTTTTTTAGCAGCAATGAATAAGCAGTCCAACATAAGACGGCCAATAGCATGATCGCATCGCCCTCGTTATACTGAGTATGAAACAACTGCAGCAGGTTGCCTTTCGTCAAAACAATCAGAACACCAATAAACGAGATGATTAATCCAATGAACTGAAAGGCACTTACTTTTTCTCTCAGGAAAATCAACGAAAAGAGCATAATCAAGCCAGGCGCAAGGGTAGTAAATAGAGCGCTGTTCGTCGCAGATGTGAACTGCAATGAAGCATACGAGAGATAGGTGTAGAGCACAATGGATAAAGTAGCTAGCAAAATGATCAACACCCAGTTATTCCTCCATATTTGATCCCATGAAGGCTTCTCAATAAATTGGGCAATGGGAATAAGAAGAATCAGTCCGACGACCCACCTTAGAAAGACTGTCCATTCAGCAGGTAATTCAGCTACAATCAATTTTCCGAAAATGATATTACCGGCCCAAAACAGATTAGCCCCGATCAGAAATGTCCATGCCTTATATTTCACCATATTTTTCACCTTCACTTTTTTTGTTTTGCAGATTAACATGTCGTTAGCTACAATAGCTCTAAAATCGCTAGATCAGAACGAATGGAATCGTGAACTTCGAGAAGTGGAACGTACACGAATCAATGGGCTATCGCTATTGCCCATCGAATTCTTTAAAAGGGGTTTTTTGGTTTCTGCGTTGAAGCTCTCACCCGAGATGACTTTGTTATCAGTAAACACAGCGGACGATTCGGGTTCGCCTAGGGAAAAGGGAAAATTTCAAGGTCAGTTCCAGAAGCCTTCAGGCTACAACTATCTCAGTATCTGGAGTCCCGAACGAACAATGACTCTGCACTATTTACTTCGAACTATAAGTGAAGAATATCGGTATACTCAATATAATGCTTATTGACGAATTGACGTTCACAGCTTCATCATGTCTATTTTCGGGAATTGGCCGAAGCTAGCGCGGATATCCTTATTTATATAAAATGGGATATCATGTTATTAAACAAAGAGACTGTCATTGAGACAGCCTCAAGGTTAAGTTTATTTAAAAACTTTTATACGTTCTTGTACCGGATTAAATTTCTTTTCACCTGCTGAGGCAGAGGGTTTACCGAACGGCATTTGGGCAATCAGTTTCCAGCTTTCCGGCAACTTCCATTCTGCTTTTACCCGTTCATCAATCAATGGATTGTAATGCTGTAGGTTTACACCCAGCCCTTCAGCCTCCAGCGCCATCCAGATCACCAATTGGTGCATTCCATTTGTTTGCTGTGACCAAATCGGGAAGTGTTCTTGGTAAGATGGATATTGTTTCATAAAACTATCAATAACTGACTGATCTTCAAAGAAAAGCACTGTACCGTATCCGTTCCGAAATCCGTTCATTTTTTCCTGAGTAGAAGAAAATTGTTCGGCAGGAACGTTTGCTTTGAGAACTTCAGTCGTAATATCCCATAACTTATTATGTTGTTCACCCAAGAGCAGAACAACGCGGGTAGTTTGATTGTTAAACGCCGATGGTGTATGTTTAACGGTTTCCTCGATTATTTCTTGGATACTTTGATCCGAAATTGGTGATTCTTTGCTAATTCCATAAATGGAGCGCCGTTCGCGTAGTGCAGTGAATAAATCTTTTTCCAAGGTTTCCATGATACCTCTCCTTACCATATTTTTCGATTTTCAATCTTCCAAGTTCCTGTGTCTACGGGAGACAAATTTATTATAACCATTACAAAAAAAAAGTTATGTGAAGTAAATTACATACTTGAATCGATCTTAGTGTGTAAGGGAAACTTAGTTTTAATTTAATCAGGGAACAGGAGCGATTTAAGACAATACGTCACATGGTTTTTCGCCGTCAAGGGCTGCACGACGGCACCGGATCATCGAGCTATTGGCAACTCACGCTACGGAAATTTGCGAACATTTTCAGATCAGCGCTCCTGCGGTGTCGCAGCATCTCAAGGTGCTGCTCGAGGCGAACGTCGTCACGATGGAGAAGCCGGCGAAGCAGCGCATCTATCGACTGAATCCGGTGGCGATTTCCAAAGTGGAAGAGTGGACCAGAAAGTATCGATTGATGTGGAGCCGCAAGTTTGAAAAGTTGGACATTTTGCTCCAGGAGCGCATGAAGAAGCTGAACCCCAAACCAAATGAAGTGAACGAAGAACAATGACCAAATTGAACGAAACGAAACTGCTCGCCGAACCAGGCTCGCAAATGATGTTCATCGAGAGGGAATTTGATACTCCCCGGGAACTGGTGTTCCAGGCGTTCACGGACGCCGATCTGTTCACGCAATAGTCGGGTCCCGATCGCCTGACGACGGAGATCATCGCTTTCGAAGTGCGGGATGGCGGACATTGGAAATACGTCTCCAAAGATCCAGACGGCCACTGTATGGCGCCTGCAATAAATATGGGATCGTTAGCTCCCGGCGGACAATTTAGTGAAGCAGCCAAAGTCGTAATGGGGATTGAGGACTCTTACGACTGGCACTATGACAAGGGGGTGACGAACACTTTGCGATTGGACAAACCGGTGCACTTGTAACGAACAGTAATATTTATGACCTTGATGTCACTTCAATAGTAGGATCGTCACATTCAATCAGTGCGACAGAGCCTGTCCAAGTCGATTACATCACGTTCGCGAGGCTCTAACAGGGCATAGAAACGCGGTAGCCAACATCGCGAAGTGGTTGCCGTTTTCGCGCTCCTGGTAGGAGGAAACGGAAATGAGATAAAGTTCTTGTCATTTATGAGATAAAGTTCTTGTCAACCGACAATTTTCTACGAACAGCATGAGCCTTTTATAAATTCAAGACATATGTACAAAATACATTATATTTTTTATGAAATAGTAGTAACTAGAGTATGGCGTTGCGTAAGGCTCTGCTCCATCGCTTTGGTCGCCGCCAGCAAAAAATAAAGGCAGGCGCGTGTTGGCTCCTACAACCAAATTCCCGGCATAGTCGTATTCTTCAGCCGCTATAATGGCACGCTTATAGATGTTCTTCATGATGTCCTGCAATTTGGAGTCGAATTCTTCGAACGTCCATGAAATCCGCATGCTATTCTGTGCCATCTCCAATGCGGAAACGGCCACGTCGCCTGCATTTACCGGTCCGAACAAGACGTTATTGTTCAGGAACACGTCGATCGCCTCCAGTGTGGAAGGCATATTGGCGCCTTCGTCGATCGAAATAACGCCGTTATCGACGAGCAGCCTCGCAGCTTGTTCATTAATTTCGTTCTGAGTAGGAGCGCGAGATCACAATGGATCGACCAGATGCCTTCGCATCCTGAGGTGTATACAGCACTGGAGTTTTTTCAGCTTAAAGAGGTTGTGCGCAAGCTCCAGGCGATGAGCGATGTGGGGCTGAATTATATCACACTGAGAAAGTGTCAGATAGCTGAACCGGTATTTAATCAGCAATTTAAAAATTAGATGTTACATTAACGGGGAGCAGTTTGCCAGCGTAAATAATACATACGTACATAATGGCAATTTACAACATATGTCCTTAAAGTAAAAGCAAAGACCACCGGAAATCCGGTGGTCTTTGCATATCAATGTGTAGAGTTTCGAGGAATATTTTCTTCAAGTATTATTTCTGAGCGTCTAAATCATAGCTGTATTGTTCCGGCATGAAATCGTCTTCGGTGATTTCAGTATCTTTACTATTATAAACCGCCATGCTCGAGGTTAAAATATATCGCTTAACGCGGTCGCCAAACGCTTCCACGGCGATTTTGGCGTCTTGAGGATTAAAGCAGATTTGATCGTAGCGATATCATAATGACAGTTGGAAAACGCACCTATCATTGTTTCACGATTCGTCCGGTCCGCTTTTATTCGGGTCACGGCATCGGCCGGTGTCTGACCTCTTGTTGTAATGGTCATATCATGACCTTCCGCGAGCAATAGACGAGTCAACCGGCGACCAAAAAACGTTCTTCCTCCTAAACCGAGTATCTACATCCGTATTCTCCTTCCACGTTTGCATTCTTATTTTTTAATTAGAGAATTTTCTCCCGCCAGGAAAAAAGATGCGGTTAATTGATAACCTATTGTCCATGGCAGGCTGCCGGATTCTTGCAGATTAACATGCTGGTCGAATCATTGTCAGTAATCTACTTTATCTGCCGTTTTAAACAATTTCAAAAAAATGGAGAATTGTAAACTATATTACAGAACTCCGATTTTTTTAGAATTATAATCAAGCTATCATTCGATATTGGAGGTTTCAGAACGATGAGCAACCAAAATTTAACCGAACAG
>NZ_WHOC01000098.1:0-641 GCF_013141785.1 Paenibacillus germinis
CTTACGTGAACCGTTTGAAGGCGGATCCTCACGTTCAAAAAATATTGAAGGAGTATGCCGATCAGTACAAGCTGAAATTCGGGGAGAAAAAATAGTGTTGCAGGTATCGGGGAATAGGCTCGGATCGCATAGACGAGGATGACGGGCCATCATGAAAATCAGGATATGATGGGGGATCGCGCTATCCGAAATCCTCCAGTTTTCGATACGATCATCGAAAATCACCGATTTAATCCCCAGCATGTAAGCGCATCCATTTGTAAAAAAATATAGGATTGTGATTGAATCATTCAAATAGATGCCGTTAAGTTCATGGTACTACGAACAAGGATATATTACAATCATATTACAGAACGCTTCTGTCCAACTACACAAGGAGATATGTGATGAAACCAAGATCGAAAGTGATTGATTGCGATGTCCATAACACGTTAAAGAGCCATTTGGACCTGGTCCCTTACCTGGAGGAGCCTTGGAAAACGAGGGTGGCGGAGAACGGTCTCGGCTTGATGTTCTCCGGTTATTACTCCCCGATTGGAGTCGGAAGAAAGGATGCCGTACCGCCGGGAGGAGGACAAGTCGGCTCCGACCCAGATTTTGTCATCGAACAATTGATTGATTCGTATAACGTGGATTACGCC
>NZ_WHOC01000099.1:0-1408 GCF_013141785.1 Paenibacillus germinis
CTTGTGCTTCTTGTGCTTCTTATTCCAGAAAAGTCTCATTCTCCTTAGGATATACCAGTCTATCTTGGCTAGGAAGCCATTAGACTTCTTCCGATCGACATCCAGATGAGCGTAATAGTTGCGCCATCCCTGAATCATCGGATTAAGTATTTCCATCATCAATTTTAGTGACCATTGGAGTCGGCCTCTTGGAGACGTTTCTTCTTTCACACGCAGACGTATCTTCTTCATCGCTTTCTTTGATGGAAAACTTCGAAGGGGATACATAACTCCGTTTTTATGAAGATACGGCATTTTTCGATGGTGAAAACCAAGAAAGTCAAACCCGTCTTCGTTCTTCCATAGACGTACTAACTTCGATTTACTAGTATTCATCGTTAGTTCCAGTTTTCCAAAGATGGCCTTAAGGATTCGAATTGATTCGAGTGCCTGCGGTTTGAACCTGCATAGAATGACTAGATCATCAGCATACCTAACCAGTTTTCCAAGATGAGAAAAACGCTTTTCCCAAATCGTATCGAGGTAGTTTAAATAGATATTGGCGAGTAACGGAGATATCACTCCACCCTGCGGACTTCCGATTTCCGTTTTGTGCCAAATCCCTTCCTTCATCACACCTGCTTCAAGCCATTGCCTGATTAATTTCAGGATGCGCTTGTCACAGATACGCTCTTCTACCAGTCTCAATAGTTTGCTATGCGAGATGTTATCGAAATAGCCCGTAATATCTACGTCGACTACCCAATTAACAATTCCCCCATTGACGCTATCTCGAATACATTTGATGGCATGGTGTGCCGACCTCTTTGGACGAAATCCATAAGAGCAATCTTTAAAATCCGCCTCAAAGATGCCTTCGATCACCATTTTTGTTGCCATCTGCACAGTTCGGTCTCGGATCGTCGGAATTCCTAATGGACGAGTTTTCCCATCCGGTTTAGGTATCTCTTTCCGCTTCACAGGGGATGGCTTGTACGTCCCGTCCACCAACTGCTGCCTGATTTCTTCGAAAAAGGTTTCTTCACCGTATGCTTGGACGATGGACTCAATCGTTTGTCCATCTACACCGGCACTGCCTCGATTCTTCTTCACTCGCAACCATGCTTCCCGCAGGACGTCTTTCCGGAATATTTTATCGTACAGAGCATGAAACTTGCGCTTAGGGTTGGCCTTAGCCGCAAGATAGAGGGTATTTTGGAGTCGTCGAGCGTTTTCATTGGTGCCGTTAGCCGTATGTTCGGCATTCACTTGCTCTTACCTCCTCAAATTCCCATGAACGAAGTAGGGAATTGCCCTTCCCTCCCCGGGGTTATGTTGTCCACCGGATCCACGGTAGTATGGCCCCTTCCGACTCCCTTCCCGCAACTCGCCACTTCACCTTTGGGGCTTATAGGTCTGCCGTTTACGA
>NZ_WHOC01000100.1:0-60689 GCF_013141785.1 Paenibacillus germinis
CTTTTTGAGAGAAATCTCAAGAAGGCTTTTTTGTTTTTTATTTCGAATAAAACTGTAGGTAAGGTCAACAATAGTAAGGTTCACTTTTGGTTATCGGATCATTAAGGATTGGATTTTAGGAGCAGTACTTGTCAAAAAGAAAGGAAATGATTATAATCTAGTTAAGGTCAAAGAAAGTCAAAGTCAATTTACTTCTGGCAATCTGGGAGGACGAATTGATGCGCAACGTATCAGAAATTATTGAGCAGTATTTAAAACATGTCTTGCAGCAGAGTTCCGAAGGGGCCATTGAGATTCAACGCAATGATCTAGCTGATCAGTTCCAATGCGTGCCTTCCCAAATTAATTATGTGATCAGTACAAGGTTTACC
Organism: Paenibacillus germinis; assembly: GCF_013141785.1. Classification (NCBI taxonomy): domain Bacteria; kingdom Bacillati; phylum Bacillota; class Bacilli; order Caryophanales; family Paenibacillaceae; genus Paenibacillus; species Paenibacillus germinis. The sequence continues at coordinate 372 of NZ_WHOC01000100.1, forward strand.
TTGGAAAAAGGTTACATTGTGGAAAGCAAGCGCGGCGGTGGTGGATACATACGTATCCAAAAAATCGAGCTCAAAAGTCACGGGTCCATTTTAGACCACATTTTTCGCACGATTCATACGCACATTGATCAAGTTACTTCAGAAGGACTCGTATACCAACTGCAGGAAGGCCACTATATTTCAACACGAGAAGCTAACCTGATTCGGGCCGCAATTTCGAGAGATGTGTTGACCTTCAAGCTCCCGCTGCGCGATGAAATTCGGGCCAAGATTCTTAAAGCAATGCTGATATCCTTGCTTAGCAGATGAGGAGGCATATGAAATGATTTGTCAGGAATGCGGGAAACGACCGGCGACTCTTCATTTTACAAAGATTGTGAATGGAGACAAGAACGAGTTCCACATTTGTGAGAATTGCGCTCGTGAAAAGGGCGAAATGATTCCCGGAACATCCAACGGATTTTCGATTCACAATCTGTTATCAGGATTACTTGATTTCGAACCGTCATCTCTATCCGCTGCAAAGTCTCAGGCGATCCGTTGTGAGAGCTGTGGCCTTACGTATTCTCAGTTTAGTAAATTAGGGCGTTTTGGTTGCGGATCCTGCTATCAAAGCTTTTCAGAAAAGTTAGATCCTCTCTTTAAAAGGGTGCATGGAAATATCGTTCACGTTGGGAAAGTGCCCAAGCGAAGTGGTGGCATCATCCAATGTAAGCGGGAAATTGATACGCTCAAGAAGGATATGATGACCTGTATCGAACAGGAAGAGTTCGAGCAGGCTGCAAAGATTCGTGATCAAATTCGTGAAATTGAGAAGACAATTGCGGGTATGTGAGTTTGTAAGGAGGTGTGAATCCAGTGACATCACAGCGGTTTACAGCAGATGCATTAAGTGAATGGATGAAAGGCGAAGGGCCTGAATCGGATATCGTCATCAGTAGTCGGATCCGCATTGCTCGCAACCTTAGGGACTACCCTTATCCAATGCTAGCGACGAATCAACAATCACAGGAAGTACTGGATCATTTGTCCGGTGTGCTTGAAAATGATGAGTTGGAGACGATAAGCAATTTTTCGCTCATTCCGCTATCCGATCTGAATGAACTTGAGCGAATGGTTCTGGTAGAAAAGCATTTAATTAGTCCAAATTTAGCTAACGAGTCCAGGAATGGCGCCGTTATTTTAAGCGAAAATGAATCCATTAGTATAATGATCAACGAAGAGGATCATCTTCGCATACAATGTTTATGTCCCGGGTTTCAGATTAAAGAAGTATGGGATTTGGCGAACCAAATCGATGATATTTTTGAAACACAGCTGGATTACGGGTACGACGAAAAGAGGGGCTACTTAACAAGCTGCCCTACGAATGTCGGTACCGGTATCCGCGCTTCGGTAATGATGCATTTACCCGCTTTGGTGCTCAGCCAACAAATTAATCGAATTTTATCAGCTGTTACGCAAGTTGGGTTGACAGTTAGAGGATTATACGGGGAAGGCAGCGAAGCTTTAGGAAATCTGTTTCAAATTTCGAATCAAATTACGCTTGGCCAATCCGAAGATGAGATTATTGATAATTTACACAGTGTTGCAAGGCAAATTATAGAGCATGAACGTGCTGCGAGACATAAGCTGATTCAAGAGTCCCGAATGCGGATAATAGATCGTGTGAACCGTTCATTAGGTATTCTGTCTTATGCGGGAATCATGGATTCGAAAGAAGCCGCGCAGCGTTTATCAGATGTGAGACTTGGCATTGACCTTGGAATTATCAACAACGTTTCATCGAGTGTTTTGAATGAACTGTTGGTGATGACGCAGCCTGGTTTTCTTCAACAATATGCCGGTGAGAAATTAAATGCCGAAGAGCGAGATATCCGCAGGGCTGAGTTGATTCGCGAAAGATTTGGTAGGGTTTAAGAAAGATAAGATTCATCCTTTAGGATTTCCATAGATATACTAATTTTGGAGGTGTTCTCTATGATGTTTGGAAGATTTACGGAACGTGCGCAAAAGGTGCTCTCTCTTGCTCAAGAGGAAGCTGTTCGTTTAGGGCATAACAATATTGGTACAGAGCACATTTTACTTGGTCTTATTCGTGAAGGGGAAGGCATTGCCGCTAAAGCGCTCGTTGCTTTGGGCTTAGGACTTGAGAAAATTCAAGACGAAGTTGAGTCACTGATTGGCAGAGGACAAGAACAGCCTACCAACATTGCGTATACACCTAGAGCGAAGAAAGTCATTGAACTTTCGATGGATGAAGCGAGAAAATTAGGTCACACGTATGTGGGGACTGAACATATTTTACTCGGGCTTATTCGCGAAGGAGAAGGTGTTGCCGCAAGAGTCCTGAATAACTTAGGTGTCTCTTTGAATAAAGCACGTCAACAAGTCCTTCAATTGCTTGGTAGCAGTGAGACTGTGTCACCAAGTCATGGTAGTAATCCGAATGTGAACACGCCTACTTTGGATGGTTTAGCGAGAGATTTGACGGCGTATGCCAAAGAGGGTCATCTGGATCCTGTGATTGGGCGCAGCAAAGAAATTGAGCGTGTCATTCAAGTGTTAAGCCGCAGAACGAAGAACAATCCGGTGCTGATCGGTGAACCAGGCGTTGGTAAAACAGCGATTGCTGAAGGCCTCGCACAGAAAATTATTAATAATGAAATTCCGGAAACGTTGAAGGATAAAAGGGTAATGACGCTCGATATGGGCTCTGTTGTAGCAGGGACCAAATATCGCGGTGAGTTCGAAGACCGTCTCAAAAAGATCATGGACGAAATTCGCCAAGCGGGCAATATCGTACTATTCATTGATGAGCTTCACACCTTAATTGGCGCTGGCGGAGCAGAAGGTGCAATTGATGCCTCCAACATCCTGAAACCGGCGCTTGCACGAGGCGAGCTCCAATGTATTGGTGCTACAACGTTGGATGAATATCGTAAGTATATTGAAAAAGATGCGGCTTTAGAGCGTCGTTTCCAACCGATTACAGTAGATCAACCATCTCCTGAGGAAGCTATTCAAATTCTTTATGGATTGCGTGATCGCTATGAAGCTCATCACCGTGTGAAAATTACGGATGCTGCGATCCAAGAAGCTGTAAAGCTTTCCGATCGTTACATTACGGACCGTTTCTTACCGGATAAAGCGATCGATTTGATCGATGAGGCGAGCTCCAAAGTAAGACTACGTTCTTATACTACACCGCCTTCATTGAAACAGCTTGAGAGCAAGCTGGATAACATCCGTAAGGAAAAGGATGCAGCGGTTCAAAGTCAAGAATTCGAGAAAGCGGCTGGACTTCGTGATACGGAGCAGAAGCTTCGCGAAGAGCTGGATACAACGAAGAATGATTGGAAAGAGAAGCAAGGTCGTTTGGACACAGAAGTAACGCCAGATGATATCGCACAAATTGTGGCGAGCTGGACAGGAATTCCGGTAAGTAAACTTGCTGAAGAAGAAACAGAGCGTCTGCTCAAAATGGAAGATATTCTTCATGAGCGTGTCATTGGCCAAGAAGAAGCTGTTAAAGCAGTAAGTCGTGCCATTCGCCGCGCTAGAGCAGGTCTGAAAGATCCGAAGCGTCCAATGGGCTCCTTCATATTCCTCGGGCCAACGGGTGTTGGTAAAACCGAATTAGCACGTGCATTAGCAGAATCTCTTTTCGGTGATGATAACGCAGTTGTCCGAATTGATATGTCGGAATACATGGAGAAACACTCGACTTCTAGATTAGTAGGGGCGCCCCCGGGTTACGTTGGATACGAAGAGGGTGGTCAACTCACGGAGAAAGTACGCCGTAAGCCATACTCGGTTGTACTGCTCGATGAGATCGAGAAAGCACATCCAGAAGTGTTCAACATTCTACTGCAAGTGCTGGAAGATGGTCGCTTAACAGATTCCAAAGGACGTACGGTTGATTTCCGCAACACATTGATTATTATGACATCCAATGTTGGTGCGGATATGATTAAGAAAAATTCTTCGCTTGGCTTTACGGCTGCTGTCGATGCAGGTAGAGATTACACCAATATGAAGGATAAAGTAATGGGCGAGCTCAAGAAAAGCTTCCGTCCTGAATTTCTTAACCGTATCGATGAAATTATCGTGTTCCACTCCTTGGATGAAGCACATATTGCGCAAATTGTCAGCCTAATGGCAGATGATCTACGCAAACGTCTGAAAGAGCAAGAGGTTGATTTCTTACTAACAGACAAAGCGAAGGCGTTCCTTGCCAAAGAAGGATTCGATCCAACTTATGGAGCGAGACCGCTTCGCAGAGCCATTCAGAAGCATATCGAGGATCGCTTATCGGAGGAACTGCTAAGAGGCAACATTGCCAAGGGCGACTCCTTAACCATCGATGAGAAAGATGGCGAGCTTGTTGTCCTGAAGGGCGAAGGCGTAACCGTAAAATAATGAAAGCAAAGAAGCATTTTGCTCCATCCTGCCTAGGGTGTAGCAAAATGCTTTTTATTTATCTCAGCCCCGAATATAATAATTTTAAATGAAGTATCTCAAACGGTATTAACCATGTTGATAAATATGTAAGAAATGCATAAAAAAATGTATGATAGAACAGTGGACTTATTTAATTTGAGTTATTGGAAGAGTTTGAAGAACTATTTGATTAATTGGGGAAGTGAATCTTAACTATGAAAAAGAAAACCATATATAAATGTACTAGTTGTGGTCAAGAGCATCCAAAATGGCAAGGTTCGTGCAGTAGTTGTCGTGAGTGGAATACCCTTGAAGAAGATGATGTTATAAACGCTCCTAGTGGTGGTCAGAAGGGCATAAACAAAAAGAAGAATGTTATCATAAACCGTCTTACAGATACCGTATCCCAAAACAGTGATAGGATTGTTACCAAGTACAATGAATTTAATCGTGTAATGGGTGGAGGAATCGTTAAAGATTCTGTTACGATTATTACGGCTGTTCCAGGTGCGGGAAAATCCACACTCTTATTGCAAATATCAGATGATGTGGCAAAGCAAGGATTGAAAGTGCTGTATGCTTCAGGTGAAGAAAGTGATAGTCAGATAAAGAGAAGAGCAGAGCGAGTCTTACAAGATATTCATAAAAACGTTTGGGTTTATTCTGATAATAGTTTGAATAATGTCTTAGGTTGTATTGACCAAGTAGACCCTGACCTCATTATTATTGATAGTATTCAAACTTTTGTATTAGAAGAATATCCGCAAAGACCTGGCTCACCCACGCAGACGATGGAATGCGCGAATACTCTCTTAAAGGTTGCAAAAGATGCACAAAGACCAAGAGCCATTATAATGGTTGGGCAGATGACCAAAGATAACGAATTAGCTGGATTAAGAGCATTAGAACACTTGGTAGATGCTGTTCTTGTTCTTGAGGGGGAGGAAGGCGAGGAGCTAAAACAGCTATTTTCGACTAAAAATCGATACGCCAGCACAGGAGAGCTTGGATTTTTCTCAATGGGTGAGCAAGGATTGACACCTATTGATAATCCCTCAGAGTTCTTTATGACACAGAGAGACGAGAATGATGTAGTTAGTGGAAGTGCATTAACAGTCGTTAAAGAAGGCACAAGACCCATCATTCTGGAAATAGAAAGTTTGGTATCAACCACGTTCATGCCATACCCAAGCCGGATTGCTGAATGTTTAAAAAAGGACCATGTGAATACACTTATCAGCATCATGGAGCAAAGAGCCAATATCCCTCTTCATGATAAGAACGTGGTTGTTAAAACGACAGGCGGTATTCGTTTAAAAGAACAATCATCAAATTTAGCCGCGATAATGAGCATTGTATCTTCCTGCAAGAATCAAGGTATCCCAAATGATACTGTATTTATCGCAGATATTGGATTAACGGGTGAATTAAAAAAAGTACCTACGTTAGAACTAAGAATTAGAGAACTTGAAAGAATGGGTTTCAAACGTGTCTATGTTGCGCTCAATGGATTGAAAAGCACAACTACGTTTTCTACAATAAAGGTAATCCCATGTAAGACATTGAGCCAAGTCATCCACTCTGTATTTGGCACTTCTTCCAAAGGCAAAGAGGAGAAAGCACCTTGGGATGAGTAAGATAATTAGACAATAGCTATTGTTGAGCATAAAAGACTTCAAGTTAAACGGAGAGTGACCTACATAAAGAAGTTACACATATCGACTACTGCCAATTTGAACCATTAGATTGAATGATAAAGTTTCGAACTTAGTTATAAACTAAACTGGTTATCCTAAGTAAATTAGAACGGTTCTTTCATTATATACAATTTCTTTTAAAGGAATGAGTTTTCCGTTATACTTAGTTGTAAGGATTTAGCAATTAGACTCTATCCAGTAGTACAGTTAGGATTAAGGGTGTTAGGTTGGATCAAAGCAGCATGAATTTCGAATGTGAAATGTATTATATATGTAGAGGGATTATTTTAAGAAGAAGATTATAGACAGGACTCATTGGATATGCTTCAAATGGTTTATTCAAATGTTTATGAGATTTGGTTGGGATGCTGTCTAATCCAATCGTCTATTATATCGTGTAAAAGAATTTTATTGCATCCAGTTTTTTAAGATCAGCCGACCAGGCCTTATGATGTGGTGTTCGGTGAGATCGGATTGACCTGAGAAGTCCGCGGTGTATCGCGGATTAATCAGCGTGTGAAGGAAGCGGAAAAGCTTGGATTCCGTAGAGTAATTATGCCGGAGAAAAGTTTGAAGGGATGGACTCATCCGCCCGGTATGGAGATTATCGGAGTGAACACGGTAGCAGAGGCATTGAAAGCGGCACTGGGTTAACTCGTGGTCACTCAACCTGCAAGCCTTCAGGAGGAAAATGATGAGCAAAGAAGAGATAAAGCGAGACGTCATGAGCCAACTGCTGCAAATGGTAGCACCTGGTACACCGTTCCGTGATGGGTTAGAGAATGTCCTACGCGCCAAAACGGGTGGACTTATTGTAGTTGGTTACAGTACAGAAGTAACGGAAATCGTAGATGGCGGTTTTTCCATAGATTGTGATTTTTCCCCCAATTATTTATATGAGCTTGCCAAAATGGATGGGGCGATTATCCTCAGTGAGGACATCAAACGCATCCTATATGCGAACACACAATTAATCCCAGATTCCTCTATCTCATCATCGGAGACGGGAATCAGGCATCGGACAGCCGAACGTGTTGCGAAGCAAACAAATAAGTTGGTTGTTTCGATTTCACAGCGGCGCAATGTCATAACACTTTATCAAGGTAATTTGCGTTATGCGCTGAAAGATATTGGCGTTATCCTGACTAAAGCGAATCAAGCGATCCAGACATTGGAGCGTTACAAAGTCGTACTGGATCAGTCGCTGACCAATCTAAGCGCATCCGAGTTTGAGGAATTAGTTACATTGCACGATGTTACCAATGTCATTGCTCGGTTTGAGATGGTACTGCGCATTAAGGCCGAGATTAACCGATACATTAATGAGTTAGGGAATGAAGGCCGCCTCATTAGCATGCAGCTTGAAGAACTTGTTGGCAATGCGGAACTTGAAGCGCGTTTGATCGTAAAAGATTATGTACGTGATTTATCGGAAGACCGCGTCAAAGAAATGCAAGCAGGTCTAAAGCGTTTATCCTCGGATGAACTGCTGGAGCCGCACCAAATCATCCGATTGCTTGGATATCCGCATACGAATTCTATTGCCGAAGAACCGGTTTCCCCTCGAGGGTTCCGGATTTTAGGGAAAATTCCGCGGCTACCGTCCATCATTATTGCCAATCTGGTCGAAAAGTTTGGTTATCTGCCTCACATGATGATGGCGACAATTGAAGAATTGGATGAAGTTGACGGAATCGGAGAGGTGAGAGCCCGCGCCATTAAGGAAGGTCTCAAAAGAATTCAGGAACAAGTGTTCATTGACAGACATATTTAAACTAGATACAATCATAAAGTATCATTGTTGAGGTTTTGTTAAGGCAAGGCAGTTTTATGTAGTCGAGGTTTTATTAAGTCGAGATTAGGGTATAGTAAATCCAGAGGTGGACAAAAACATATGTTAACGAAATCAATTCCCAGTCTTTTTACAGTAGGGAACTTATTCCTAGGTGTACTGTCAATTATTCTTGCTTTCAGTGGTGAACATGGAATTGCAGCAGTACTCGTCATTGTCGCTATGTTGCTTGATGGACTTGACGGACGTGTTGCCAGAGCTTTGAACGCGCAGAGTGAGTTCGGTAAAGAGTTAGATTCGCTGTCCGATGTCATTTCATTCGGTGTAGCACCAGCCTTTATCATGTATGTGGTTGCATTTAATGATCCGAGTGTGATTAGTCCGGCATTTGCTTGGATTGTTACAGCGATCTTCCCGATTTGTGGAGCTCTTCGTTTAGCTCGTTTCAATGTCGTTGCCGGTACGCCTGGTTATTTCATCGGTTTGCCGATTCCAGCAGCAGGCGGTGTACTTTGTACACTAGCGTTGTTCGTGAACGAAATTAACGTGTATGTTCTGTTGGTGAGTACAATTCTATTGTCTTACTTAATGGTAAGTACAGTGAAGTACCCGAACTTCAAGAAAGCCGGTATTCCGAAAGCGGCGATCTGGATTACACCAATTATCGTTGCTGTAGCTATATTGATTGCTATCAAATGGCCGGAATCGATTTCTAAAATGATTTTCGTACCCCTATTAGCGTACGCGCTATATGGCCTAAAAAAAAACGTTGATGGGTTCTTCATCCGTCTCCGGAGAAAGAACAAAAGACGCGGCATGGACGACACCAATTCAGTGAAATCGGACGTTTAAACAGGTTTCGAAAATAAAAAGCATTTATTTTCTTCTGATGATTCAGAGAGAAAATAAATGCTTTTTTTCGTCTTCATGACATGTTGAAAAGTCCCAGTGTTGTGCATTTCTTCGATTCGTTCTCAACGACTTGCTCCAAATTAACGTCTAGGATGTTACTAAGTGCGGACATATAGAAGAGATTTCTCCCCAGCTCCGTACTTACGACCTCAATGCATTGTTCACATAAGTGACCAGACACATGAGTACCGAGTACATCCTTGGCTTCATCCAAAGTCATCTCTGGATGATACTCTTGCTTGGCTGCATGAACCTGAATACATCCACATTCCGTAATAGATTTGACCACGGAACGATTAGTAGCTGCGCCAGACTGTTGAAACTTGGATAAGACGTCAAGCAGACTTCGGTGACGGAGTAACAATTCAGATACTTGATCCTGAAACTGCTTTAAAGTCAAGGAGCTCATTCCATCCACCTCGGGTGTGTTGGTAACTTCCAATTTCATTATAAAGGAAGCCCTCTAATATTTCAATTTTCCATGTAAAGAAGTGATTAACGTTGGAGAAATTGGAACATAATTGTAATAAGGCTTAAAACAAGTTTGATTTAGGGGGTGAATCTGTGATGAGGAAATGGGTACAAATCATTTTGGCCATCATGGGTGGTAGTTTAGGTTATAGTTGGAGTGATTCGATCCTTCGAAAGACAGCGTTAATGAGTGATGCAGGACAAGTTATCTGGATTAATAGTTTATGCGCAGTAGGTATGTTCATCCTTTCGTCATGGGTTGCTAGTCAGGGAATGAAGCTGCTTATGAGAGGCGAAAGGAATGTAGCGGATATCCCGGTATCCGATCTGCTCTCAGGTACATTAGGATTAGTCATTGGACTGCTTATATCGGTATTGGTGTTCCCTGTATTAGAGCAGGCGAAGTGGGCAGGTCCCTTTTTACCGTTCATTGTATCTGCGGTACTAGCAGTAATGGGGTTCCGTATCGGTTACAGCAAGCGAGAAGAGCTGGTTCAGATCATTGCAAAGAGCCGATCCGCAGGCCCGGAGAAGCAGACACACCGTCCTTATGAGGAGCATAAGATTCTCGACACTAGCGTCATTATTGATGGCAGGATCGCTGATATTTGCAAAACAGGCTTTATCGAGGGTACCCTCGTTATTCCCGAATTTGTCTTGGAAGAGCTGCAGCACATTGCCGATTCATCGGATTTACTCAAGCGGAATCGCGGTCGACGCGGTCTGGACATTTTGAACAAGATCCAAAAGGAACTTGAAGTGAAAGTACTCATTTACGAAGGAGATTTCGAGGAAATATCTGAAGTAGATAGCAAGCTAGTCCGGCTCGCAAAAGTACTGCAAGGCAAAGTGATTACGAATGATTTCAATCTAAACAAAGTATGTGAACTGCAAGGTGTTTCGGTGCTCAATATCAACGACCTCGCGAATGCAGTGAAGCCTGTTGTCCTGCCTGGTGAAGAAATCATAGTTCAAGTCATTAAGGATGGCAAGGAGCATGGACAAGGTGTAGCTTATCTGGACGACGGTACGATGATTGTGGTGGAAGGCGGTCGCGAATTCATCGGGATGACACTCGAAGTGATGGTCACAAGTGTCCTGCAGACTTCGGCTGGACGTATGATTTTTGCGAAACCGAAACTATTGGAAAAAGCACAGTAAAACCAGTATGATAAGGAGATGTAACATAGCTCTTACTAGTTGATGGGAAAGTATAAGTTTTATACTTTTACTTTGCATCAACCTTGACAAACCGATCATCCCAAAAGGACGACGGAGTCGTTTATCCTTGGGCCTATGCTTACGAAGAAAGCTTTCTTTCTGAAAGCACTTAGTTGGAGGTCATATGGAGAAGCTAGGAGTTATCATCGTGGCAGCGGGCAAGGGCTCGCGAATGGGAACGGCTGAAAGTAAACAATACTTACAACTGGGACACAAGCCAATTCTGGTACATACCTTGCAATTATTTCAAAACATACATGAAGTGGATGAAATCATTCTCGTTGTTGGGGGAACTGATGTAGATCGCTGTAGAGGCTATGTACAGGACCACGCTCTTTCCAAGGTCACTCATGTGCTAGCAGGAGGCGCTGAGCGTCAAGATTCCGTTAGACGGGGTCTGGACTCCCTACAGAGGGATACAACGTGGGTACTCGTTCATGACGGTGTTAGGCCTTTCGTAAAGAAAGAACATGTGTTCGACTGCCTATTGAAAGCGCAAGAACAGGATGCAGCAGTTCTGGCCGTTCCTGTTAAGGATACGATCAAAATCGTAGATACCGAGAAACGAATTCAATCTACACCTGATAGACGAAGCTTGTGGGCGATCCAAACGCCGCAGGCTTTTCGGTTTTCACTTCTACAGGAAGCGCATGAACGGGCTCTTCAGGATGATTTCATGGGGACGGACGATGCGATGTTGGTGGAACGAATAGGAACGACGGTGCATGTGGTCGAAGGGGACTATTATAATATTAAGATTACGACACCGGAAGATTTGCCATGGGCAGAATGGATACTACACAACGTAAGGGGAGAGGGACAGCTATGATTCGCGTAGGACAAGGATTTGATGTTCATCAGTTGGTGGAAGGCCGCAAGTGCATTATTGGAGGCGTGACAATTCCTTATGAAAAAGGGCTGCTCGGTCACTCTGATGCCGATGTTCTGCTGCACGCTATTAGCGATGCTATTCTGGGCGCGCTAGGTTTAGGAGATATCGGAAAACATTTCCCTGATACGGCTGCAGAGTTCAAGGATGCAGACAGTCTGGAACTGCTGAAACAGGTTTGGCAGCTGGCTAAGGACAATGGTTATCACCTAGGGAATACGGACTCAACCATCATTGCCCAGAAGCCCAAAATGGCGCCGTACATCCCGCAGATGGTAGAAATTATTGCCGCTGCGTTAGATGCAAAGCCAGATCAAGTCAACGTGAAGGCTACGACGACGGAACAGCTTGGTTTCACCGGTCGAGGCGAAGGAATTGCTGCACAATCGGTTGTTTGTTTAATTCGAGATGTGCTAGAATAGCAGGTAATATTGGGGAGAAGAGGTTACACACATGAATCAGCCTTTACGTGTGCGTTATGCACCTAGTCCGACTGGACATTTACATATTGGCGGTGCTCGTACAGCACTGTTTGATTATTTATTGGCGCGTCGCCATGGCGGTGCGTTCGTTGTTCGTTTTGAAGATACGGATCAAACTCGTCATAAAGAGTCTGGTATCGAGGATCAACTGAATGGCCTGAGATGGCTTGGTTTAGAGTGGGATGAGAGCGTAGATATCGGAGGTCCATACGGTCCTTATCGTCAGATGGAGCGACTGGATATTTATCAGACGTATCTCGATCAATTGGTTCAGAGCGGCCATGCGTACCATTGCTATTGCTCAGAAGCGGATTTGGAGCAGGAGCGGGCAGAGCAAGAAGCGCGCGGAGAAATGGGCGGTTATTCAGGTAAATGCCGTAACTTAACACCTGATCAGATTGCTGCTTATCAAGCTGAAGGACGCAAGGCATCCATTCGTTTCCGTGTTCCAGAAGACCGGATTATCGGCTTTGAGGATAAGGTGCGAGAGCATGTTGAATTTGAATCCAATGGGATTGGTGATTTCATCATTGCACGTACCGATGGCATTCCAACCTATAATTTTGCTGTCATTGTGGATGATCATTTGATGAAAATCAATCTGGTAATTCGCGGTGAGGAGCATCTGTCCAATACACCAAGGCAAATCCTCATGTACGAAGCATTGGGACTTCCTGTGCCTGACTTTGCTCATTTGGCGCTTATCTTGAATCCAGATCGTAAAAAAATGAGTAAACGGGATGAATCCATCATTCAGTTTATCGAACAGTACAAAGAGCTAGGCTATCTGCCTGAAGCTGTTGTTAACTTCATTGCCCTTCTCGGTTGGTCTCCTGGCGGCGAAGAAGAGATGTTCACGAAGGAAGAGCTTATTGCCCAGTTTGACCTGGATCGTGTATCCAAAAGTCCAGCTGTGTTTGATATGGATAAATTGAATTGGATGAACAATGCTTATTTGAAAAAGGCACCGCTCTCCCGAGTGGTCGAACTAAGTGTGCCTCATCTGCAAAAGGCTGGATACATCCAAGGTGATTTGGATGCAGCAAGTCAAGAGTGGGTAACGGCCCTGGTAGGCCTCAATCAAGAGAGAATGCGTTTCGCGGCAGAAATCGTCGAGTTATCGAGCATTTTCTTCAAAGAAGAGCTGGTTATCGATGAGGAAGCTTCTGCTGTATTGAAAGAGGAGCATGTGCCTGTTGTGCTGGCTAGCTTCCTCACGCAAGTCGAGCAAGCGGAAGCTTTCACCGTAGAAGCCATCCCTGCTTTGCTGAAACAAGTGCAGAAGGATACGGGCTTCAAAGGGAAACAACTGTTCATGTCGATTCGTTCTGCGCTAACGGGTCAAGTACACGGACCGGACTTAAATGTGTCCCTTTACTTACTTGGCAAAGAAAAAGTCGCATCACGTCTAAGGAACTTATTGTAAAGCGGGTTTCTTTTCGCTATACTTAGTTCAATATCGAATGCAATGATCAGGAGAGTACGTTTAACTAGGGATTTATCAGAGAGGATAATCAAAGTCGCGAGGCTTTGGCTGTGAGTTATCCAATTCCTGTAATCGGAAATGCACCTGGGAGCTGCCGCGCCGAATGCTCGTAAGAGTAGGGTAGGCGCAGCCGGAATACCCACGTTACGGGAACTTAAGTTGGGAGACTTCCGAGTCACCAAGCAGAGTGGAACCGCGATAACTACGCCTCTGCAGCCATATGGCTGCAGGGGCTTTTTTGTTTTAGAAGAATCCTTGAATGATTTCTACGAAGAAGGTGAGAACATGTGGGCAACGATCAAATCTGATATATCCGCCGTATTCGATAACGACCCGGCTGCACGCAGCTGGTTTGAGGTTGTTTTTACGTATTCTGGTCTTCATGCGATTTGGTCCCATCGAATCGGCCATTGGTTTTACAAGCGGGGGATGTATACTATCGCTCGTATCGTTTCGCAGTGGAGCCGGTTCATGACAGGGATTGAGATTCATCCGGGTGCGACGATAGGGAAAAGACTGTTTATTGATCATGGTATGGGTGTTGTTATAGGGGAAACCTGTGAGATTGGTGACGATGTCATCCTATACCAAGGCGTAACCTTAGGGGGTACGGGGAAAGAAAAAGGTAAGAGACATCCAACTATTGGCAATAATGTAGTTATTGGCTCGGGTGCCAAAATTCTCGGTTCGTTCCTTGTAGGCGAAAATTCACGTATTGGTTCTAATGCGGTGGTTATTCAGGAAGTTCCTTCAAATAGCACCGTCGTTACTATCCCTGCTAAACTTGTGAAGCGGGACGGAGTTCGTGTGAATCGTTTGGACCATGGGAACTTACCTGATCCCATTGTTGATATATTTCAGGAATTACAGAATCAGATTAATGATTTAAAACAGCAACTTGAACAAGAACGCCTTAAGAATGGAGAAACGAGAGAACATGACACTCAAAGTGTATAATACGCTAACGCGGAAAAAAGAAGAATTCGTGCCAATTGAACCAGGCAAAGTGAAGATGTACGTTTGCGGGCCTACTGTGTATAACTATATTCATATTGGTAACGGCAGACCGGTAATTTTCTTCGATGTTGTCCGTCGCTATTTGGAGTCTCAGAAGTATGAAGTGAACTATATTACGAACTTTACCGATGTGGATGATAAAATGATTCGTAAAGCCGAGGAGTTGGCTGTAACCGTTCCGGAGCTTGCAGAAACATTCATTCAAGCCTTTTTGGACGACGTCAAAACGCTAGGTGTTCACGATGCTACCTTGAATCCGCGCGTTACGGAGAACATTCAGGAAATTATCGATTTCATTGCTGCCCTTGTTGAGAAAGATTTTGCTTACGAAGCCCGCGGTGACGTTTATTACCGAACAAGTAAATTTGCTGAGTATGGCAAGTTATCCAATCAAAATCTGGAAGAGCTCCAATACGGTATCCGTATTGAAGTAGACGATCGCAAAGAGAGTCCTCAGGATTTTGTTCTGTGGAAAGCGGCCAAACCGGGAGAAATTTATTGGGATAGTCCATGGGGTCAAGGCCGTCCAGGCTGGCATATCGAATGCTCCGCCATGGTGCGCAAATATTTGGGTGAAACGATTGATATACACGGTGGTGGACAAGATTTGACATTCCCGCATCACGAGTGTGAAATCGCTCAGACGGAAGCTGTAACGGGGCATCCGATGGCTAATTATTGGCTGCACAATGCCTTCCTTAACATTGACAATGAGAAGATGTCCAAGTCACTTGGCAACGGGATTCTTATTCGTGATCTAGTTAAACAAATCAAGCCGCAAGTATTCCGTTTCTTCATGTTGTCCGCGCACTATCGCAATCCGCTGAATTTCAGCGATGAGAGCTTGAAACAAGCCTCTAATGCGTTAGAACGTATTCAAAATGCTTATGATAACCTGAAGCACCGCCTTACTACTGCTTCTGCGACTAGTGAAATAGAATCAGCACTAACGGATCGTTTGGCTGCGATTGCGAGCCAGTTTGATGATAAGATGAATGATGATTTCAATACTCCAGATGCTATTACAGCGGTATTCGACCTTGTTGCTGAAGCTAACCTGTATCTGCAACAGGAGCGGGTAAATGCTGCCGCACTGCAGCTTTTCTTGGATCAGCTGCAAGCCTTCGACCAAACCTTAGGGATTCTTTCACAGCAATCGGATGAGCTGTTAGATGATGAGATTGAGCAGTTGATTATCGAACGAACTGAATCGCGTAAGTCGAAGAACTGGGCCCGCGCAGATGAAATTCGTGACCTGCTCACAGAGAAAGGGATATTCCTTGAGGATACACCACAGGGAATACGCTGGCGCCGTAAATGAGCGAGTCCATCCATGACGCTGCGAACCTTTTTATTTTCCCGCCATCTAAAAGTCCCCATTTACTGAATCCGCTTGTATTGGCTTATATAGGGGATGCTGTGTATGAAGTGTACATCAGGCAATATGTGATTTCTGGAGCTAACCATCGGCCGAACCATTTGCACAAAGCATCGACGGGATATGTCTCAGCCAAAGCGCAATCCAAATTGTTGGAGGCTTTGATGCCGATGCTATCGGAAGAAGAAGTAGACATGGTAAAGCGGGGACGCAATGCCAAATCAGGAACTACAGCCAAAAACGCGGAAGTGCTGGAATACCGGCATAGCACCGCGTTTGAGTGCTTAATCGGATATTTGTACTATAAACAATCTTTTGAGAGATTGAAGGAAATATTAGACTTTGCGATTGCTTACAAGCAGAACAAGTAGCTTAAGCTAACGATGATTGTATTGTTCAAGCAAAACTTTTAGGAGGAACAGGAATGGATGAAGAATATATCGGCGGGAAGCACTCCGTTCTAGAGGCGCTTCGTGCTGGTCGGACGATTAATAAAATATGGATCGCAGAGAGTGCTCAGAAGCAATTCGCAGGTCCTATTGTAGCGGAAGCCAAAAATGTAGGCATTATCGTTCAGTTTACGGATAAGCGCAAGCTGGACCAAATGGCCGAAGGACTACAACACCAAGGGGTTGTAGCGCAAGTTGCTGCTTATGAGTATGTCGAAGTAGAGGATATTCTAGATAAGGCTAAAGAGCTCGGGCAAGAACCTTTTATCCTGATTCTTGATGAGATCGAGGATCCGCATAATCTGGGTTCGATTCTGCGAACAGCAGATTGCACGGGTGTTCATGGCGTCATTATCCCTAAGCGGCGTTCCGTTGGACTTACAGCTACGGTTTCCAAGACTTCAGCTGGGGCCGTTGAATATGTTCCCGTTGCACGTGTGACGAATATTGCGCAGACAATTGAGAAATTAAAAGAACAGGGAGTTTGGGTTGCTGGAACGGATGTGTCCGCTGCTCAAGATGTGTATAAAGCCAACTTTAGTATTCCAATAGCACTTGTTATCGGGAATGAAGGTAAAGGTGTAGGTCGATTAATTAAGGAGAAATGTGACTTCTTAGTTAAGCTTCCGATGGCAGGACATGTGAATTCTTTGAATGCGTCCGTCGCCGCGGGTGTATTGATGTATGAAGTGGTTAGACAGCGAAATAAGAGTTAAATGAAATGGAACAGTTTCTGATTGTTGATGGCTACAATATTATTGGCGCATGGCCGGAGCTGAGTAAGCTGAAGGACACGGATTTGGAGGGCGCTCGCGATCAGTTAATTCATATGCTGGCGGAGTATCAATCCTACTCGGGTATGAAGGTATATCTCGTTTTTGATGCCTATATGGTACCTGGACTTGGTAAGAAATATGTGCAGAGTAAGCTTATAGTACTCTATACCAAAGAGAAGGAAACGGCAGATGAACGGATCGAACGCCTGGTCACGAATCTGATGGGAAGGCGTAAGCAGATCTACGTAGCCACCTCGGATATGATTGAGCAGCATGTCATTTTCGGTAAAGGAGCTCTTCGAATGCCCGCTGGTGAACTGCTAGTCAAAATCAAACAGAATCGCAAAGAAGTGAGAGAACGTATTCATCCTGAAACTTCATCCAAGCGTAATCCGTTCGAAGGTAAACTGAGCCATGAGATCAAAGAGCAGTTCGAACGGTGGCGAAGAGGAGAGTGAATCCTCCAAATGCTAGAAATGGTGCGGTTCCCCGTTGACGGTGTGAGTTTGCTTCATGTATACTTAACCTAAACTTTTATAGTGAATCTGGGTAGTCCTGCAGGCCGGAGGGATTGTTGGTGAGTGTCGACCTCAAAGAACTGAGAATGTATGATTATGACCTCAAGCCAGATGAAGACATCGTCGAAGCAGTCCGTGAAGGCAGTAGCGAAGCGTTGGAATATCTTATCAATAAATATAAGAATTTCGTACGTGCCAAAGCACGTTCTTATTTTTTGATAGGTGCAGACCGAGAAGACATTGTGCAGGAAGGTATGATAGGTTTATATAAATCTATTCGCGACTTCCGAGGAGACAAGCTTGCTTCATTCAAAGCCTTTGCTGAACTGTGCATCACGCGACAGATCATCACGGCGATCAAGACAGCAACGCGTCAGAAGCACATTCCTCTTAATTCCTACGTGTCACTGGACAAGCCTATCTATGATGAAGATTCTGATCGTACGCTGCTTGACGTTATTAGCGGTTCCCGGGTTACAGATCCTGAGGAGCTTGTAATCAATCAAGAAGAGTTTACGGGCCTTGAAGATAAAATGGGAGAGATATTAAGTGACCTAGAGCGCAGGGTACTGATGCTCTATCTCGATGGCAGATCGTATCAAGAAATTGCCGTTGATCTCGATCGTCATGTGAAGTCTATTGATAATGCTCTTCAACGTGTTAAACGCAAGCTTGAACGTTATCTAGAAGTCCGAGATTTGTAGGAAGTACCCGTGCCGCTAAAGCTGTGCGGGTGTTTTTCTTTGTGAGAATGTTTAACAATTGCCTAGAGGGTCTATACTGGTGATACTCTCGCATTTATGAGACTTCTGCCTTGACACCCTATTACGGGTTGTGATAAAGTATTTCAGGTAGCCCTAAAAGTCGCTTTCTTTTTGACGCGCTTAGAAGGGCTTTAATTAGAAAGTGTCTGTAGGAGGTGTACATCATGCGGGTCATCATCACATTAGCGTGCACAAATTGCAAACAAAGAAACTATGCATCCACTAAAAATAAGCGCAACAATCCCGACCGTATTGAGTTGAAGAAATATTGCAAATTTTGCAATGAACATACTGCTCATCGCGAGACTAGGTAGTTCTTTGGAGGTGTAGTTTGTGGCGTTCTTGGCTAGAATGAGACAAAGCTTCGGATCCACTTTTTCCTTCTTCACCGACAGTTGGTCAGAACTCAAAAAGGTCAAGTGGCCAAGTCGCAAAGAGATGACTACTTATACGCTTGTCGTATTGGGTACCGTAACTTTTGTTGCCATCTATTTTTTTGTGCTGGATCTAGGAATTTCTGAGTTGCTGCGCCTTGTTTTTAAATAAACAGGACTATAGGTGAATTTATTCATGGAAAAAAGATGGTACGTCGTACATACCTATTCAGGGTATGAGAACAAAGTAAAAGCCAACTTAGAGAAACGCGTTGAATCTATGGAAATGACGGACAAGATCTTCCGTGTGCTTGTGCCTATGGAAGAAGAGCTGGTAAACAAAGACGGCAAGAAAAAAGTCGTCATGCGTAAAGTTTATCCAGGTTATGTCCTCGTAGAAATGATTCAGACGGATGACTCTTGGTATGTTGTACGTAATACGCCAGGAGTAACTGGATTCGTAGGTTCTACAGGATCCGGCTCTAAACCGACTGCATTATTACCTGAGGAAGTTGAATCTATCCTGAAGCATATGGGTATGGAAGAGCCGAAGGAGAAAATCGACTTCGAACTCAAAGAAACCGTACGCGTCAAGGTAGGACCTTTCGCAAACTTTGTCGGCTCTGTTGAAGAAATTGTTGCTGACAAGGGTAAACTTAAGGTACATGTCAACATGTTTGGTAGAGAAACCCCGCTTGAGCTCGATTTCGACCAAGTGGAAAAGCTATAAAACAAGACAACCAAGGGTTTCTACCAGGTCTATTCCTCGGGATAGACCTTCGTTAGTGGGATGGCAATGAGATCCCATATTAAAAGCAAGGAGGTGTCTATCATGGCAAAAAAGGTTATTAAAATCGTTAAGCTTCAAGTTCAAGCTGCGAAAGCAAATCCAGCACCACCGATCGGTCCAGCATTGGGTCAAGCAGGTGTGAACATCATGGCTTTCTGTAAAGAGTTTAACGCTCGTACTGCTGATCAAGTTGGTCTTATCATTCCGGTTGAAATCACAGTATTCGAGGATCGTTCCTTTACATTCATCACTAAAACGCCTCCGGCTGCAGTTCTTCTTCGCGTCGTTGCTGGTATCGAAAAAGGATCCGGTGAACCAAACAAAAAGAAAGTTGCAACTGTGAAACGCGCTAAAGTTCGCGAAATCGCTGAACAAAAAATGCCTGACCTAAATGCTGCATCCGTTGAGGCTGCAATGCGTATGGTTGAAGGTACTGCTCGCAGCATGGGAATCACTATCGAAGATTAATTCCGCAAGGAATGCGGTTAAACGATAAGCGCAAGCTATCGAAGTGGGTTTTCTCCGAGAAAACTCTTCAGCCGCTCGGTGGGAGGATTATCCGCTAATACCACTAAGGAGGATTTTAAAATGCCTAAACACGGTAAAAAATACCGCGAAGTATCTCAGCTTGTAAATGCTGAAGCTTTGTATGATCCGTCAGAAGCAATCGAGCTTGTTAAGAAAACAGCTCCTGCTAAATTTGATGAAACTGTAGATGTTGCAGTTCGTCTGGGTGTTGACCCAAGAAAACAAGATCAGGCTGTTCGTGGTGTCGTTGTACTTCCACACGGTACTGGTAAAACGAAACGTGTACTTGTATTTGCTAAAGGCGAGAAAGCGAAAGAAGCTGAAGCAGCTGGTGCAGATTTTGTTGGTGATGCTGACATGATCAACAAAATTCAACAAGGTTGGTTCGAATTTGACGTTTGCGTAGCTACTCCGGACATGATGAGCGAAGTTGGTAAACTGGGTCGTATCCTCGGGGGTAAAGGTTTAATGCCAAACCCTAAAGCAGGAACAGTTACTTTCGACGTTACCAAAGCTGTTCAAGAGATCAAAGCAGGTAAAATCGAGTACCGTCTTGACAAAGCAGGCCAAATCCATGCTCCACTTGGTAAAGTATCTTTCGATGCTGATAAGTTGAACGAAAACTTCAAAGCATTGGTTGATGCACTTGTAAGAGCGAAACCAGCAGCTGCTAAAGGTGTTTACCTGAAAAACATTGCTGTATCCTCCACAATGGGCCCAAGCGTTCGTGTGAACCTGCAATCCTTCAGATAAGTAAAAGCTACCAGTTGACTTCGGTTGCTGGGCGTGATACTCTATCAAAGGTCATAAAAATGAATATGCAAACCGTAGACAGTAGGTGCCGCCGTGCTTAATTTCCTACCGAGGTGTTATGATATATATAGCGATTTCTTTGTACTTCAGGGAAATAGTGAACACATCATGCCTTCGTAGCGTCTACGAAGGCATTTCTTATTTTAGATAAGGAATGCTGATGCTCCTACTGTTTGCGATCTTGAAAGATAAATGCATAAGAAGTGAGGTGTACTATGGCAAACGCGAAAATTCTTGCACAGAAAGAACAGGCAGTAGCTGAAGTAACTGAAAAGTTTAAAGCTAGTGCTTCTACAATCATAGCAGACTACCGCGGTTTGAACGTAGCTCAAGTAACGCAGCTGCGCAAAACCTTGCGCGAAGCTGGTATTGAATTCGTAGTTCTCAAGAACTCGTTGGCTAGACGCGCATCGGCAAATGCTGACTTAAGCGCATTGGATGAGTACCTAACAGGTCCAACTGCTATTGCTTTCAGCAATGACGATCTAGTCGCTCCAGCGAAAATCTTGACTGAATTTGCGAAAAAGAATGATCAATTGAGCGTAAAAGGCGGCGTGGTCGAAGGCCGCGTAGTTGGATACGATCAAATCAAAGCACTTGCTGAACTTCCATCCAGAGATGGTCTTCTCTCCATGTTGCTTAGCGTTCTTCAAGCTCCAGTTCGTAACTTTGCACTTGCTGTTAAAGCAGTTGCTGAGAAAAAAGAAGCTGAAGGTCAAGCTTAATTTTGTTTTACAACAACAACCACAAAATATATGAATGATAATGGAGGTTTAACCATGAGCAACAATGCAACGATCCTAGAAGCAATCAAAGGCATGACAATCTTGGAATTGAACGACCTGGTTAAAGCAATTGAAGAAGAGTTTGGCGTAACAGCAGCAGCTCCAGTAGCAGCTGGCGGTGGCGCAGCAGTAGCAGTTGAAGAAGCTCAAACTGAGTTTGACGTTATCTTGACTAGCGCTGGCGCATCCAAAATCAACGTAATTAAAGTAGTTCGCGAAATCACAGGTCTTGGCCTGAAAGAAGCGAAAGACTTGGTTGATGGCGCTCCTAAAGCAGTTAAAGAAAAAGTTAGCTCCGAAGAAGCAGAAGCTGTTAAAGCTAAGCTTACTGAAGCTGGCGCTTCCGTAGAAGTTAAGTAATCTTTCAATAGGAAACCTCTTGAAGCTTGACTTCAAGAGGTTTTTTTAACCGTTATAAGATGAGGTTTTTACCCTTAGGAAAGCCTTGGGAACGCTCTCGTTATTTGATTTTCCTAAAGGTAAAAGTGAAGGAGGAATTCATAACGTGTCAGAGCATTACTATACTGAGCGACCGACGGTTAAACGAGATGTCCACACTATGCAGGAAGTGCTGCGTGGTAAAACATATACGTTCCTGACGGATGCGGGAGTCTTTTCGAAAAAAGGTGTCGATTACGGTAGTAAGCATTTAATTGAAACTATGCAGCTGCGCGAGGATGCTAAGGTTCTTGATGTAGGGTGTGGGTACGGTCCTATTGGGCTAAGCGCTGCTGTCATGTGTCCGAAAGGGCATGTGACAATGGTCGACATCAATGAGAGAGCGATCGAGCTTTCAGTTGATAATGCGAAGCGTAACGGAATTACGAATGTGACCATCCTCCAAAGTGATCTCTTGGAACAAGTGCAGGGGCAACGCTTTGACGCGGTTTTAACCAATCCGCCCATTCGTGCCGGCAAGGAAGTCGTTCATCGCATTTTTACGGATGCTTTTGAATGCTTAGTTGACGGCGGGGCTATCTGGGTTGTTATTCAAAAAAAGCAGGGTGCTCCATCGGCCATGAAAAAACTCGAGTCCTTGTACAGTGAAGTTACTGAGGTATCCAAAGATAAAGGGTACAAAATTCTCAAAGCCACGAAGTAATCGAAAGCTTATTGAAGTGGGATGAAGTCTTTGTTGACAATCGTGGGAATTTGTTTGACTTGACATTTCACATGTGGTATTATTAAAAAATGTCAGTATTAAGATGGGACACATGTCTTTAGTTAACAAAAATGTCAAGTGTTTTTTTCTTCCTGGATGAATAAAATTTGAACTTGTAACGTATAATGTTTGAATTTTAGGAAACTCTAACAGGATGGGAAGAAATATTTGGAAAAGTCTTATTGATTACAGGGAAAAACCTTCCTTCATACAGTCGCTTAATTCGGACGGGCTCCACTAACGGAGGCGTCCTGAGTGTACGTCGGTAGAAGTTTTTCTTCTTCTTTTTATTTATTGAGTAGAGTTGAGGGGTGAATGAAAGTTGGCGGGACATCTTGTTCAATTTGGACGACGTAAACGCAGGACTTATGCACGAATTAATGAGGTGCTGGGCATTCCAAACCTGATTGAAATCCAGCAAAAATCGTATGAGTGGTTTTTGGAAGAAGGACTTCGCGAGATGTTTCAGGATATCTCTCCGATCCAGGATTTTACAGGTAACCTAGTACTGGAGTTTATTGACTATAGCTTAGGCGAGCCTAAGTATTCAGTTGATGAATCCAAAGAACGCGACGTAACCTATGCGGCGCCGTTAAGAGTCAAAGTCCGTTTGATTAATAAGGAAACCGGTGAGGTCAAAGAACAAGAAGTGTTCATGGGGGATTTCCCTATCATGACTGACACGGGAACGTTCATTATTAACGGTGCGGAGCGTGTAATCGTCTCCCAGCTCGTTCGTTCACCCAGTGTTTATTATAGCACGAAAGTGGATAAAAACGGCAAAAAAACATATACCGCAACCGTCATTCCGAACCGTGGAGCTTGGTTGGAGCTTGAGACTGATGCGAAAGATATCATCTATGTTCGTATCGATCGCACGCGTAAAATTCCAGTAACTGTCCTTCTTCGTTCCTTAGGATTTGGTACAGATGCTGAGATTTTGGATTTGCTGGGTGACAATGAATACATCCGTAATACGCTCGATAAAGATAACACGGATTCTACGGAAAAAGCGTTAATCGAAATCTATGAGCGTCTTCGTCCGGGCGAGCCTCCTACACTTGATAATGCTAGAAGCTTGATCGTTGCTCGTTTCTTCGATCCGAAGCGTTACGATTTGGCGAATGTAGGTCGCTACAAAATCAATAAAAAACTTCACATCAAAAACAGATTGTTCAATCAACGTTTGGCTGAAACACTTGTGGACTCCGAGACTGGAGAAATCATTGCAGAAGCTGGGCAATTGCTTGATCGTCGTGTTTTAGATGAAATCCTTCCTTTTATTGAAAAAGGTGCAGGATATAAAGAATTTACGATTCCTAAAGGTGTAACGGGCGCGGATACGATTCCAGTTCAGTGCATCAACGTTTATTCACCAACAGAAGAGGGCAAGGTCGTTAAAGTTATTTCTAACGGTGTTATTGATAAAACTGTCAAAAACATCACGCCTGCCGATATTATTTCATCCATTAACTATTTCATCAATTTGCTTCACGGTATCGGGAATACGGACGATATTGACCACTTGGGTAACCGTAGACTTCGTTCTGTAGGTGAATTGCTGCAAAATCAATTCCGTATTGGTCTTTCCCGTATGGAACGTGTTGTTCGCGAGCGTATGTCGATTCAAGACGCGAATGTAATTACACCACAAGCGTTAATCAACATTCGACCTGTTATCGCATCGATCAAAGAGTTCTTCGGTAGTTCACAACTTTCTCAGTTTATGGACCAAACGAATCCACTTGCTGAATTGACGCACAAAAGACGTCTGTCTGCACTCGGACCCGGCGGTTTGACGAGAGAGCGTGCAGGTATGGAAGTTCGTGACGTCCATCACTCTCACTATGGCCGTATGTGTCCAATTGAGACGCCAGAGGGACCGAACATTGGTTTGATCAACTCCTTGTCTACGTTTGCCCGTATTAATGAGTATGGCTTCATTGAGGCGCCATATCGTTGGGTAGATCCGAAGTCAGGACTTGTAACCGACCAAATCGCTTACCTGACAGCAGACGAAGAGGATAACTATGTTATCGCTCAAGCGAATGCGCAATTGACGGAAGATAATAAATTTGTTGAAGATGCAATTATCGTGCGTTACAAGGATGACAACTTAACACTTCCGGTTGAACGTGTCGATTACATGGACGTTTCTCCGAAGCAAGTTGTTTCCGTGGCAACGGCGTTAATTCCGTTCCTTGAAAATGATGACTCCAACCGTGCGCTTATGGGTTCAAACATGCAGCGTCAAGCGGTTCCGCTTTTGATCCCGAAAGCACCTCTTGTAGGAACGGGTATGGAGCATAAGGTCGCAAAAGACTCAGGAGTATGTATTGTCTCCAAATTCGATGGAATTATTGAGAAAGCTGCTGCGAATGAAATTTGGCTGCGTCGCCAAGAATTGGTCGATGGCAAGCTAGTTAGCGGCAACATCGTCAAATATAAGCTCCACAAATTTATGCGTTCTAACCAAGGTACATGTATTAATCAACGTCCGATTGTTAAAAAAGGGCAATTGGTTAAAGCGGGCGATATTCTTGCAGATGGACCTTCAACAGAACAAGGTGAATTGGCACTTGGACGTAACGTTGTCGTAGCCTTCATGACTTGGGAAGGTTACAACTATGAGGATGCGATCTTACTTAGCCAAAAGCTAGTGAAAGAAGATGTATACACTTCTATCCACATTGAGGAATACGAGTCCGAAGCACGTGATACGAAGCTGGGACCTGAAGAAATCACTCGTGATATCCCGAACGTTGGGGAAGATGCACTGAAAAATCTTGACGAGCGCGGTATTATTCGTGTCGGTGCCGAAATCGGCGCAGGCGATATCCTTGTTGGTAAAGTAACACCTAAAGGTGTAACAGAACTGACAGCGGAAGAAAGATTGCTGCATGCGATCTTCGGTGAGAAGGCTCGTGAGGTTCGTGATACATCCCTTCGCGTACCGCATGGTACAGACGGTATTGTTGTTGATGTGAAAGTATTTACTCGTGAGAACGGCGATGAGCTGCCTCCTGGTGTGAACCAACTCGTTCGTGTCTATATCGCACAAAAACGGAAAATTTCCGAAGGCGACAAAATGGCAGGACGTCACGGTAACAAAGGGGTAGTTGCACGTATTCTTCCGGAAGAAGATATGCCTTTCCTTCCAGATGGTACACCGGTTGAAGTTGTGTTGAATCCACTAGGGGTTCCTTCACGGATGAACATCGGTCAAGTGCTTGAAGTTCACTTAGGTATGGCTTCCAAGTACCTGGGTATCCATGCTGCAACACCGGTATTCGATGGAGCGCGTGAGTATGACGTGTTCGATGCGATGGAAGAAGCAGGTATGCAGCGTAGCGGTAAAACGATTCTGTACGATGGTCGTACAGGGGAGTCGTTCGAACGCGAAGTTACCGTTGGCGTCATGTACATGATTAAACTGGCGCACATGGTTGATGATAAAATCCATGCCCGTTCAACAGGACCTTACTCCCTTGTTACTCAGCAGCCGCTGGGTGGTAAAGCGCAGTTCGGTGGACAACGTTTCGGAGAGATGGAGGTATGGGCACTCGAGGCTTATGGAGCTGCTTATACACTGCAAGAAATTCTTACTGTGAAATCCGATGACGTTGTAGGCCGTGTGAAAACATATGAGTCTATCGTTAAAGGCGAGAATGTCCCAGAACCAGGTGTTCCGGAATCATTCAAAGTTTTGATCAAAGAACTTCAAAGCTTAGGTATGGATGTTAAAATCCTTTCCGGCGACGAAGAAGAGATCGAAATGAGAGAAGCCGACGATGACGACGAAGTCACTAGCGATAAATTAAACCTAAACTTAGAGGGCTCTGAATTAGGAGTCAACGAATAAAGAACACCACAATAGATCGAGAACGATTCACTGCATAGTGGGTTTAAATTCTTAAAGGAGGGTTGCTCCTTGATGGACGTTAACAACTTCGAGTTTATGAAAATCGGCTTGGCATCACCCGATAAAATTCGCTCTTGGTCCCGTGGGGAAGTAAAGAAGCCGGAAACGATTAACTACAGAACCTTAAAGCCTGAGAAAGAAGGTCTTTTCTGCGAAAAGATCTTCGGGCCTACCAAAGATTGGGAATGTCATTGCGGTAAATACAAACGAGTTCGTTATAAAGGCGTTGTTTGTGACCGTTGTGGCGTTGAAGTAACACGTCAAAAGGTACGTCGTGAGCGCATGGGTCATATTGAACTTGCCGCTCCGGTATCCCACATTTGGTACTTCAAAGGTATTCCAAGCCGTATGGGGCTTGCGTTAGATATGTCTCCAAGATCGTTGGAGGAAATCATCTACTTCGCTTCCTATGTGGTAACTGATCCAGGGGATACACCTTTGGAGAAGAAACAACTGCTTTCAGAGAAAGAATACCGCAGCTATCGCGAGAAGTACGGTTATGCTTTCCAAGCGGGAATGGGTGCGGAAGCCGTAAAAAAACTTCTAGTCGATATTGATATCGAGCGTGAAGTAGATACACTCAAAGAAGAACTCAAAACAGCGCAAGGTCAACGTCGTAATCGTGCGATTAAGCGTCTGGAAGTTATGGAAGCATTCCGTAACTCGAAGAATTTACCAGGCTGGATGGTTTTGGATGTACTTCCTGTCATCCCTCCGGAGCTTCGTCCGATGGTACAACTTGATGGTGGCCGCTTCGCGACTTCTGACTTGAATGATCTGTATCGCCGCGTTATCAACCGTAACAACCGTTTGAAAAGATTGCTCGACCTAGGCGCTCCGGATATCATTGTTCAAAATGAGAAACGGATGCTGCAAGAGGCGGTTGATGCTCTTATCGATAACGGTCGTCGCGGCCGCCCGGTAACAGGCCCAGGTAACCGTCCTTTGAAATCCCTCAGCCATATGCTGAAAGGTAAACAAGGACGTTTCCGTCAAAACTTGCTCGGTAAACGTGTTGACTATTCCGGTCGTTCCGTTATCGTTGTAGGTCCTAACCTGAAGATGTACCAATGTGGTCTTCCGAAGGAAATGGCACTTGAGTTGTTCAAGCCTTTCGTTATGAAAGAGCTTGTAAATAAAGGTTTGGCCCATAACATCAAAAGTGCAAAACGTAAAGTTGAGCGCGTAAGTCCAGATGTTTGGGATGTACTTGAAGAAGTAATTAAGGAGCACCCGGTTCTTCTGAACCGTGCCCCTACGCTGCATAGACTTGGTATTCAAGCTTTTGAACCGATTCTGGTTGAAGGCCGCGCTATTAAGCTTCATCCGCTCGTTTGTACAGCTTACAACGCTGACTTCGACGGTGACCAAATGGCCGTTCACGTACCATTGTCTTCTGAAGCTCAAGCCGAAGCTCGCTTGCTCATGCTGGCGTCAGGTAACATCTTGAATCCGAAAGACGGTAAGCCTGTCGTTACGCCTTCACAGGATATGGTTCTGGGAAGCTTCTATTTAACAACAGACAACAAATTCGCTAAAGGTGCTGGTTCTATTATTAGAACAGTGCATGAAGCAGTTTCTTCTTACCAATCGGGCAAAATGGCACTGCACGCACGGGTTGCTATTCCTGCAAGAGCATTGAACAAAGTTAGTTTCACTGAGAAACAGCAAAATGCAATCTTGATCACGACGATCGGTAAAATCATTATGAATGAGATTTTCCCTAGCGACTTCCCATTCATTAATGAACCAACCAAAACAAACCTGCTGAATGGGATTCCTGATGCTCACTTTGTTTTTGAAAAAGGTGCTGATCTTAGAGCTATTATGTTGGAGCGTGAAGAGAACAAAGCGGTAGGTAAAGAATATCTCGGTTCTATCATTGCTGAGTGTTTCCGTAAATACCACACAACTCAAACGTCCATGATCCTTGATAAAATTAAAGAGCTTGGATTCACGTACTCCACCAAAGCGGGTATTACCGTAGCTGTCTCTGACGTTGTTGTTCCTACTGAAAAAGTAGCAATCCTCAAAGAATGTGAAGAGAAAGTACGTGTAGTTACGAACCAATACCGCCGTGGTTTGATTACAGATGAAGAGCGTTATGACCGAGTTATTGCGATCTGGAGTAAAGCGAAGGATGAAATCACAGATATTTTGATGAAATCCCTTGATAAATACAACTCTATTAGCATGATGGTTGAATCCAAAGCGCGGGGTAATAAATCTCAGATTACACAGCTTGGCGGTATGCGTGGTTTGATGGCGAATCCATCCGGTAAAATTATGGAGTTGCCAATTAAATCGAACTTCCGTGAAGGTTTGACAATCTTGGAGTACTTTATTTCCACGCACGGAGCGCGTAAAGGTCTTGCCGATACAGCGTTACGTACAGCTGACTCCGGTTACCTGACTCGTCGTCTCGTTGACGTAGCACAAGACGTTATCGTTCGTGAAGATGATTGTGGAACTGACAAAGGCTTCATGGTTAGCAAAATTCAAGATGGTAAAGAGGTTATTGAAGATCTCTATGACCGTATTGAGGGTCGCTATGCTTATGAAACTCTTCGTCATCCGAAAACAGGTGAAGTTATTGTTCAACGCAATGAACTCATCGAATCGGGTATTGCAGATACAATTATTGAAGCAGGTATCGAGAAACTTCAAATTCGTTCCGTTCTTAGCTGCCGTACCAATCATGGTGTTTGTAAAAAATGTTACGGTCGTAACCTAGCTACTGGCCAGTTTGTTGAGGTTGGTGAAGCAGTTGGTATTATCGCTGCTCAATCCATTGGTGAGCCAGGAACACAGTTAACGATGCGTACGTTCCATACCGGTGGTGTTGCCGGAGATGATATTACGCAAGGTTTGCCGCGTATTCAAGAGCTCTTCGAAGCTCGGAATCCGAAAGGTCAAGCGATCATTTCCGAAATTGATGGTACTGTGAAAGAAATCCGTGAAGCTAAGGACCGTCGTGAGATCGAAGTCCAAGGGGAAGCGGAATCCAAAGTATATGCAGTTCCTTACGGTTCACGTGTACGTGTTTCATTGAATCAACAAGTGGAAGCTGGAGACGAGTTGACTGACGGTTCTATCGATCCGAAGGAAATGCTCCGTATCAAAGGTATCCGCGGTGTGCAGAACTACATTCTGCAAGAGGTTCAACGTGTATATCGTAACCAAGGGGTAGAAATTAACGATAAACATATCGAAGTTATGGTTCGCCAAATGTTACGGAAAATCCGTATCGTTGACGCTGGAGATACAACGCTTCTACCTGGTTCCTTCGTAGACATTCATGAATATGAAGCTGCCAACAAAGTTGCCTTGTTCGCTGGTAGTGAGCCTGCTGTTGCAAGACCTATCTTGCTCGGTATTACTAAAGCGTCCCTAGAGACCGATTCCTTCCTATCTGCAGCGTCTTTCCAAGAAACGACACGTGTCTTGACGGATGCAGCAATTAAAGGCAAGGTTGACCAATTACTTGGTCTTAAGGAGAACGTTATTATCGGTAAACTTATTCCTGCAGGTACGGGTATGCCTCGTTACCGGAATATCCGTATTACGGATCCGAACGAAGTGCTTGTACAAGACGAGGATCTTGAAAAAGAAACTGTCACTGTTGAATAGATTCGCTATGTAATCAGGAGGGATAGCCACTTTATAATGAAGTGCGCTGTCCCTTCTGCTTTACTTTTACTAATCTAGTAAGAATAATAAAATATATGAAGTTATTCCTTGACACCCGAAGATCAAAGTGCTAATATATCGTAGTGTGCCTAAGTCGATATTCTTTCCTTTTCTTTGAAGGGGGTGCCTTATGTCTTATGATAAAGTCAAACAGGCGAAGAATATAAGTGTAGGTACGAAGAAAGTTACAAAAATAGTCGAACAAGGTAAGGCAGTCGAAGTTTTTGTTTCTAAAGATGCAGATCCGCGATTGACGATAAATCTGGTAACTCTCTGTACGCAGAAGGGTGTACCTATTACCTACGTAGATTCTATGAAGATGCTAGGTAAAGCATGTGGAATTGAAGTTGGAGCTGCGGTAGCAGCTGTTGTAAATGAATAAACGCTAAAGACGTTTTTGTTAGTGGCCATAGCCTACATAAGTTTTTATAACTTTTCGCAGCTATCCATGGCAAGGACTTTCTCTTTGCTCATTTATGACTCGCCTGGATCTGTGGGCTTGCAAGAAGAACATCATGTTATGAATGTAGGGAGGAGGTGGCGATATGCCAACAATTAACCAACTAGTACGTAAAGGTCGTCAAGCGAAGGTGGATAAGTCTAAATCACCAGCTTTGCAAAAAGGTTTTAACGCTTTGAAAAGAGAAGCAACGGATTTGAGTGCACCTCAAAAACGTGGTGTCTGCACGCGTGTAGGCACTATGACTCCTAAGAAGCCTAACTCCGCACTTCGTAAATACGCACGTGTTCGTTTAACGAACCGCGTAGAGGTGACAGCTTACATTCCAGGTATCGGTCACAACCTGCAAGAACACAGTGTTGTATTGATCCGTGGAGGTAGAATTAAAGATCTTCCAGGGGTACGTTATCACATCGTGCGTGGCGCGCTGGATACTTCCGGTGTTAACAACCGTAAGCAATCCCGTTCCAAATACGGTACTAAACGTCCAAAAGTTAAAAAATAAGAGATAATAATCAGTGATGATTCTTAGAAGAAAGGGGGATAACTATGCCTCGTAAAGGTCCAGTTACTCGCAGAGACGTATTGCCAGATCCAATTTATAATAGCAAACTAGTTACTCGTCTTATCAATCGCATTATGGTTGATGGAAAAAGAGGGGTAGCACAAACCATTTTATACAACGCTTTTAACCTCGTGAAAGATCGTACAGGTAAAGAGCCGATGGAAGTGTTTGAAGCTGCTATCAAAAACATTATGCCAGTACTAGAAGTTAAAGCTCGCCGTGTTGGTGGAGCGAACTATCAAGTACCTATCGAAGTTAGACCTGATCGTCGTTCAACTTTAGGGTTGCGTTGGTTGGTCAACTACTCCCGCCTACGCGGTGAGAAGACGATGGAAGAAAGATTGGCTTATGAAATCATCGATGCTAGCAACAGCACAGGTTCTTCCGTTAAGAAACGTGAAGATACACACAAAATGGCTGAAGCTAATAAAGCATTCGCTCACTATCGTTGGTAGAATTCTAAATCAATATCAGAAAGGAGACATAACGACCTATGGCTAGAGAGTTCTCCTTAAAAAACACACGTAATATCGGGATCATGGCTCATATCGATGCTGGTAAAACGACAACAACAGAGCGCATTCTGTACTATACAGGTAAAGTTCACAAAATCGGAGAAGTGCACGAAGGTGCAGCTACGATGGACTGGATGGAGCAGGAACAAGAGCGTGGAATCACGATTACTTCCGCCGCTACAACTGCGCAATGGGAAGGTCACCGCATCAATATTATTGATACCCCGGGGCACGTTGACTTTACCGTTGAGGTAGAGCGTTCCCTTCGTGTGTTGGATGGAGCAGTTGGTGTATTTAGTGCGAAAGAGGGCGTTGAGCCTCAATCGGAAACAGTTTGGAGACAAGCTGATAAATACAACGTTCCACGGATTGCTTACGTAAACAAAATGGATATCATCGGTGCAGACTTCTTGCAAGTTGTTGAATCCATGCGTCAAAAACTTGGTGCAAATGCAGTAGCTATTCAACTTCCAATCGGTGCTGAGAATGAATTCAAAGGTATCATTGACTTGGTTGATGAAGTTGCTTATATGTACAAAGACGATCTTGGTAAGGATATCGAGAAAATCGAGATTCCTGCTGAGTTCAAAGATCAAGTTGCAGAACTTCGCTTGGAATTGATTGAGAAAGTTGCTGAGCTTGATGAAGAGCTTACAATGAAGTACCTTGAAGGCGAAGAAATTTCTGTTGACGAAATCAAAGCAGCTCTACGTAAAGGTGTCTGCGAAGTGAAAATCTTCCCAGTTATCGTAGGGTCTTCTTACAGAAACAAAGGTGTTCAATTGATGTTGGATGCGGTAATTAGTTACCTGCCATCACCACTTGATGTACCTGACATTAAAGGTGTACTTGACGATGGTACTGAAGTGGTTCGTAAGTCTGCTGATGATCAACCTTTCTCAGCGCTTGCATTCAAAATCATGACAGATCCTTTCGTTGGTCGTCTTACGTTCTTCCGTGTTTACTCTGGTACCTTGAACTCCGGTTCCTACGTTGTTAACGCAACAAAAGGCAAACGTGAGCGCGTTGGTCGTATTCTGCAAATGCATGCGAACAGCCGTCAAGAAATCAGCATTGTATACGCTGGTGACATCGCCGCGGCCGTTGGATTGAAAGATACAACGACTGGTGATACACTTTGTGATGAGAAAAATCCAGTTATTCTTGAGAAAATGGTCTTCCCTGAACCGGTTATCCAGCTTGCTGTAGAACCGAAGACGAAAGCCGACCAAGATAAAATGGGTATCGCGTTGCAAAAACTTGCTGAAGAAGATCCGACTTTCCGTGCTTCCACAGACGAAGAAACAGGACAAACGATCATCGCAGGTATGGGTGAGCTTCACCTTGAGATCCTCGTTGACCGTATGCTTCGTGAGTTCAAAGTAGAAACCAATGTTGGTAAACCGCAAGTAGCTTATCGTGAAACGTTCCGTGCATCAGCTAAAGTTGAAGGTAAATTCGTTCGTCAATCCGGTGGTCGTGGTCAATACGGACATTGTTGGGTTGAGTTCGAACCTCAAGAAGCTGGTACAGGTTTCATTTTCGAAAGCAAAGTAGTCGGCGGATCTATTCCTAGAGAATATATCGCACCTATTCAAGCTGGTATCGAAGAGTCCATGAAAAACGGTGTAATCGCAGGATTCCCGCTCGTGGATATCAAAGCTACAGTTGTTGATGGATCTTACCATGATGTTGACTCCAATGAAATGGCGTTCAAAATCGCAGGTTCCATGGCACTTAAAGCAGCTAAAGAAAAATGTAAACCGGTTCTTCTTGAGCCAATCATGAAGGTTGAAGTTACTGTACCAGAAGAGTACATGGGCGATGTTATGGGTGACCTTAACTCCCGTCGTGGACGTATTGAAGGTATGGATAACCGTCATGGCGCGCAAATCATCCGTGCTAAGGTGCCTTTGTCCGAAATGTTTGGATATTCCACAACACTTCGTTCAAGAACTCAAGGCCGTGGTGTTTACTCCATGGAACTTTCACATTATGAAGAAGTACCTAAGTCCATTGCAGAAGAAATTATTGCAAAAGGCAAAGGCGCTTAATATAAAACTATTAGTCACTCTAAGGAGGAATCGTTTAAAATGGCAAAGGCTAAATTTGAACGTAACAAACCGCATGTTAACATCGGTACTATCGGTCACGTTGACCATGGTAAAACAACTTTGACAGCAGCTATTACAACTGTATTGTCCAAAAGATACGGTGGAGCTGCAGTAGCATTCGACCAAATCGATAAAGCACCAGAAGAGCGCGAGCGCGGTATCACAATCTCCACTGCTCACGTTGAGTACGAAACACCTAACCGTCACTACGCACACGTTGACTGCCCAGGACATGCTGACTATGTTAAAAACATGATCACTGGTGCTGCTCAAATGGACGGAGCGATCTTGGTTGTATCCGCAGCTGACGGCCCTATGCCGCAAACTCGCGAGCACATCCTTCTTTCCCGTCAAGTAGGCGTACCTTACATCGTAGTATTCCTTAACAAATGTGATATGGTTGAAGACGAAGAGTTGCTTGAATTGGTTGAGATGGAAGTTCGCGACCTTCTTAACGAATATGAGTTCCCAGGCGATGATACTCCAATCATCCGTGGTGCAGCTCGTGAAGCTCTTGCTAACCCAGAAGGTCCTTGGGCTGACAAAATCATCGAGTTGTTCGAGCAAGTTGATACTTACATCCCAACTCCTGAGCGTCAAACTGACAAGCCTTTCCTTATGCCAGTTGAGGATGTATTCTCAATCACTGGTCGTGGAACAGTTGCAACTGGTCGTGTTGAGCGTGGTACTGTTAAAGTACAAGAAGAAGTTGAAATCGTTGGTATCGCTGAAGAAACTCGTAAATGCATCGTAACTGGTGTAGAGATGTTCCGTAAATTGCTTGATTCCGCTCAAGCTGGTGACAACATCGGAGCATTGCTTCGTGGTGTAGACCGTAAAGATATCGAGCGTGGACAAGTACTTGCGAAACCAGGTTCAGTTAAACCACACACGAACTTTACAGCACAAATCTACGTTCTAACTAAAGAAGAGGGTGGCCGTCATAAGCCTTTCTTCACAGGTTACCGTCCACAGTTCTACTTCCGTACAACTGACGTAACGGGTATCATCTCCCTTCCAGAAGGTACAGAGATGGTTATGCCTGGTGATAACATCACTGTTACTGTTGAACTAATCAACCCAATCGCAATCGAAGAAGGAACACGCTTCGCGATTCGTGAAGGCGGACGTACAGTTGGTGCGGGCGCGGTTGCAACAATTCAAAAGTAATACCTATAAATAGAAGAAACACTCATCGTTTAGACGGTGGGTGTTTTTTTTATGCATATGCCTAAAATTTCGCTTGCTTTTCGTTTTCAAATTTTATATAATATAAAACGTTGGTCTGTGACGTTGCGATGATGCGAAAGGTTGCCGACACACCTGGCCCCTTTGCCATGGGGATGGTTGTTGGAGAATTTTCGCGGAGTATGTCCGATAATAAATTGGGCGATAGAAGGAGGGACTTATCATGGCAAAGCAAAAAATTCGTATCCGTTTGAAAGCTTATGATCACAGAATTATTGATCAATCAGCTGAGAAAATCGTGGAAACTGCCAAGCGTTCCGGTGCAGGTGTATCCGGTCCGATTCCGCTTCCGACAGAGAAGCAAATCATCACGATTCTTCGTGCGGTGCACAAGTACAAGGATTCGCGTGAGCAATTCGAAATGCGTACGCATAAGCGTCTTATCGATATTGTGAATCCAACACCACAAACAGTTGATGCTCTAATGCGTTTAGACTTACCGTCTGGCGTTGATATTGAGATCAAACTGTAAAACAACTATAGAATGAACGTTTAGGAAGGAAATGAGGTGTCAACGATGAAAGGTATCTTAGGAAAAAAACTTGGGATGACACAGTTGTTTACTCCGGAGGGTAATGTAGTTCCGGTAACTGTCATTCAAGCGGGACCATGTGTGGTACTGCAAAAGAAAGATGTGGATAACGACGGATATGAGTCGATCCAAATCGGTTTTGATGATGTTAAAGCTAGCAGAATCATTAAACCAGAGCTTGGCCATGCGAAAAAAGCAGGGGCAACGCCTAAGCGCTACGTTAAAGAAATTCGTGGCATTCAGTTGGGTGACTATGAAGTTGGTCAAGAACTGAAAGCAGATCTGTTTACAGAGGGCGAATTCGTTGATGTAACGGGTACTTCCAAAGGTAAAGGTTTCCAAGGTAACATCAAAAGACATAACCAATCCACAGGCCCTATGGCTCACGGATCACGTTATCACCGCGGACCAGGTTCCATGGGTTCCATTCAAGCAAACCGCGTACCTAAAGGTAAGAAATTGCCAGGGCACATGGGTAACGAAACAGTAACTTTGCAAAACCTGCAAATCATTAAAGTAGATGCTGAGCGTAACGTGTTGCTAGTTAAAGGTTCCATTCCGGGTCCTAGAAACAGCTACGTTAGCGTGAAGTCTGCTGTGAAAAAGTAAGAAAGGAGGAAGACAGATGCCAAAAGTAGCTTTATATAATGTAACAGGTGCTCAGGTAGGAGAAGTTGAACTGTCTGACGTTGTTTTTGGAATTGAGCCTCACGTTCATGCGATCCACGAAATGGTATTGCTTCAACAAGCGGCTGTTCGTCAAGGAACACACAAAACAAAAGGTCGTTCAGAAGTTCGCGGCGGTGGTCGTAAACCTTGGAAACAAAAAGGTACAGGTCGCGCTCGTCAAGGTAGTATTCGTGCTCCACAGTGGAAAGGCGGCGGTACCGTATTCGGACCGACACCTCGTAGCTATGGTTTCAAATTGCCTAGAAAAGTTCGTCGCTTAGCGATCAAATCCGCTTTGTCCTCGAAACTTATCGATAACAACTTGATCGTATTGGATCAACTTCAAATGAATGCTCCGAAAACGAAAGATTTCGTTGCTATTCTGAACAACCTGAAAGTAGATAGCAAAGTACTAGTTGTGGGCGTTGCTAACGACTCCAATGTTGCTTTGTCTGCTCGTAATATCCCAGGTGTGAAATTTGTTGCTGCTGATGGAGTTAACGTTCTTGATGTCATGCTTTATGACAAATTGATCTTAACACAAGAGGCTGTACAGAAAGTTGAGGAGGTGCTTGCACAATGAAAAATCCACGCGACATTATCAAGCGCCCGATCATCACTGAGCGTACAAGCGACCTAATGGCTAACAAAAAGTATGTTTTCGAAGTAGATCTTCGTGCTAACAAAACAGAAATTAAACAAGCTATTGAAGCGATCTTCAAAGTAAAAGTTACAAATGTAAACACACTCAGAATGCCTGCTAAGCCTAAGCGTTATGGCAAACACTCCGGTTACACTTCCATCTGGAAGAAAGCTATCGTGTCCCTAAGCGCAGAAAGCAAAGAATTGGAATTCTTTGAATCAGTATAACCCTATCTCTTGAAGTAAGGAGGAAATCAGAGTGCCAATTAAAAAATATAAACCAACCTCACCAGCTCGACGTGCGATGTCGGTTTCTACTTTTGAAGAAATCACAACATCTACACCGGAGAAATCCTTGCTTGCTCCTTTGTTCAAGCATGCTGGTCGTAACAACCAAGGTAAAATTACGGTTCGTCACCATGGTGGTGGACACAAACGTAAATACCGTATTATCGATTTCAAACGTACTAAAGATGGAATACCAGGACGCGTTGCTACAGTTGAGTACGATCCTAACCGTTCCGCGAACATCGCATTGATTCATTATGCTGATGGCGAGAAAAAATACATCATCGCTCCAAAAGGTCTTAAAGTGGACGATCGTATCGTTTCTGGACCACAAGCAGATATCAAAGTAGGTAACGCTCTTCCATTGGAAAACATTCCAGTTGGTACAGTTATCCACAACATCGAGTTGAAGCCTGGTAAAGGTGCACAATTAGTGCGCGCTGCCGGTACGGAAGCTCAACTTCTTGGTAAAGAAGAAACTTACGTAACCATTCGCCTTTCATCTGGTGAAGTTCGTAAAGTCCTTAAAGTTTGCCGCGCAACAATCGGTTCTGTTGGTAACGAAGATCACGAACTCGTGAAAATCGGTAAAGCAGGACGTAATCGTTGGAAAGGCAATCGTCCACAAGTTCGTGGGGTCGTAATGAACCCGAATGATCACCCACACGGTGGTGGTGAAGGACGTGCACCAATCGGACGTAAATCACCTATGTCACCATGGGGTAAACCGACGCTTGGTTTCAAAACTCGTAAAAAAGGTAAAGCATCCGATAAATACATTGTACGTCGTCGTACGAAGTAATCATGATAAAATGAACCACAAAGTATGTTCAATTTATCACGGATATAGACATTCTCTTAAGGTTCAAGGAAGGGAGGAACACCCATGGGTCGCAGCTTAAAGAAAGGTCCATTTATTGATGGATACTTACTGAAAAAAGTAGAAGACTTGAACACTTCCAGCAAAAAACTGGTTATCAAAACGTGGTCCCGTCGTTCTACGATTTACCCGCAATTCGTTGGTCACACTTTCGGAGTTTATGACGGAAGAAAACACGTGCCTGTATACGTAACGGAAGATATGGTTGGGCATAAGCTTGGTGAATTTGCTCCAACACGTACTTACAAAGGTCACGATGACGATAAGAAAACCGGAAAACGCTAATTTCAATTTTTAACCGAGAGGAGGTACTACCATGCAAGCAAAAGCAATATTGAACCACGCTCGGATTGCTCCTCGTAAAGCAAAGCTAGTTGTTGACTTGATTCGGGGAAAAGCGGTAGGTGAAGCGATTGCGATTCTGCGTCACACGCCTAAAGCAGCTTCTCCAATTCTGGAGAAACTACTGAATTCCGCAATTGCCAATGCAGAGCATAACTATTCATTAGATCCTAATAAACTTGTGGTGTCTGAGACATTTGTTAACCAAGGACCTACAATGAAAAGGTTCCAACAACGTGCAATGGGCCGCGCTAGCGCGA
Organism: Paenibacillus germinis; assembly: GCF_013141785.1. Taxonomy (NCBI): domain Bacteria; kingdom Bacillati; phylum Bacillota; class Bacilli; order Caryophanales; family Paenibacillaceae; genus Paenibacillus; species Paenibacillus germinis. The sequence continues at coordinate 39,246 of NZ_WHOC01000100.1, forward strand.
TCAAAAAACGTACCAGCCACATTACAATCGTGGTATCTGAAAAATAAGGAGGGGTAACGTGTGGGTCAGAAGGTAAACCCGGTAGGCTTTAGAATTGGTGTCATTCGTGATTGGGAGTCCAAATGGTTCGCAGAGAAAGATTTCGGAACTCTGTTGCTTGAAGACGTCAAAATCCGCGAATACTTAAAAAATAAACTTAAAGATGCTGCAGTTTCCCACATCGAAATCGAACGCGCGGCTAACCGTGTGAACGTTACGATTCAAACTGCAAAACCAGGAATGGTTATTGGTAAAGGCGGAGCTGAAGTTGAAGTTATTCGTAACTACATCGCTGCTATGTCCAATAAAAAAGTTCACATTAACATCTCTGAAATCAAAAGCCCAGATCTTGACGCTATTCTAGTAGCTGAAGCTGTTGCACTTCAATTGGAACGTCGTGTTTCATTCCGTCGTGCAATGAAACAAGCTATGCAAAGAACGATGAGATCCGGTGCAAAAGGTATCAAAGTAGCAACTAGCGGACGTCTTGGCGGTGCTGAGATCGCTCGTACGGAAGGATATAGCGAAGGAACAGTTCCACTTCATACGCTTCGTGCTGATATCGACTATGGTACTGCTGAAGCAGCCACTACTTATGGACGTATCGGTGTAAAAGTATGGATTTATCGTGGAGAAGTGCTTCCGCCAGCTAAGAAAAAGGCTCAGCCGGAAGGAGGAATTTAAATCATGTTAGTACCTAAACGTGTAAAACACCGTAAAGAACACCGCGGTAACATGAAGGGTCGCGCTAAAGGCGGAACGGAAGTAGCTTTTGGCGAATATGGTCTGCAAGCGGTAGAACCGGCTTGGGTATCCAACCGTCAAATCGAAGCAGCACGTATTGCCATGACACGTTACATCAAACGTGGCGGTAAAGTTTGGATTAAAATCTTCCCAGCTAAACCAGTTACACAAAAACCGCTTGAAGTTCGTATGGGTAGTGGTAAAGGTAACGTGGAGAAATGGGTAGCTGTAGTAAAACCGGGTAAAATTTTGTTTGAACTTGCTGGTGTTAGTGAAGAGGTCGCTCGTGAAGCGATGCGTCTTGCTGCTCACAAGCTACCAATCAAAACGAAATTCGTGAAAAGAGAAGAAGTAGGCGGTGAAGCAAATGAAGGGTAGTGAATTCCGGAACTTAACCACTGCTGAAATTGAGCAAAAAGTTAATGGTTTTAAAGAAGAACTCTTTAACCTCCGTTTTCAACTAGCTACTGGTCAATTGGACAACCCGACTCAAATTCGTGATTTGCGTAAAGAGATCGCTCGTGCCAAGACTATTTTGCGTGAAAGAGAATTGGGGATTGGGTAACCAAATCTAGAAGGGAGTGTTCCTTAGATGGCTGAACGTAACGATCGTAAAGTTCTGATCGGTAAAGTTGTCAGTGATAAAATGGATAAAACCATTGTTGTTGCTGTTGAAACTTACAAAAAACATGAGCTCTATCACAAGAGAATCAAATATACGAAAAAGTTTAAAGCGCATGATGAAAACAACCAAGCTAAAATTGGTGACACTGTGAAAATCAGTGAAACTAGACCATTATCCAAAGATAAAAGCTGGAGACTGGTTGAAATTATTGAAGTTGGCGTTGTTATCTAATAATCTAGACATGAACCCCGAAAGGAGGGAATACGATGATTCAACCATTTACTCGTTTGGCTGTCGCTGACAACTCAGGTGCGAAACAATTAATGTGTATCCGCGTTTTGGGTGGTACTGGTCGTCGCGTTGGTCACATCGGTGATTTGATCGTCTGTTCAGTAAAAGAAGCAACACCAGGTGGCGTTGTCAAAAAAGGTGACGTTGTTAAAGCAGTTATCGTTCGTACAAAGAGCGGTGCTCGCCGTAAAGACGGATCATATATCTCATTCGATGAGAATGCGGCTGTTATCGTGAAAGAAGATAAAAGTCCACGTGGTACACGTATCTTTGGACCAGTTGCACGCGAACTTCGTGACAGAGACTTCATGAAGATCGTATCCTTGGCTCCAGAAGTTATCTAAGAACAGTTACGATGTTTGTTTTCCTAACGGGAAACCTCAGGAGGTGTAGAAGCTAATGCCAAGATTAAAAAAGAGATTAGAATCTCATAACAATAAACTGCACGTGAAAAAAGACGATACGGTTTTTGTAATCACTGGTAAAGACAAAGGTAAGAAGGGCCGCGTTATCGCTGCTTATCCTCGTCAAAACCGTGTGCTTGTAGAAGGTGTAAACATGGTTAAGAAACATGCGAAACCATCCCAAACTAACCCACAAGGCGGTATCTTGAATCAAGAAGCTGCAATCCACGTTTCTAACGTGATGCTGATTGATCCTAAGAGCGGCAAGCCTACTCGCGTAGGATATAAAGTATTGGATAACGGAACGAAAGTTCGCATCGCGAAAAAATCCGGCGAAGTTATCGACTAATACAACAAAGCATGGAAAGGAGGCAAATGAGTCATGGCAGTAAGAATGAAAGATCGTTATTTGAACGAAATCACTCCAGCGTTAATTCAAAAGTTTAACTACTCAACAGTTATGCAAGTTCCTAAAGTCGAGAAAATCGTTATCAACATGGGTGTTGGTGAGGCTGTATCGAACTCCAAAGTACTTGACACTGCAGTAGAAGATCTTCAAAAAATCTCTGGTCAAAAACCAGTTGTTACAAAATCCAAAAAAGCGATCGCGGGTTTCAAACTTCGTGAAAATATGCCAATCGGCGTGAAAGTAACTCTTCGCGGCGAGCGTATGTATCATTTCTTGGATAAACTTTTCAACGTATCACTTCCACGTGTACGTGACTTCCGTGGTATTTCCAACAAGGCTTTTGATGGTCGTGGAAACTACACACTTGGTCTGAAAGAACAACTCATTTTCCCAGAAATTGAGTATGATAAAGTTGATAAAGTTCGTGGTATGGATATTGTTATCGTTACAACGGCTAAGTCCGACGAGGAAGCTCGCGAGCTTTTAACACAACTCGGAGCGCCTTTCGTTAAATAGGTTACCAGTCGTACCTATCAGGAGGTGTTATATTAAGTGGCAAAAACTTCGATGAAAGTCAAACAGCAACGTACCCCGAAGTTTAAAGTGCAAGCATACACACGTTGTGAGCGCTGCGGACGTCCGCATTCAGTGCTTCGCAAGTTCAAAATTTGTCGGATTTGTTTCCGCGAATTAGCACACAAAGGTCAGATTCCAGGCGTTAAAAAAGCAAGCTGGTAATCACCCTATTTTCGGGAAGGAGGTTTACACAAAATGGTCATGTCAGATCCAATTGCAGATATGCTAACTCGCATTCGTAATGCGAATATCGTACGTCATGAAACAGTTGAAATTCCTGCGTCAAAAGTGAAGAGGGAAATCGCTGAAATCCTTAAAAAAGAAGGATTTATCCGTGACGCTGAGTACGTTGAAGATAGCAAACAAGGTATCATTCGTTTGTTCCTGAAATACGGTTCAAACAATGAGCGTGTTATCTCCGGTTTGAAAAGAATTTCCAAACCAGGACTACGCGTTTACACTAAATCACAAGAAATCCCTCGTGTATTGGGCGGATTAGGGATTGCCATCATCTCCACATCTAAAGGAGTTATGACGGATAAAGATGCTCGTCAATCCAAAGCTGGCGGAGAGGTTATCTGCTACGTTTGGTAATACAATTGTAATTGAATGGAGGTGCAAACATGTCTCGTATTGGTCGTAAGCCAATCACCATTCCAAGTGGTGTAAATGTAACACTAGACAATACTCAAATCACGGTTAAAGGCCCTAAAGGTTCTTTGTCCCGTGAACTTCATAAAGATATGAAAGTAAATGTTCTAGAGAACGAGATTTCCGTTGAGCGTCCTTCCGATAACAAACTCCACCGTTCCCTGCATGGTACAACACGTAGTGTTGTTGCCAACATGGTAAGTGGCGTAACGGAAGGTTTCACGAAATCTTTGGATCTAGTTGGCGTTGGTTACCGTGCTAACAAGAGCGGCGACAAATTAGTTCTCAACGTTGGGTACTCCCATCCAGTTGAAATCACTCCTGAAAACGGCATTGAGTTCGATGTTCCTACGAACACGAAAATCATCGTTAAAGGTATTGATAAAGAATTAGTAGGCGCTATGGCAGCTAAAGTTCGTTCCGTACGTGAGCCAGAGCCGTATAAAGGTAAAGGTATCAAGTATGAAGGCGAACGTATTCTTCGTAAAGAAGGTAAAGCTGGTAAGAAGAAATAAGATCGTTAGATCGCGGGTAATAGCTAAGAGTTTTCGAATGAAAACTTGCTACGTAAGCATAAGCCTCGCATCATAAGATGATGAAAGGAGTGTAAGTATAGATGATTACTAAAAGCGATAAAAATAAAGCTCGTTTGAAAAGACATCTTCGTGTTCGTAAGAAAATCGAAGGTACAACTGTTCGTCCGCGCTTAAACATATTCCGCTCTTCCAAACACATGTATGCTCAACTTATCGATGATACAACGGGTATTACAATCGTTGCTGCATCGACTCAAGATAAAGAACTGAAAAGTGAAATTGGTAATGGCGGTAACGTTGAAGCTGCTCGTAAAGTTGGCGCATTAATCGCTCAACGCGCAAAAGAAAAAGGTTTAGACAAAGTGGTATTTGACCGCGGTGGATACCTTTATCATGGACGTGTTCAAGCATTAGCTGACGCAGCTCGTGAAGCTGGACTTGAATTCTAGGAAAAACATATATAAGGAGGTAAAAGACTTGCGTGTAGATCCTAATACTTTAGAGCTAACAGAAAAAGTTGTTAATATTAATCGCGTAGCTAAAGTAGTAAAAGGCGGACGTCGTTTCAGCTTCAGCGCACTTGTTGTCGTTGGCGATGGCAATGGCTGGGTTGGCGCAGGAATCGGTAAAGCTTCCGAAGTTCCTGATGCAATCCGCAAAGGCATTGAAGATGCGAAAAAGAACTTGATTCATGTTCCTATCGTAGGCACTTCGATTCCTCACCTTGTAACAGGTAAGTTTGGTGCAGGACGCGTTCTGCTGAAACCAGCTTCCCAAGGTACAGGAGTTATCGCTGGAGGACCAGTTCGTGCAGTACTTGAACTTGCTGGTATCGGCGATATCTTGACAAAATCCCTTGGTTCATCGAACTCCATGAACATGGTTAACGCAACGCTTGAAGGCTTAAGCCGCTTGAAAAAAGCGGAAGAAGTTGCAAAGCTTCGCGGTAAAACAGTTCAAGAGCTATTAGGTTAGGAGGGGTAAACATGGCGAAACAATTACAAATTACCCTAAAACGCAGCCTGATTGGCCGCCCTGAAACACAACGCGTTACTGTGAAAACACTTGGTCTTCGCAAGATGCACCAAACTGTTCTTCATCAAGATAATGCTGCGATCAGAGGCATGGTTAATCAAGTGAGCCATTTGGTAGAAGTTAAAGAAATCGAAGCATAGTAGCAAGATATTAAGATCTAGAGGAGGTGTGCAACGATGAAGTTACATGAGCTAAGTTCTGCTACTGGTTCTCGTCACACTCGTAAACGTGTTGGCCGTGGTACAAGTAGCGGCATGGGTAAAACATCAACTCGCGGACATAAAGGTCAAAACGCACGTTCCGGTGGAGGCGTTCGTCCTGGATTCGAGGGTGGACAAAACCCGTTATACCGTCGTTTACCTAAACGTGGTTTCACGAATCGTTTCCGTACGGAATACGCAATCGTAAACCTTGAAGATTTGAACAATTTCGCAGCTGGTACCGAAGTTACTCCACAAGTATTAATGGAGACTGGTATTGTTAAAGCTCCTAAAGATGGTATCAAGATTTTAGGAAACGGTGAAATCACAGTAAAATTAACCGTTAAAGCGAATAAGTTCTCTCAATCAGCAATTGAGAAAATCCAAGCTGCCGGCGGTCAAACCGAGGTGATTTAATGTTTAATACCATAGCCAACATCTTCAAAGTAGAAGATTTACGCAGAAGAATTTTCTTTACGCTCATCTTGCTAATCGTCTACCGCTTAGGTGCCTTTATTCCGGTACCTAACATTAATACGGATGTTCTGAAACTTCAAGACCAAGCGAATCAGAGTGATGTCTTTGGTTTGCTTAACACGTTTTCTGGCGGTGCGCTCTTCCAATTTTCCCTCTTCGCGATGGGAATTACGCCTTACATCACGGCTTCTATCATTGTTCAGCTTTTGTCCATGGATGTAATTCCACGCTTTGCGCAATGGGCAAAAGAAGGCGATGTCGGAAGAAAGAAAATGACACAAGTTACTCGTTACGGTACGATTATTCTAGGTGTGATTCAAGCTTTTGGACTTTCAATTGGGTTTAACCGTTTGTATAGCGGACTCGTGATTGATCCAGGTGTCACAACCTTTGCTCTAATCGCTCTAGTATTGACTGCTGGTACAGCTTTCTTGATGTGGCTCGGTGAGCAAATCACGGAATATGGGATTGGAAACGGTATTTCCATTATCATCTTTGCTGGTATCGTCGCGGCGATTCCAACAAGCATCCAACAAATTTACAAAACACTTTTTGCGACCGAAGGAGCTTTGTTCCTGAATATCGTGAAACTGATCATTATTGCTTTGGTTGTTATACTGATTATTGCCGGGGTCATATTCGTGCAGCAAGGTATCCGTAAGATACCTGTACAATATGCGAAACGGGTAGTTGGTCGTAAAATGTATGGTGGTCAAACCACTCACATTCCTCTTAAAGTGAATGCGGCTGGTGTAATCCCTGTAATCTTTGCATTATCGTTATTGATGTTCCCTCCTACCATTGCAAGTTACTGGCGAGGTAATGTTGTTGCAGAATGGATAATTAACAATTTAAGTATTAACCAAACTGCACCACTAGCGATTGTACTTTACGTACTGCTGATTATTGGATTCACATACTTTTATACCTTCGTACAAATTAATCCAGTTCAAATGGCTGACCAGATGAAGAAAAATGGTGGCTACATACCAGGTATTAGACCCGGTAAGACAACATCGACTTATCTGACACGCGTAATGACTAGAATTACTCTTTCTGGAGCTTTGTTTCTCTCAGCGATCTCGATTCTTCCAATGTTATTTGGAGGACTTGCCGGTTTGCCTAGTTCGGTTCGGATTGGTGGTACATCTTTACTTATCGTAGTAGGCGTTGGTCTTGAGACGATGAAACAAATCGAGAGCCAATTGATTAAGCGTCATTACAAAGGGTTTATCAATAAATAGCTAATAGGTTCTGATGGGGCAATATCTGCGACATCGGCACCTATTGTGCTGTTCGTAATGCCGAGTGCGATGGGAGGTTTTAAATGTGAACGTAATTTTTATGGGGCCTCCTGGTGCAGGCAAAGGTACGCAAGCTGAAAAAATCGTTAACGAATTTCAAATTCCTCATATCTCGACTGGAGATGCTTTTCGCTTGGCGATGAGTCAAGGAACACCACTTGGTGTTGAGGCCAAAGGTTATGTGGATAAGGGACTTCTGGTTCCTGATGAAATAACGAACGGTATTGTGAGAGAGCGTCTTGCCCAACCGGATTGCGATAAAGGGTTTTTGCTTGACGGTTTCCCAAGAACTGTTGCTCAAGCAGATGCATTGTCTGAAATCGTAGATTCATTAGGTAAGAAGATTGAAGTAGTTATCAATCTTTCCGTTGATCGCAGTTTCTTGCTTGCAAGACTAACTGGCCGAAGAATTTGTAAATCCTGTGGTTCTACGTATCATGTAATCTTCAACCCACCAAAGCAAGAAGGCGTATGCGATAAATGTTCGGGTGAGTTGTACCAACGATCTGATGATACGGAAGAGAAAGTCGGAACGCGTTTGGATGAATACATCAATAAAACGGCTCCGCTGCTGGATTACTACCAAAAGAGGGAATTATTGCGTGAGGTTAACGGGGAACAAGACATTCATGCGGTAACCGAACAAATTAGCTCACTGCTACGAGGTCTAGCGTAATGATCATTTGTAAGTCCGAGGTTGAACTAGACCTAATGCGAGAAGCCGGTCGTATCGTAGCCGAAACGCACCGCTTATTGGCAAGGGCGATTCGTCCGAACATTACAACGAAAGAACTTGATCAGATCGCAGAGGAATTCATTCGCAGTCAGGGAGCGATTCCATCTTTTAAAGGCTACAACGGTTTTCCTGGAAGCATTTGTGCTTCAGTCAACGAAGAATTAGTTCATGGTATTCCTGGTCCAAGAAAGCTGACTGAGGGCGATATTATCAGTATAGATATTGGTGCTCAGTATAAAGGTTATCATGGAGATTCTGCTTGGACGTATCCTGTCGGTGAAATTTCTGAAACAGCTGCGCGTTTGTTAGCTGTGACAGAACAATCACTGTATCGAGGCATAGCAGAAGCTAAACCGGATGCTAGACTCTACACGTTGTCGCATGCAATCCAAACTTGTATTGAAGACGCAGGCTTCTCCGTGGTTATAGAGTATGTCGGTCACGGTATCGGAACGGATCTTCACGAAGAACCACAAATTCCGAATTATGGTGTACCTGACAAAGGTCCTCGTCTCAAACCAGGCATGGTCCTAGCCATTGAACCGATGGTGGTCGTTGGCGAAAGATTTGTCCAAACACTCGAAGACGATTGGACTGTAGTCACTGCGGATCGGACCCTATGTGCTCATTTTGAACATACGATTGCAATTACGGCAGCCGGTTATGAAATATTAACTTTGCCTAGATCGTAGGTGATGATGAATGGATAGCAAGATTCCGAAGGTGGGTCAAATCGTAAAGGTGCTTCGCGGTCGAGATCCCGGAGAATATGCGGTCGTAATTGGAATTGTCGATCATCGCTTTGTCTGGCTTGCCGACGGTGATAGTCGCAAATTCGATCAACCGAAGAAGAAGAACCTGAATCATCTTCAGTTACAAGAAACGATTAGCAGTGAAGTGGAGTCAAGCATTAGGGAAACAGGTCGTGTTACTAATGGAAAGTTGCGCTTCGCAATTGCCAAATTCGTTGAACTTATGCAAGATGAAGCACAATAGAGAAAGGAGAATGACTGTGGCCAAAGAAGATGTAATTGAAGTAGAAGGTACAGTGATTGAACCTCTTCCGAATGCAATGTTTAAGGTTGAATTGGAAAATGGTCATAAAATCCTAGCCCATGTATCCGGTAAGATCAGAATGCATTTTATCCGCATTTTGCCTGGAGATAAGGTTACCGTAGAATTATCGCCTTATGATTTAACGAGAGGCCGTATAACCTACCGTTTCAAATAAATGTTCGGCTTACATGTAAGTTACTCTCTCAAGGCGTATGCTTACGAAGCAAGTTTTCTAACAGAAAACGCAACATGGTTGCTTACGATGATAAGGAGGGCTTAAAAATGAAAGTTAGACCGTCAGTAAAACCGATTTGCGAAAAATGCAAAGTTATTCGCCGTAAAGGTAATGTAATGGTTATTTGTGAAAATCCTAAGCACAAACAAAAACAAGGTTAAAAGGAGGTGCAATCTGTAGATGGCACGTTTAGCTGGAGTTGACTTACCTCGTGACAAACGAGTTGTAATCGCGTTAACTTACATTTTCGGTATCGGCACTACAACTGCTCAGAAAATCATTGCTTCCACAGGTATCGACGCTAGTACTCGCGTTCGTGACTTGACTGAAGATGAAGTGAGCAAGATCCGTGATGTAATTGACAAAACCCTTAAAGTAGAAGGCGACCTTCGCCGCGAAATTTCCCTAAACATCAAACGTCTAATCGAAATCGGATCCTACCGTGGTCTTCGTCACCGCCGTGGTCTTCCTGTTCGTGGACAACGTACTAAAACTAATGCTCGTACACGTAAAGGTCCTCGTCGTACGGTAGCTAATAAGAAGAAATAATAAAGGGGGTTAGAGCTAATGGCAAAACCTAAAAAAGTCGTCCGTACGAAACGTCGTGACCGGAAAAATATTGAGAGCGGTGTAGCACACATCCGTTCAACATTTAACAATACGATCGTAACGATCACGGATCCGCATGGTAACGCAATTTCCTGGGCAAGTTCAGGAAACCTTGGATTCAAAGGTTCCCGTAAAAGTACTCCTTTTGCGGCGCAAATGGCAGCTGAAAAAGCAGCTAAAGCAGCTATGGAGCATGGTTTGAAAACTGTTGAAGTTATGGTTAAAGGTCCAGGAGCTGGCCGCGAAGCAGCAATTCGTTCTTTGCAAGCAGCAGGTCTTGAAGTAAACCTGATTAAAGACGTGACTCCGGTTCCTCATAATGGCTGCCGTCCTCCAAAACGTCGTCGCGTATAATTCAGGATCACTTTGTAGTATAATTATCCCAAAATCGTGAATAATGGTTTGAAGGATAGGAATACTATGAAATTTTCAGGCGAAGTATCCAGAGGGAAACGACGTATTGAATGGAGGGTACATTTCATGATCGAAATCGAAAAGCCAAAAATAGAAACCGTAGCATTAAGTGAAGATGGCGCTTATGGTAGATTTATCATCGAGCCGTTGGAGCGTGGCTATGGTACAACCTTAGGTAACTCACTACGTCGTATCTTACTGTCCTCTTTACCGGGGGCAGCAGTAACCTCTGTCCAAATCGATGGCGTTTTACATGAGTTTTCGACGATTCCTGGCGTGCTTGAGGATGTAACGGAAATTATCCTCAACTTGAAAGGCCTATCGTTGAAAATTCACTCCGATGAGGAGAAAGTGCTTGAAATTGATGCAGAAGGGGAAGGTAATATTACTGCGGCAGATATTCGTGGTGATAGTGATGTGGAGATTCTTAACCCGGATCTGCATATCGCTACCTTATCTCCAGATGCGCGTCTTCATATGAGGATTCATGCGGGCAGAGGTCGCGGTTACGTCCAATCGGACAAAAATAAGCATGAAGAACAACCAATTGGTGTGATTCCAATTGATTCGATCTACACGCCTATTACCCGAGTAAACTATGCTATTGAGAATACTCGCGTCGGCCAAGTGACTAACTATGATAAGTTGACCCTCGAAGTGTGGACCGATGGAAGTATTAGACCAGAAGAAGCAGTGAGCTTGGGTGCCAAAATCTTAACAGAACATTTGAACTTGTTCGTCGGTTTGACGGATGAAGCGAAAGATGCTGAGATTATGGTAGAGAAAGAAGAAGATAAGAAAGAGAAAGTTCTGGAGATGACTATTGAAGAACTTGATCTATCTGTTCGTTCTTACAACTGTCTCAAGCGTGCAGGGATTAACACCGTACAAGAGCTGATTACCAAAACAGAAGAAGACATGATGAAAGTTCGGAACTTAGGCCGCAAATCACTTGAAGAAGTTCAAGAGAAGCTCGAAGAGCTGGGTTTAGGACTACGTACTGAGGAATAATCTTGTCAGAAGGAGGTTAATTCAATGAACTACAGAAAGTTGAACCGCGATTCCAGTAATCGTAAAGCATTATTCCGTGATCTGGTTACAGATCTGTTCATACATGAACGCATCCAAACTACAGAAGCAAAAGCAAAAGAAATTCGTTCCATCGCTGAGAAGTTAATTACTCTTGCGAAGCGCGGAGATCTTCACGCACGCCGTCAGGTTGCTGCTTTTGTTCGTAGAGAAGCTGCAAACGAGAATCAAGATGCGATTCAAAAACTGTTCTCCGATTTGGCTACTCGTTACTCCGAGCGTCCAGGTGGATACACTCGTATCCTTAAACTGGGACCACGCCGCGGTGACGCAGCACCAATGGTTTACCTAGAGCTAGTAGATCGCGCATAAAGACGGATGGGAAAGGGTGGACGGAATCATAGATTCTGGTGAAGCCCTTTTTTTGCAGTCTTAGCACGCTCTCTAGAAGTGAATTTAGCTAAGGCTAATCACTTAGATAGGAAGGATGACTCATGGAGGAACAAGCCTTGAGAAATCTACGCTTTACCATAAGTTATGATGGGACTGCTTATTCAGGTTTTCAGATTCAGCCCAAAGCAGACACGATTCAGTTCCGTTTAGAGCAGGCTGTTTTCATGTTGACTGGTGAGAAGGTGAAAGTCATCTCATCTGGGCGTACAGATGCCGGTGTACACGCGAAAGCACAAGTTATTAATTTCAGCACGAATTCAAAGATTCCAGTGGAACGTTGGTGTTTAGCTCTAAATGCTAGACTACCCAGAGATATCGTCGCACATACCGCGGAAGAAGTCCTTCCTTCCTTTCATTCTCGCAAAGCCGCGAAACGTAAAACTTACTGCTTTTCAATTCGCTCGGCGCGCTTCCCTGATGTCTTTCACCGCAACTATGAATACCATCATCCTACGCATTTGAATGTGGAAGCCATGAGAGAGGCGCTCCCTTGCTTGTTAGGTGAGCATGATTTTACTTCGTTTTGCACGGTGAGAACAGATAAGGAAGTAAAGGTGAGAACCCTCTACGAGGTTCGTCTGGAAACGGAAGCTGACGAGTTATCTACGACGGGGAAAATTGCCCGAATCCGATTAATCGTAACAGGCAATGGTTTCCTTTATAACATGGTTAGGATTATCGCAGGAACGCTAATTCAGATTGGTGAAGGCAAGAGACCCAGCAGCGATATGCAGCAGATTCTTGAAGCTAGAGACCGATCTCAAGCAGGTCCTACGGCCGAAGCTATGGGTTTAACGTTATGGAGAGTCGACTATTAAAATGCTTAAAACACTACTTGCTTCTTATCGATGTTTCGTGTAAAATATAACTTGGCGTTTCGTGATCGGCTACCCCACAGCCCCTGATCACAAATGGCCGTCAACCATCCATCATTTATGTAAATTAACAATAATAATTATGTATTGAGATATATTTTTAGGAGGATTAAGCATGCGCACCACATATATGGCTAAGCCAAATGAAGTAGAGCGTAAATGGTACATTGTTGACGCTGCAGGCCAAACACTTGGCCGTCTTGCAAGTGAAGTTGCTAGCATTATCCGCGGTAAGCACAAACCGGAGTTCACTCCACACGTAGATACTGGCGATTTCGTTGTTGTTATCAATGCTTCCCAAATTAAGCTAACAGGTAAGAAAATGCAAAACAAAATGTACTACCGTCACTCTTTATACCAAGGTGGTTTAAAAGTGACTTCTGCTCAGGATTTGCTGAACAGCAAGCCTGATCGCATGATCGAATTTGCCGTACACGGTATGCTTCCAAAGAACCGTCTTGGCGATAGCTTGAAAACTAAGCTTAAAGTCTACGGTGGAGCAGAGCACCCGCACCAAGCACAACTACCAGAAGTCTGGAATCTTCGCGGTTAATATAAGGAGGAACGTTTCGTGGCACAAGTTCAATATTATGGAACGGGTCGTCGTAAACACTCGGTAGCGCGCGTGCGCTTAGTACCGGGTGAAGGACGCATCATTATCAATAAACGTGATCTAGATGAGTATTTCGGTCTAGAAACGTTGAAACTAATCGTTAAACAACCATTGACATTAACTGAGACTGTCGGTAAATACGATGTTCTAGTTCTTGCAAATGGTGGTGGAATCAGCGGACAAGCTGGAGCAATTCGTCATGGGATCTCCCGTGCATTGCTAAAAGCTGATCCGGAATACCGTGGATCCCTGAAAAAAGCAGGTTTCTTAACACGTGATTCCCGTATGAAAGAGCGTAAAAAATATGGATTGAAAGCCGCTCGTCGCGCTCCTCAATTCTCCAAACGTTAAGATTTTGCGCCTTTGGCGCTCAAGAGGGACCTTTCCTGCATTATGCTGGAAAGGTTTTTTCTTTTTGTACATAAAGAGATGTCTTGAGCCAACCAACAACATGAATTTAACGAAGTTAATACCAAAATGATAAAAAGTAATTGACACAAAGAAGAACTCAGCTATAATTAAATATAAATCATACAATAACAGTCGGGATTATAAATTTTAGGAGGTATTTAATATGAATCTCTTTGAAAAAGAAGCTTTTGTAACGAAAGCATCTGAAGAATTCGAAAATCAATCACCAGAAGCAATATTGAAACTTGCCGTTGACACATTCTCAAGCCTAACGCTTGCTTGCAGTTTTGGTGCAGAAGATGTTGTGCTTGTTGATATGCTGCAAAAAATTAATCCGAATGTAGATATTTTTTACTTGGATACAAACGTTCATTTCGCTGAAACCTATGAAACAAGAGATCGCCTAGAACAGCATTATGGTACTAAATTCGTTCAGGTATTGCCAAAGCTTACACTTGATGAACAAGCTGAGAAATTTGGCGATGAGCTATGGAAAAACGATGCTAACCAATGCTGTAACATCCGAAAAGTAGATCCATTAACGGATATCCTTAAAAATTATGATGCTTGGATCACAGGAATTCGCCGCGACCAAGCACCTACTCGCGCAAATGCTAAAAAAGTGGAGTACGATGTTAAATTTGGTTTAATTAAATTCAATCCACTAGCAAGCTGGACATCCGAAGATGTATGGAATTACATTCGCGAGAATAATGTAATCTATAACCCGCTGCATGACCGTAATTACCCTAGCATCGGCTGCACGCACTGCACACGCCAAGTAGCAGAAGGAGAAGATCCACGTGCAGGCCGTTGGTCAAATATCGAGAAAACGGAATGCGGACTTCATAAATAAGAATAGTGATAATCATGGAGGTACTACGTATATGACAACGATCAAATCGCATGGCGGCGAATTAATCAATCGCTTGGTTCCGGCAGAGCAAAGAGAAGAGCTGATCAAACGCGCAGCATCGTTGAAACAAATTCGTGTAAATTCATGGACCATTTCTGACCTTGATCTTATTGCAGTAGGTGCGTTTTCCCCGCTGACTGGTTTTCTTGATGAAGCTAATTACAATTCTGTTGTAGAAACTATGCGTCTTACTGACGGAACGGTTTGGAGCATTCCAGTTACGTTGTCCATCGCTCCAGAAGTAGCTGCTTCTATTACAGTCGGTGAGCAGGTTGCACTTGTCGATGAAGAAGATGACATTACTTATGCTATTCTAGACACGACAAGCATCTACAAAGTTGATCAAGTGAATGAAGCATTTAAAGTTTTCAAAACCAATAATATGGCACACCCAGGCGTAGATAAATTGTACTCCCGCTCTTCTACAAATATTGGTGGATCTATTCAACTGCTTAACCGTCCTAAGCCGAAGAAATTTGAAGAGTTCTACTTTGATCCTTCAGAAACCCGCCGTATTTTTGCTGAGAAGGGCTGGAAAACGGTTGTGGGCTTCCAAACACGTAATCCAGTTCACCGTGCGCATGAATATATCCAGAAATCAGCTATGGAAATTGTGGATGGACTTTTCCTCAATCCGCTTGTTGGCGAGACGAAATCCGATGACATCCCCGCTGATGTTCGTATGAAGAGCTACCTTGTCCTGCTCGAGAACTACTATCCGAAGGATCGAACTTTCTTAGGTGTATACCCGGCTGCTATGCGTTACGCAGGACCTCGTGAGGCGATTCTACACGCAATTGTGCGTAGAAACTATGGATGTACTCATTTCATCGTAGGACGCGATCACGCGGGTGTTGGCGACTATTACGGCACGTATGAAGCACAAGAGATTTTTAGTGATTTTACGGCAGAAGAAATTGGGATTACTCCGCTATTCTTTGAGCACAGCTTCTTCTGTACGAAATGTGGCAATATGGCATCTAGTAAAACTTGTCCGCATGATAAGTCCCACCATATGCATCTCTCCGGCACCAAGGTTCGTGGATTGCTTAGAGACGGTCAATGCCCTCCTCCAGAGTTCACACGTCCTGAGGTTGCTCAGGTTCTTATAGAAGGTCTAAGAGACCCTGAATATCAAGTTTAAGCAAGGTATATTTGTCCACCCTGTCCCATATAGATGTTACAGAGTCTATGGGGAACAGAGGTGGATTTTTTATGCGCAAAAGGAAGAAGAGGCTGGTCGTTTGGCTGACTTTTAACAGTAGTCTTAAGCTTGTTCTCTCGACCTTGCTGGTCGCACTTGTTGTCTTCATCTATGCCTATGAGCTGCCGGCAACGAAGACGTGGTCGGATTGGAATTTACCTTTGTCAGGTAAAACAATTGCTCTGGATGCAGGCCATGGTGGCCCTGATGGTGGAGCTTCTAGTAAGGAAGGAGTTGTTGAGAAAGATATCAATTTAGCGATCACACTTCATCTTCGTGATTATTTGCAGCAGGCGGGTGCGCTAGTTATTATGACAAGGGAAACGGATACCGATTTGGCTGAACCCAGCACGAAGGGATATAGTAAAAGAAAGACGCAAGATCTCCACAACCGTGCCGATCTCATCGATGAGAATAAGGCAGATTTGTTTCTCAGTGTCCACTTAAACAGCATACCTTCCCAGAAATGGAGAGGCGCACAAACGTTCTATTACCCAAATAATCCAAATAACCCTAATTTAGCTGCACTCATTCAGTTGGAATTAAAGAAAAACTTAGAGAATACCGATCGTGTTGCCAAGCCGGCGGACAAGACCGTTTACTTATTAAAAACGCTGAAAATTCCGAGTGCTCTCGTAGAAGTGGGTTTCCTTTCAAATCCAGAAGAAGCAAGATTGCTTGCAAGTGAGAAATATCAGAAGATGGTGGCTGCATCTGTTTATCAAGGTATCTTAAGATATTATGCTGGGGAAAAAGTGGGTTCCTAATCAAAATGTGTTATAATTAAGGCCACAATTATAATGTCCGAATAAAGGTGTGGTGTGGCTATGATAAACAAAGACCAACTATTAGAAGCGTTACAACCTCTTGTGGAACCTCATTACAATAAAAGCGTTGTGGATCTTAATTTAGTTAGAGATGTGATGTTTAAAGAAGATAACGTGTCTTTAAGCTTAATTGTCACGACCGAGGATGAGGCTTTCAAAGAAAAAGCGAAGGTTTATATTCAGCAAACTTTAGAAAAATTGGGTGTAGCACAAGTACATATTCGTTTCAGACTCATGACAGATTATGAGCGTAATCAGATTAAAGATACGGTTCAACCGGTCGCAGAGAAACCAACCCAACCCATCCAACCACCGATTGAACAACCCATATTGGGAGAAGCCTCTACAGTTGAGTTTATAGCTGTTGCAAGTGGCAAAGGTGGTGTGGGTAAATCAACTGTAACTGTTAATTTAGCCGTTGCCTTGGCCCGCCAAGGGAAAAAGGTAGGAATCATTGATGCTGATATATACGGTTTCAGTATCCCTGATATGATGGGCATTGAAGAACAGCCGAAGCTTGTCGATAATGTCATTATGCCAGTTGAGAAATTTGGTGTAAAAGTAATCTCTATGGGCTTCTTTGTTCAAGATAATGCGCCTGTTGTTTGGCGTGGTCCTATGCTAGGGAAAATGCTTCGCAATTTCTTCAATGAAGTCAATTGGGGAGATGTTGAATACATCCTTCTGGATCTTCCGCCGGGAACGGGAGATGTAGCGCTAGACGTGCATCAGCTTATCCCGCAAAGTAAAGAAGTGATCGTAACAACACCGCATGCCACAGCAGCTTTCGTAGCCGCTAGAGCTGGAGCGATGGCCATTCAAACAAACCATGAAATTCTTGGTATTGTGGAGAACATGTCCTATTATGAATGCAAAGATGGCAGCATAGATTACGTATTCGGTAAGGGTGGTGGAGCTAAACTAGCGGAAGATTTGCATAGTGAATTATTAGCGCAAATTCCACTTGGAGCTCCCGACAATCATGTCTCGGAAATCGACTATTCACCGTCTGTCTACAAAGCAGACTCAAAAGCTGGACAAATCTATTTGGATATGGCTACAAATATCATTTCCAAATTGGGAAAATAATAGAAAGGGCATACGGAGAAATCCGCATGCCCTTTTTACTTTCATATTTAAGAATCCGAAGCGCTGGAGTCATCCTTTTTCTTTTCGCTATCTTGCTTTTGGTCTCCCGAATCACTTTTCTGATCTTTCTTTTTGTCTCCTCCACTATCACCGCCGCTATCTCCTTTGCCACCACTGTCTCCTTTATTTTGAGCACTCTTAGCCGTAGGCATCTGATCGGGCTTACTTTGTTGGGCAATGGCTGCCTTAAGAAGGTCAACCATATGTGCGCGGAATAAAGGACTTTGGATGGATTCTTCCATAACCGTCATCATTTGCTGGCGATAGGCTGCTGTTTTCATTACATCTAGCATCATCTTTTCATATTCTGGGTTTTTCATTACATCAACGAGTGATTTTTGATATTCTGGGTCCTTTAAAAGCTCTTTGAACATCTGTTTGGTTTCTTTTTGAATAGCCTTAGCAAAATCGCCGGCAAATTTAGGGTCTTTCATCATATCGGTGAGGAACATGTTATTCTCTTTTGCTGTGAGAACATCCTTCACTGCCATCTGTAATTGCAAAGATTCATTTGCAGACAATAGCTTGATTTGAGATTGACCGGCTACACCATTGGCACCCACATCACCATTCATTATGCTGCGGTTAGCCGCACTGATTGCTTTCTTCCCATCCTCTGACTTCAGAATATCAAGAATCATGGTCTTTTGCTCTTTATACGTATTAGCTTGAGATTGACCCTGACCTTTTGATGAACTATCTGATCCACACGAAGCGAGAAGTAAGGCGATAGAAATGAGTGGTAGGACTTGCAGCTTCCTGAACTTAGTTGTTAACATAAAAGCATGCTCCCTTCCCTAGCTTAATAGTTGTTAGTATGTGTGGTTCGGGGTAGATTATAAGGGCCATTCATTGGCTTTTTATCGTAAACGTTGGTACAATTAACAATTAGAGTTGAAGTATGGGGGTAATTGATCTTGACGCTACGGAAGTGGTTTCACTTATTTTGGACAACATTGTTATTAGGAATGATTGTATCTATAGGGATTGGACTCATCTTACAATATTCCGACAAAGAATTTTCGGTTATGGGGTTATCGGCAGTAGGTTTTAATGTGTTAAATATGTTGCTTGGTGGTGCCACGATAAGCGTGCTGAGCCAAATGGGCTTTTTTGCTTATCTGATTGTCAGATTCATTGCTGCGGGTATTATTCGCTCCAAGACGGTATGGGATCTTTTACAATTGGCTGTCGTTATTGTTGTCCTATTTGATCTCGTATATCTGAGGATGACTAATTTTGAGGGCACAGAATCCGTCTTGAGCTACTCAATTTTACCTGCTATCATATTGGTAATTTCCATTGCAGTTGCGTATTGGAAGGTAAAGATGACGAATCGGAACGCTTTTATCCCGACATTGTTCTTTATGTGCGCTGTATCCGTCCTTGAAGCCGTACCTGCATTAAAACTAGATAACGCAGCATCAAGTCTGTTTATGTTGGCTCCGTTGCTTGTTTGCAATGCATGGCAAATTTTGATTCTACATAAAATATTGGATAACAAAAAGAGCTAATCTAATTAGCTCTTTTTTGAATCTGAGCATAGCTCATTAATTGATTTGTTTCATTGCCTGATCTTCAACTGGTTTCGTCTCTACCTGGGTTTGCTTGATTAGCTCACTTACCGTAACGAATTCGTAACCTTTAGCTCTTAACTGCTCAATGATAACTGGTAAGGCCTCATGTGTCTGCTGAGAGGAATCGCTAGCGTGCAGTAACACAATATCTCCTGGATGCGCTTTGGATACTACACGGTTAATGATTGTATCCACACCTTTGTTTAACCAGTCTTGAGAATCGGTATCCCATTGGATAACCGAATAACCTAAATCATCCGCAATTCGAAGCACCCGTTTGTCGAAGTCCCCATTGGGAAGGCGGATTAGGTTCGGCTCTTTTCCGATCAATTCCGTTAAAATACCATGTGCTGTAGTAATTTGTTTGCGTATTTCTTCATCGCTTAGCGTACTATAATTATCATGTTTGTTGCCATGGCTGCCAATTTCGAAACCGTCCTTCTTGATATGCTCTACAATCTCTGGGTGGCTCTTGCTCCACGGAGAGGATAAGAAGAAGGTGGCATCCTTCACACCTTTTTCCTTAAGAATGTTCAAAATAGGTTCAGCACGCTTCTCTCCCCATGAAATATCAAAGGTTAGGGCAATAACCTTTCTTTCGGTCTGCACGCTATAAATAGCGGAGGGCTCTGCATTGGAAAAGACGGATACATTACTTTGTTCGGAATAAACAATAGCGGCAGCGAAGACGATGGCAAGCGCGATAAACACATATTGTTTAAACTTACGAGCATTTACAACGAAAAAGTAGTTCATGGATAGCTTGTACCTCCTCTAAGCCTTACATACAGGCAAGGCTTGTATACTCTTTAGTAAATAATGTATGCTCGTACACAGTACTTATGCTTCCGAAATTGGAGGGAACGAAAATGAAATTCCGACAACTGTTCCAACATTTTAAAGAAATGAAACATTACTTCATCGTCGTCGTTTTAGTTTTTGGGTTTAGTTTATATTTAGGTTGGGCTAATTCAGATCAGTTTTCTAACTTCTTAGAAGGGCAGATGAAGGGGCTCAAATCTTTAAGTCAATCTCTAAGCGGTAAGGATAATCCCCAATTATGGTTTTTTATTTTCATCTTTTTAAATAATGCGATAAAGTCTGTGGTCATTATCTTTCTTGGCCTATTACTAGGTATTCTGCCACTCTTTATGTTGATCGCTAACGGGATGATACTCGGATATGTACTTTCCTTACAAACGCATGAAAGCACATTGTCCGTCGTTCTGAAGGGGATTCTTCCGCATGGTATTATTGAAATTCCGGTCATATTAATTTCCTGTGCATATGGGCTTAAATTAGGTTTATTGGTCTGGAAATCCGGAGCACAGCTCTTTGTACCTGATAAAGACAAAACCGCACGTGCGGAGCTGGTTAGAATACTCCATTTAACAAAGCCGTTAATCGTATCCATTGTTGTGCTTTTGCTCGTCGCGGCAATTATTGAAAGCACACTTACATACTGGTTGGTTCATCTGTAAAATATTTTCAGAACTTCTGTCATAAAAATGGCAAAATCTGAGCATAACAGTAAAACGGTAAGGAGAGCGGGCCGAATAAGGGTCGGCTCTTCTTTCAATCAAACTGTAAGTGCCATAAATCTCTACAGTCGAGAGGGGTTTGGATGGATGTATGCTCGGATTTTTGTTCAATGATCGGGAATGCAGAGAGTTGGATTATGTACTTCGCAAAGAATTAGATGAAATGTTGTTCGATCTCAATGACAAAAGAATTGATCAAGAGATTAAAGGGGCCATAGAATCCAGATATAAAGTGATATTCCGGATGTATGCTCGGATAGCGACGCCAAAGGAAATATCGAAGTATGCAAGAAATCGTAACTATCAAGCTCAAAAAAAATAGGGGGTAGGTGCTTGACTTACCCTCTCATCCTATGGTATTTTATTACTCGCCCCTTCGAAAAGAAGGACAAGAAGTTGATTGAAGAAGATGGCTCTCATAAATTCTTCGAAAAAATACTTGCAATCTTCTAGGTCGATGTGGTATATTAAAAAAGTCGCCGCTAAACGGATGGCGAAGAAATAAGAA
>NZ_WHOC01000016.1:0-521 GCF_013141785.1 Paenibacillus germinis
AAGGGTGGGTGATTTCCCTCGGAAGTAGTGTCTGAGACGATGAATATCATCGTTAAAGTATAGGGATTGCTCGGATTCATCACTTTAGTGATGAAAAACATGCTTATAGCTAGGGAAAAGGGAGATTTCCCACAGAAGTAGCGTCTGAGACGATGAAAATCATCGTTAAAGTATAGGGATTGTTCGGATTCATCACCTTAGTGATGAAAAACATGCTTACAGCTAGGGAAAAGGGTGATTTCCCTCGGAAGCAGCGTACGAGACGATGTTTATCATCGTTAAAGTGTTGGGATTGCTGGGATTCATCACCTTGGTGATGAAAAACATGCTTACAGCTAGGGAAAAGGGAGATTTCCCACAGAAGTAGTGTCTGAGACGATGAAAATCATCGTTAAAGTATAGGGATTGTTCGGATTCATCACTTTAGTGATGAAAAACATGCTTATATCTAGGGAAAAGGGAGATTTCCCACAGAAGTAGCGTCTGAGACGATGTTTATCATCGTTAAAGTATAGGGATTG
>NZ_WHOC01000101.1:0-6630 GCF_013141785.1 Paenibacillus germinis
GAACGTTAGTTAACTAACCAGGGAGCAGAACGCCGCGGCTGGCAGTTGCTCCTCTTTTTAATTGACGGGAGGATAGTTCAATTGTTTCTCGAATATTTTCTGAGTTGGATAATTTTATAAACTTTGTGAATATAACGTATCTGAAATCACAGTGTGATATTTAATGAAAGCTTCTAAAGGAGCCCTGTATGAAGACAATTATCTATATGGTTAGGCATGGAGAATCACCATACAATGAAGGAAATGAAAGAACAAGAGGGCTTACCCCAAAAGGAAAGATCGATATTGAAAAAGTAACGAAGTTACTTATAGGTGAAGGAATTGACATGATTATATCAAGTCCTTATACTCGAGCAATTCTTAGTGTTGAGGGATTGGCCGAGCACTTAAAGTTAGATATTAAAGTATTTGAAGATCTTAGAGAACGTCATTTTGCATCTAATATTATTGAAAATGCAGAGTTAATGTCTAGTATCAGAGAGAGTTTTAATGACCTTAATCATACCTTGCCGGGTGGAGAGTCTAATGCTGATTGTCAGAAAAGAGCAATCTCAGTTCTAAAACCCGTATTAAAAGAGCACAGAGGGAAGAAAATAGCAATCGGGACTCATGGTCTTGTAATGACTTTGATGATGAATCATTTTGATCCAGCCTTTGGCTTGGAGTTTTTGAACCAATTAAAGAAACCAGATATCTATAAAATGCAATTCGAGGAATTAGAATTAGAAGAAGTAACAAGAATGTGGAATGATTAGATTTTATAGGGTTTATCGAAGAGGACTGTGACATCATATAACACCATATTAAAGCATTAGGGCTATACCCCCTCGGTCTGCCCGAGGGATCTCGGAATTACGCTAACGGAGAACTATAGCTAAATACAGATCTACACGAGGCTGCCTGCGCAAACGGCAGCCTCCATTACGTAACGGGCAGGTTTGGTCAATGAAAAACCAATTAGAGTATTGTAAATTTATGTATTGAATGCTACTATGGATAAAATTTACATTCGGAGGCTGGGAGATGCAAAATTCGATTAGGTTGGTAAAACCATCAGCTATCTATAAGGATGAATACATATCGTTTTATGAAGATTGGAAATCCAGTGGTGAAGATATTGTTCCATGGGTTGTAGAGAAAGACCCTTATGATTTCAATGTCATGCTGAATTTTTTGTACTCACAAGATTCAGAAGGTAAGATAATTGACGGAAGTTTTGTTCCTCACTCTACATACTGGCTATTAAATGATGATTCAAATAAGATTATTGGCGCTGTAAATGTAAGGCAGACTCAACGTAAAACTACTGAA
Source organism: Paenibacillus germinis (assembly GCF_013141785.1). Classification (NCBI taxonomy): domain Bacteria; kingdom Bacillati; phylum Bacillota; class Bacilli; order Caryophanales; family Paenibacillaceae; genus Paenibacillus; species Paenibacillus germinis. The sequence goes on from NZ_WHOC01000101.1 coordinate 1,312, forward strand.
TTGCGGTGGGCATATCGGATATGGGATACGACCATCGGAAAGACGAAAAGGTTATGCATCTGAACTTTTAGCATTAACCTTAGAACTAACAAAAGATATGGGCCTGGAAAAGGTTCTTCTTGTTTGTGATAAGGGTAATTATGCATCTGAAAAAACCATTGTAAAAAACGGAGGCCGATTTGAATCGGAATATGTTGAGGATAACGGAAATATTGTTAGACGCTTTTGGATCCAGTTATAACGAGCCGTGGCAGCTTCTAATTTTCATATGAGGTGATGATTTGATCGAAGAGATACTATCAGTCATAGTGACATCCTAATCTAGGAGGTGAATTAATTTGAGAAAGGGAACAAAGAGAGCTTTAGTGATCGCTATAATTGGGGCTGCGGTCTGGATATTGAGTTTTGGCATTGGAATAGCTATTAATATAACATCTATGTCTAATTCCAGCGATATACATTCCAGTTTTATACCCTTTATGGTTGCTGCATTAATCGGTGGATTTGGATTTTTAACCGCCATTGTGTCAGGGATAATTTGTGTTTTATTCTATTTGCAAGATCGAAAAATTAGCGCAACTAAGTGAACACAGTCAGCAGTCACAATATAACTACGAAGGAGCTTAGCCTCGAGGGCTGCAGCTCTTTTTTATATATCCACACAAAATAACGGTTTTTGTACAGATGTCCTGTTGGACGTTGAACCGAGGGACGGGCAGTAGAGCGTGGTGTCATTGGAATGCTTTTGTGGAATTATTAGGCAGAATAACGCAACGATATAGTATGTATATACGTCTAATATGTGAAGAAACGGGGTGCACGCATGATACGAACAAAGATAACGATCGCAGTGCTTGTTGGTATCATAGGGGTAAAAGTGAATCGCAACCGTATACTACAGAGCAAATATTCGAAATTGAAAACATTAGCAAAAGCGAACTTTTATAAATGTCAGCTCTTTACGGAGGTTAATTATGCCATTTACTTTTTCTCATCCTGCCTATGCGTTCCCATTGAAATATTTAAATCCGAACCATTTTAGTTTAACGGGACTTGTACTTGGAAGTATGGCTCCTGATTTTGAATATTTTATTCTTTTAGAGCCGTTTAGAAATATAGGACATTCTTTATCAGGCTTGCTAGTACAGGCAATTCCGCTATGTATTATTCTAGGATTTATCTTTCATTACATAGTTAAAGAATCACTTACTTTACATCTACCATCGTTATTTCATTTGAATCAGAAGGCATTTAATATACTTGGCGAATGGAGGATGAATAGTTTTAAAGCTTGGATGATATTTGTAATATCTGTAACTGTTGGTTTTATATCACACATCACTACGGATGCTTGTACCCATACCGACGGTTATTTCGTTGTTCATTTTTCTTTGTTAAGAGAAGTAATTTTCATTAACTTGCCGCTTTTTAAAATATTACAACATAGTTTGTCAATTATTGGAATATTAGTTATACTCGTAGTAATTGCACACTCTTTATATAGAAGTAGCCCTAGCATGAATGAAATGCCTAAAGTAACAATGAAACAAAAATTATTATTTTGGTTTATTGTAATGATAAATTCAGTTGGTATAACTGTGGCTAAATTAATAATAACGGATAGCCATAACATTATTGGTATTCTGGTTGTTGCTCCTCTATCTGGGTTATTTTTAGGATTAATTCTATCATCCCTACTATCGAGGATAGTAAAGATGAGAAGAAATATTACAAGGAGTTGAGTCAAAATGAAACTGAGAAGATTTTTTCAACTACTATTTTATTTAAGTGTAGTCATTATTATTGTTGGAATAGTTTTAATGAAGAGTAGTAGATTTGATTTAATAAATCAATTTAAAAGTTTCTCTTATACTATTGATAATCAATCGGATTATAATATTATTTCAGTTGAAACAGGCATAAATACAAGTAATCGTTCAGGTGAAAGGATCGATGGTGCATCGAAAGATATATACAAAAAAATTATTAAGAGTGGCGAAAAAGTAAAGATAACACCAGATATTAAATTGTATGGAGAAGGTTTATCAGGGGAAGGAAGCATATACCTAAAATATACTGATTCAAGGGGGAAATCATTCGAAAAAGGGTTATGTGGTTACACAGAATCTGTATCTGGGTATTCAAAAGTTAGCATTACAAATGACGAGGTAACGGTTACGGAAAACTGTCGCTAAAAATAAAGAAGCTGATGCAAACATAGTGTGCATCAGCTTCTTTATTTGACTTAAAACTTATTGCCAATAACTATATGCGGTACTTCTTACGGATGAGGTAATTTCGCTAAGGTATCCAATTAAAACATCATTCGTGAAATATGCAGCGTAGAAAGCATCCGCGACATTAGAAAACGAATAATTCAATGAATATTTTCTACCTTGAGAGTTATTAGTAATATCCATAATACTAGCGTTATCAAATACGGAATTGAAGGTGCTAAGACTGCCCTGAGTGCTCGATCTAGTAGAAAATACTTTCGCAACGCCTATTGCCACTTTTTCATCATAGGTTTTTCCACCCATTGGATTTACATAATTAGCAGCTACCAATGCAAGTTCATGATAATCCCCAAATGAACGTGCATCATTAACGTTAATGTCTTCCGAATTAAACCAGTTCCAAGAGAAATGTCTATATGCATCAGCGGGGTTATCCCATGTTACGGAATATCCCTGGAGTGCAGCGTAATTTATTCCAATATCCCTTGCATCATTTGAATTTAAAAAACTTATAGCGATTTCAGCAACCGAGAGATTTGGTAAACCTGCATAAACTACTGCTTCAATCGCTTTGGACATTTCATCTTCTAAATATTGCGCTGAAGCAAGCGACGAAGATAACGATGAAATCTGCGGTTCTGTACCCTCATTTACAATAGTACTAATCTCATCGTATGCTACTTTTGCTGTTTTACTGATTTCAATTAGTTTTTGCTGTTCTTTTGGAGTTAATTCTTCATATGATCTGCCTTCGATGGATTTGAAAAAATTCGGGGCTTCATCCACACTAAAACGGCTTGCAGATCGGGGAGAGGTCGAAACCAACGTGTACCCACATCGTTTCCGCCATACTTATGCGTGCCAATTGCTGGACAACGGAGCACCTTTGGATTTCATTCAAGGCATGCTGGGACATGAGAAGGCATCGACCACTCAAATATATGCACAGCTGCGCGGCGAGCGCAGAAGAGAACTGTATCGTCGATTCTTTTAGGCGTTCACTGCCATTGAGTAATTATGGGTTTGAATCAGAGTAATAGCACCTTTACTCCAGAGCGCATCAGTCTAAACCGCCTAATTAAAGAAGAAGAGTCATCATCAAGGTGCAAGGCGGCAGACATATTCTCGGCAAAGTAGCTCAATGAATATGTAGAGGCTTACTAATCTCCAACTTATTTACGAGTTTTATTTGATTTGTACCACCAGATGATAAGTGAAACAGCAGCAAGAATGAAGATAGGGAGAGCAATAATTATATTTAACGATGGCTCAAACCCATCCCCAAAATAACCAGTTCATTAGTGAACCCCCAGTTTAATTTTCAATTTGATTATACTGACTCAATCTTACTGATGGATAGTACTAATTCCAAATAGTACTGGAAAAGGCAAATGACTAAACCGGTTGCCTTTTCCAGCCTAACGGGCAGGTTACTTCCAATATGTGTTAATGTAAAACTGGAATGATTTGAAGGTTGAAACAGGGGGATTATATGAAATTTTACATAGCATCTAGTCTCAAAAATATAGAAAATGTACGGCAAGTCGCGGAGAGTTTGATTGCCCGTGGTTTTCAACATACTTACGACTGGACAACTCAATCAAACATAGACTCCATAACGAAACTACGTAACATAGGCCAAGAAGAACTTGCAGGGGTTTTAGATGCAGATGTTGTAATTGTCATGTTTCCAGTTGGAAAAGGGAGTCATGTTGAGTTAGGAATTGCTCTGGGGGCTGGAAAGAAAATATATTTATACTCTTCAACAAATGAACTGAATGAAATCGGAAGCACATGTACGTTTTATCATGTTGATTCAGTAGAACAGCGGATTGGCTCATTAGGTGATTTGATAAACTCTGTATGCCTTGAATACCGGCATCATTAAACTAAAGGTCAGGATACTGACATCAGGAGAAGGATGCCGACAGGTCCGCAGCGATCTATACTGCATAAGAGGTAATGGCTGTAAACTGAAGATTAAATGGTATTTCGGTTATGAGAATCAAGTTCGATAGGTCTTTTAAAAAGGTAGGTGATTTTATGCAACTGATCAAAAGAATAACGGATAGTGATTTTTTAGGTGGTGATCCTGAGTTTATGGACAGAATATCTCGCTATGGATCTAGAGGTGTTCTGTTAGATAGCATGTTGAACGTTGCCATGATGTATATGTCAAAGACTAACCTTTACAAGTTACCTGGTGGAGGGGTAGATGAAGGCGAAAATACTGAGGATGCATTTTTACGTGAAATCAAGGAAGAGACTGGTTATGAAGCTGAAATTATACATGAATTAGGGTATATCGAGGAGCATAAGAAAATAAATGATTTTATGCAGATCTCCTACTGCTATATAGCCAAAGCACACAATAGCGTCAGTGATACAATGCTTAGTGAAAGCGAAATGCAACTGGGTATGGTGGTTAAATGGATGACATTAGACAAAGCATTAGAAATGATAAATTACTCAGTTTTAAATAATGATGATTATTCAACTAAATTTATGATTTTACGAGATAAGACTATACTTGAAAAAGCAGTAAAAATATTAAATGGAAAGGTTAATGGAAAAAAGATCACTAAGCTAACGCAGAACGATAGCACCAACACTGGTAAGTAATACAAAAAAACTACCCGAAGGTAGTTAACTCTACAATTTCTTAAAGTTAAGAACAAGTCCACCAGTGCCTTCTAGACTCACAACCCATTTTAATGCGTTGCCTGATCCTATTTTTGCACTCACAGATACTTGAAGATTGTTTAATTCAAAGTTGGTAAACTTGGCTGCGATTTTTTCAACGATTTCTTGAGTAAAGGGAACAAGTTCTTCATTGGTGTCGTCTTCTGTTAAGTCGTCGAGTATATTAAAGGATTTTTTAACAGTTTCTTTTTTGACTGGAATATAGAGCTGGATGTCATCTGGCATAATATAATCATCTCCCTATAATTAATAGGAAAATTATACCATTATGTAGTTTTGAAGTCAGTAATTTAATGTAATTATTGCATGAACGGAGCCTAGACTAACGAGGAATGATAGTTAAACAGTGAAAGGGCTGCCGCGTGGTAGCCCTTCCCTC
>NZ_WHOC01000102.1:0-4286 GCF_013141785.1 Paenibacillus germinis
GACGAAAGCACGTTTCGCGGATTGCTGAAAACCATGACATGGAGCCACCTCATTCAACTGATTGCAATCAATCAGGAACTGCTTCGCCGTAAAGCGAGGCTAGAGGGCAAACGGCTTATTTGGATCGACATTGACGACAAGGTCATCACGCTCTTCGGAGAGCAGGAAGGCGCGACGAACGGCTACAACCCTCACTACCACGGACGTCCTTCATACAAGGTTCTCGTCGCTTTTGTAGCAGGAACGGAGATGATCGACCGGGCAGAAATTCGTGGAGGAAAGCAAAACATGGTTTTTAAAGGATCAGCCGACAAAAATGAAATATCAGAAGCGCTCGACTTGTTAAAAGGTATTGCTCATGCTGCGGTCAGACGTCAGTTTAATCAGAAGCAAGCAGGAGAGGATACGTATGTTGATCTGCTGGATAAACTCATCCAATTTTATGCGCTTCCTCATAGTATCCTACGGGTGATATTGTCAATTATAAAAACCTGATCTCGTCCGATCGGCTTTACGCTATGTCGGGAAACAATAAGACCATTGTTAATTATCTAACGTTTATTCAAAATTTGGATGTCTGGATTGTGTTCATCTGGATTTTCAGCGTATTAGTAAAGCTTTCGATCTACTTGTTCATCAACAGTTATGGAATAGCGCAATTGATTGGAGTCAATAAATGGTGGAAGATGCTTATATTTACAGTTCCCGTCATTTTCGCAATCTCCTTAATACCTGCGAATATCTTTGGGATATTGGATTATGCCAGCCTTGTCTGGACGACATTTATTTTTCCGATTTTCATCGTCGGTTTGCCTATATTATTTCTATCGTTAGTCTGATTAGGGGCCGACAAATGCAAGAGGTGTAATCCATTTCCTACTCGTATATATATCAAGACATAGATCTTACTCATTGACATGTGTATAATATGGTTATTGTACCAACGGGTAGGAGGACATGCATTGAACAAAGTAGATCAGGTCATCATAGGTTTCAGGGACTTATATAACAAGCTGGTTTGGCTGAATAAGGATAAGATGGAAGCCAGTCTGAAGGGTTATAAGTCTTCTGAAGTACATTGCATCGAATACATTGAAAAAAATGCAGATTCCAACGTGACGCAACTTGCGGAATCCTTTTATATGACACGCGGTGCCATAAGTAAATTAACACAGAAGCTTATCAATAAAGGCCTTATCGAAAGCTACCAGAAGTCGGATAACAAGAAAGAAATTTATTTTAAGCTTACTGATCAAGGGAGAGTCATTTATAACATCCATGAGGACCTGCACAAAGAGTTTCAAGAGCGGGATAAAGCCGTATATGAGCAGATAACCGCGGAGCAATTTGATAGTATGCTTAGCTTCGTGGAAAAGTATAATAGGCATTTGGACGCAGAAATAAAGGAATTGGGTAAAGATATGAAATCAGAATCCATTTGAATCATGAAAATGAAACCGCAGGCAGCCGGGCTCCTATTAGGAGATTGTGCTGCCTTTATATTTCTGTATTTTTGTTGACAAGTAAACAAAATTAAGATAGGATATGTTTGTTTCCGCGGAATCAAAACGACAATCTTAAGGAGAGGATTTATATGTCCCTATCTAGATCACACAATGAGCAAAACACAGAACAAACTGTGGATAAACATGCTTTACTTTTCGGTCTTATCTCTGTATTTCTATGCGGAATAGGCTTCAGTATCATAGCACCTGTCGTCCCATTCTTAGTGCAGCCTTATATTAGCAATCCGGGAGAACAAGCAATCGTGGTTACGCTGCTGACCTCTGTATATGCCCTCTGCGTGTTTTTTGCGGCCCCCGTACTTGGCGCTTTGAGCGATAAATATGGCCGTCGACCATTGCTCTTGTTATGCCTTTTGGGTTCTGCAATCGGGTACTTCGTATTTGGCCTAGGAGGGGCCCTATGGATACTATTTGTTGGGCGCATCATAGAAGGTGTAACAGGCGGGAGCATAGGAACGATTTTCGCTTATTTTGCTGACATTATTCCATCAGAACAGCGTACCAAATATTTTGGATGGGTGAGTGCTGTTGTCGGTGTAGGCACCGTCCTTGGTCCAACGCTAGGTGGATTACTGGCCAAGTTTGGTTATGCTACACCCATGTACGTTGGAGCCGTCATTACGTTATTGAATGTTGGTTATGGATTGTTTTTTATGCCGGAGAGCCTTCTCAAGAAGAATAGATTGAAAGAAATCCCCCTTGTAAGACTGAATCCATTTTCACAGCTAGTAAACTTACTCTCCATGAAAAGCTTAAAAAGATTACTTATCTCCGCGTTTTTACTCTGGATACCCAACGGATCATTACAGGCTGTTTTTTCACAATTTACATTGGATACTTTCAGTTGGAAGCCTGCTCTAATCGGACTTATGTTTTCAATTATAGGCGTCCAAGACATCATTTCACAAGGTTTCATTATGCCCAAGCTATTGATCAAACTAAGTGATAAACAGATCGCTATTCTTGGCATGGTTTCGGAGATGATAGGCTACGGGCTAATTGCGCTATCTGCTTTGGTCTCATACTATCCTCTTTTTATCGTAGGCATGTTTATCTTTGGTTTTGGTGATTCGATCTTTGGGCCATCATTCAATGGGATGCTTTCTAAGTCTGTCGATGATAGTGAACAAGGAAGGATTCAAGGAGGCAGCCAATCGATTCAGGCTTTAGCAAGAATGATTGGGCCGATCATTGGAGGTCAAATCTATGTTTCCCTCGGTCATGCCGCTCCTGCATTTATGGGGATAGTCCTTATAGCCGCGGCAATAGCGGTTTTGTATAAGAGAACGAATCATGCACGGTTTTTATAACTTCATTACATGCAATTGGAAAAATCCCTCTCTGATGAGTGAAAATCATATACCTGAAGTCTTAGCTAAGAACCAGCCAACTCCAACAGCATCAGTACCAATACCAACATCAATTGCAACACCATTAGTACCAAAACCAACATCTATACCAAAACCTCTCGTCATTAGTTCTGCTGAATAAGAGCATCCCAAGCCTCGATTAACTAAGGTTACGCTGGGAGCCATCGGTGATGTACTCATCCACGACAAAATTTACTGGGACGCCGAGGCAGAAAGATGGAACTTATCAATTTACTCGTATGTTTGGACAGGTAAAACGTTTCTTAGAACGTCCTGACATGATTGTATCACCACCACAAAATTGTTCATTTTTGCCCAGCTCATTCAAATCAAATCGTATACAGATATTCATCTCAAACTGAATGAAACAACGAAGCTGCAGCAACTACTGGGGCTAGAATCCATAAGTATTTCACAGCTATCACGTAAATTTCGAGATATGGATGAATCCTTGTTGGAGACCGTATTTAAGGATTTAGTCCAGCAGGTGAGTAGCCGTCCGGGTGTCCGTAAGACGAATCAAAAACTAGGTCGCATACACTTGAGTGACTCCTCCACAATTTCGTTATGTCTCATGAAGTATCGTTGGGCCGAGTTCAGGAAAACGAAAGCAGGAATCAAAATACATCAACGAATCATTTATTGCGGGGATGGTATATATCCAGATGAGGCAATTCTGACGCCCGCGAAACCGGCAGATAAAACCCAAATGGATGCGCTCGTTGTCACGGATTCTGATGCGCTGAATATCTTTGATCGCGGATATGTCGATTATTCGCTTCGTCACTCGTTTAAAGTCTAACGCGATCATGGACGTGATTAAGGAAAATACGACGCAACCAAACCCAAACATCTTACGTGAAGCGGTGGTATTACTCGGAGATCAGAAAACGTACCTAATGGAGTCGCCTCTTCGTTTAATCGAATGTTTGGATGGCGAGGGTAATCTGGTTCGCATATTGACGAATGACTTCAATTTAGAAAGTGACGAGATTAGTGAATTGTATCGAAAACGCTGGCAAATCGAACTGTTTTTTAAACATAGATTCGGAAAGTAACTTTCTCAAAAGCTGAAAACCCGCGTCATATCAAGGTTTTTATGTCACAAAAAGTTACTAATTTTTTCGCAGTAAAAACAGGACACCATGCACCTCTTGTCAAATGGTTAAAGTACCCAACAATAACCTGAAGAGGGAGTTTCCTTAGCAACATGGTAGCACAAACGCAGGCTCATGCGCCAGAACAAAAAACACGCAGAGAAAGACGGATTGGAATATTGGCGGAACGCCGCCGCATCAAGAAAATCATGAAAAAACAGCGCAGTGTAACCTTCGACAACGACACCATCACCGAAGCTAGAAACTTCCAGTTTATCGAGTTGTTCAAAGAA
>NZ_WHOC01000103.1:0-2110 GCF_013141785.1 Paenibacillus germinis
GACTCAGATCTCTCTCGTGTACATGTTCTGATCCTGTAATCGAATCAGTACTTTGCCAAAACGCCCGCCTTCATGGATGACGACTTTGCCGGACGGATAGGCTTGCTCCAAATAGTCAGCAATGATGTTCCGATTCCGCTCATCTGCAGGCAGACGGTGATGGCCAAGCCAGGTCATCGCTTCCTGCAACGCCGCTTCTCTGGAGACTTCCGTCGTTTTCACTTCCCGCGTGATAAGCGATTCGTATGCATAACCTTTAAGATACAACAGATGCAGCAAATATCCCATTTCCATAAGTTTCGTATGGTAGGGCTGACCGGTGACGAGCGGCCAAATTTCATTCACCAGGCTGTGCTCCGCAGGACTTACCGGCAAACTGATATAACAGAACTTTCGAGCGCACTGGAGCACCTTCTCCACGCTCTCCCAATTGTGAATGACCGGGCACATCGAGACAAAGACGAGATCGAAGGCCAGGTTCCAGCCTTTGGTCTGCACGTCAATATCTTCAAACGGTTCGAGTACCATCTTCACCTGATCTTCGGCGAACTTCGAGATGTTTTCTTCCAACAATTCGACCAGCGGGAGAGAGGTTTCTATGGCGGTTACACGGGCCCCTCGCTCCGCAAACGGCACCGAGAACACGCCCGATGCGGCGCCAATATCCAGCACGAAGGCGTTTTCGAATCGAACTCCTTGTCCTTCAAGCCAGTTCATGATTCGCTTGGTTCGTTTTCTTCCCTCTTCGCTAAACGATTGTTCGTTGAAAGTCTTGGCCTTATGGTCAAAAGATCTGGTAGGATCGATTCCATTCTTTTTCATCCTGTTGATGTTCAAATCGGACTCGTCTTTCCACGCTTTTTCCCATATGGCTGCATTAAAAAAATCGTTCATGCGTATTCCCCACGCTTTCCTTATGGTTTATGGATCCCCCTCAACGAACGGCCTGCTTCATCCTGCCGCCTGTTCATGCTCCGGCGATTTCCCTTTACGGAGAAAGAGACCGAGTACGAGCACAACGAGCGCGATGATGACGCCGAACCAGAACGCGTTGTTGATACCGGCTGCGAGTCCTTTGACGATTTCCGCCGGAGCCTGCGGATCGCTCGCTCCGCTCAAGTACTGCTTCTGTCCGCCCGACATAATACTGATGTACAGGGCAGTACCGATTGCGCCGGACACCTGCTGCAGCGTATTCAAGATCGCTGTCCCGTGCGGGTGCAGATGGCTTGGCAGCTGGTTGAGCCCCGCTGTCTGTGCGGGCATCATGACTAGCGCGATGCCAATCATCAGCGCGATGTGAACGGCGACGAGGAAGCCGGTGCTCGTTGCTTCGTCGAATCGGGTGAATTGCCACAACGAGATGACGGCAATGGCCAGTCCTGGGATGACCAGAACGCGAGGCCCAAACTTGTCAAACAGCTTGCCTGAGACCGGAGCCATGAACCCGTTCACAATCCCGCCAGGAAGGAGGATCAAACCGGACTTGAATGCTGTTACCATGAGCACCCCTTGCATAAATATCGGAAGCATTATCGCTGATGAGAAAAATGTCATCATAAGCACAAACATCAGCACCGCGACAAGCGCAAATGTCGGATACCGAAACGCACGTAAATCCATGACAGGCTGCTTTAACAATAGTTGCCTCCAGACGAACAGCAACAAGGAAACACCGCCCGCAGCGATCGTCCAGATGACTTCCGGTTCCGACCAACCGTGTTCGCCAGCACTGCTGAACCCATAGACGATTCCGCCGAAGCCGATCGTCGACAATACGATGGATAGGAGGTCCACTCGCGGTTTGGTGACTTCCGACACATTCTTCAGGACAGCGGCTCCTATAATAATGGAGAGCAGCGCAAACGGTATCACAAGGTAAAACAGCCAGCGCCATGAAAGCCCGTCAACGATTAAACCCGATATAGTCGGGCCAATCGCCGGCGCGAACATGACGACGAGCCCTAACATCCCCATTGCGCCTCCCCGCTTTTCCGGCGGATAAATGGTCATGATTACGTTCATTACAAGCGGCAGCAGCATGCCGGTTCCTATCGCTTGAATAATCCGCCCGACCAGCAGCACGCCGAATTCCGGCGACACCGCCGAG
>NZ_WHOC01000104.1:0-24720 GCF_013141785.1 Paenibacillus germinis
GATACTTCAACAGGCTGACGATGGATTCCGTCAGCCTGCAGTCATGGTACTATCGTTCAGCGTTAGTTTAATAATTAATGAGTTTTGAAGTATTGATAAACTACGCTTATTCCATCCTCAATCTCTTCTTTTTCTTAAGGCATTACCCCATTTGATTCATAGACACTTTTCCGAAATTTTAAGGCTCCCAGACTTTGTCTAATTGATCCGCGGGAATGTGGGCTCCTTTATTTCTAAGATGGGTAGATAAAAGGACGAACAGGGTAACCGCCCTTTTATCCGTGACAGGTTGCATTTAATGGCGTCCATTATGACAGAGGCTCTTACTTGACGTATTCAGCCATTACAATATTTCGATATACCCTTCTGTTCCATGCACGCGAATTCGTTGCCTATCTTTTATCAGTTTGGTAGCATTTTCCACCCCGACAACTGCTGGCAACCCATATTCACGTGCGATAACTGCTCCATGGGTCATCAGTCCACCAACTTCGGTGACTAGTCCTTTAATGGATACAAACAATGGTGTCCAGCCAGGGTCAGTAAAGGGGGTGACTAAGATATCTCCATCTTCTAGATCAGCATCTTCCATATTTAAGATGACACGTGCTCGTCCCTCAATCACTCCGGAAGAAACAGGCAGACCTACAATAGCTTCGGCTGGGAGGTTTTCTCTTTTGTACTCACCCGTAATGATTTCACCATCAGACGTAATAACACGTGGGGGAGTTAGTTTTCCATATAATTTGTACTCGTCTTTTCGTTTGCTGATGATCTGGTAATCCAATTTGTTTGTGCCTACGACATCGCGAAGTTCTTCAAAAGTGAGATAGAATATATCTTCTTTTTCATGAATAATGCCCATTTGTACGAGTTGTTGGGCTTCTTTCAGTAATGCTTGCTTGTATATAAAGTATCGATTAACCATGCCGTATTTGGGATATTCCCGATAACCGATGAAATTCCGGATTAGGCTGATCACACGTTTTGTCTCATTGGCTTTTTGTTCACCATCCGGCAATTGGTGCAATCGTTCTAATAACTCTTGTTCTTTTTCAAGAGCTTCCTGGCGTCCCTGCTCAAATTTCCTAGTGCCCACATTAGGCTCAAAGTTTTTGATGTTACCCAGAATCATCGGGACAAGTGTAAGTGGTTTTTCACTCCAACGCGTTCTCGTCATATCGATTTCACCAGCACATCGCATTCCGTACTTATTCAGATAAGCATAGATAGCGGCTTGGGCTTCCTGTCCACCATCAAATCTATTCAGTTCATCCAAAAAGTTATCCTCTTTTACATGTTGCAAAAAATCAATGACTTCTGGATATGGACGGATCACATCTGCGACATCCAATAGCGCCAGACCCATTTCCGAAGTAATGTTGCCCACTACAGATTGAGAAAGCGTATCTGCTACGTTTTTTTCACCTAACCACTCGTTCATTTTTTCATTGATCCATGATGAAGCCTCCATAGCCGTCATAAACACAGCCGAACTTTGCGGGTCAAATAAAATCTTCTTCAATTGCTGCATATCTTCCAGAATAAAATCAAATACTTCTGATCCTGATTTCGTTTGGATGCTTTGTTTTGACTCTTCTATTGATGTTTGGCTTCGCTTAATCAAATCAGACACGATTGTCGGATCGTTTTCAATTTTTGCCTGAAAATCCGAAGAGGAGTTAACTTCATTACTTTTACTTGGGCTAGGTATTTGTTTACCATCTTCTGCTAACGATTTTATAAAACCTTCACGCTCTACGATGGTCATGAGTGCGTCTTTGATGAGCGGATCTGATTTTCCCGACGCATTTATGATCATTTGTCTGCTAGCAGGCGAAGCCAGCATTTGTGTCACATCAACAAACAACCTTCCACCAGCTATACGCATGGGTGCACGAGTCGTTAACAAGTAAAAAGACAATCCCAATGGTTTCATGGGGTCGGTCATCATTTGTTGGTGACCTACAGATAAGTAAACGTGATTCTCCTGATCATTCGCTTCAGGGATCGGGTATAAAGTCGTGATTGGCCGGCTCTGGACTATATAAAATGTATCATCAACCATGCACCATTCGATATCTTGTGGGCTACCAAAATGGGCTTCGATCTGTCTTCCTATGAGAGCCAGTTGTAAAATTTGTTGGTCAGAAAGAGTTTGAGTCTGCTGCTGATCAGGATCGATCTGCTTGGTCTCTGTGCCGCCTTCTTCTCGTGCATAGATAGCCAATTTTTTGGCTGCTATCCGCTTATTAACGATTTCCCCATCCTGTACGTTATAACTATCGGCAGATACGATGCCAGAGACCAGTGCTTCTCCAAGTCCAAAACTGGCATCGATAGATAACAGCTTTCGGTTAGAGGTCATCGGATCAGCGGTAAATAAAATCCCCGAAGCTTGTGGGAAAACCATCCTTTGAACGATAACGGATAAATAAACTTGACTGTGTTCAAATCCATTTTGCATACGGTAGATGACCGCGCGATCCGTAAATAGGGAAGCCCAACATTTGCTGATATGCTGCAAGATTCTATCTTTGCCGATGATATTTAAATAGGTGTCTTGTTGACCAGCAAAAGAGGCATGTGGTAAATCTTCAGCAGTCGCACTAGAACGCACGGCATAAGCATGTTCATCACCAAACTGGGAGAGATAGTGAATAACTGCTTTCACAACATCGGAAGGAATTTCTACTTCCATAATGATTTTTCGAATCTTCCTGCTGATTTCACCAATTTGATCTCGATCTTCTACTGTTAGCATTTTTAGTCGATCCAACAAAGCATGATACGTTTCGTTTTGTTCGATGACTTTTTGATATCCCACTGTTGTAACACAAAATCCTTCTGGTACTTGTATTCCTTCAATTTTTGATAATTCCCCTAAATTTAACCCTTTTCCGCCGACGAGCAAAAGCTGCGTTTTTTCCATTTCCTGAAAACCGAGAACCAAAGAACTCATTCAATATCTCTCCTAACCATTAAATTGAGAAAAAACATTTGACAAGAGTTTAACCGGCGTGGTAAAATTAAATTGTAAGATGGATTAATTATGTTCGCGCAACCCATAAAAGTCGCAATCTGATTATATCATCGTGTCTGTTTATATGCAATATAAAAGAACCTGATAAAGCTATCCAGGTTCTTTTTTGATTTCCCGCTATCAGTAATCACATCAAAAACCATGGTTCGAGCCGCCTGCGATAAGATTGCATCCTCAAATTCTTGTACATTTATATAAAATAAAGCGGTAACTTTCATCGTTCCATTCGTAATTTACGACAACGAAATGTTCATGAAAGGATAAAAAGCCAAAGACCATATGGACGCTAGGATGAGGCAGATTTTTTGAAAGAAACGGTTCTTCTCCACATAAATCCCACTGAACGATCCAGTAATTCTCCACAAAAAAAGCAAGATCCTCCGAAGGTCGAAATACGGATAACTTAAACTTAGTATCTGCGGATATATTGTTTAACATGCCGATTGGTTTTATTTCAGCCGCCATTATTTTACCTCCTGTCGCATTTTTACGATACTTCCCTTTCCTCATGTTGTAATATTTCATATTGGAACGATTATATTGACCATTAAATTTAATAAAGAAAGGTTGAGATTATGAGCAACATGTTATCCATTGACAAACAAAGAGAAATTGTTGCAGCAGCAGAGACTGTTTGGAGTGTCTTAACTGACCCTGATTTTATTAAACAATGGCTGGGAGTCACAATCAAGAGTAATTGGAAGATTGGCCATCCGATTTCCTTTTCCTTCAGTTGGGATGGCAAAGTTTTCGAAGATAAAGGACATCTATTGGAGTTGGAAGCTCCCAAAGTTTTCTCGTATGACTACTGGAGCGGTCTCTCCGGCACAGATGACACCCCTGGAAACTATTCAATCATCAAATTTACGTTATTAAACCAAGATAACAAGACAATTTTAAAATTAAAACACAGTAACTTTTGTACATGGACTATGTACGAACATTCAGATAAGAACTGGGAAGAAACATTGGACAGTATAAAGAAAATTGCTGAAAGAGAATCTTTAATCAACTGACCCCCACTTGATCTTGAACTATCATGCCCGATAGCTTAGCGAGGCTACCGATCATTCTCGCGGCAGCCTCGTTGTTGTTTTGATAAGCTTTCGTTATCGTTAGTTTAACAACCAGTTAGATAATACCTGAGCTCGGCACTTCTTCCCATCCTGGTATCTCATAGTTGGAAACAAATCTCCATAAGTAAAGCTTAAAGTATAAGGATCGAATTCTGTAATAGGTATACGTAGTTCTTTACCTTTCTTTGAAAAAGATCATTAGCTCCAATGCCGATTGTAACTAAATTTGCTTGTTGTAATAATATTTCTAATGAGTTCATTCTCTTTGCTAGTATTATTTCGAATATCATTTAATAAATTTAACGTTGTACTCCCTGGAACTGCATATTTTTTGGTGTAGTCTATTTTCCCTTTTTGTCCTAAGTATTCTGAAATGAAATCTGGATAGCATAATATGGTTTCTAATCGTACATTCAATCCTGTAATCTATCCGTTAACTCAATAAAAACAAGGAGCAGTTGCCACGGCAGATCTGCTCCTTGCTTTGCTTAACTATTGTTATCCGTTAGTTTAAGTAGCTTGTAATTTCGATCGTATCTTTTAGTGTTATGGACTTAGAATAATATTGTCCCAACTTATTTATTACCTTCGGTTTAATACGACTTTCAAAATTATTATTCCAGATAAACATGTTCCTGAATATTTCAAAAGTCGGTTTATAGTTTGATTTTTCTATTCTTAGTAACTGTAAGATAAATCTTCTTATTATTCGATATTTTCGTTTGGAATAATTAGTATCCAAAAATATAATTAAATCAGCATTATTAAAACTTTGGAACACCCATTCGTTATAATGAGCACCCTCTATAATCCAAGTATTTAACTGAATAATTGTGCTCAACAGTTGATCTCTTTCTTCATCAGTTCTTTTAATGTCTCTCGGTTTATGTCTCTTCCAAACAACATTATCCAATTCGTAATGTGGAATACTCAATTTAGTTGATAGATTTCTGGCTAAAGTTGTTTTACCGCTCCCAACAGAACCTATAATATGTATTTTTCTCGCGGCAAATTTGTCCAATACAACCATTCAACCTACCCTCCACTTGGATTTTTAAATAATGTATACTCCTTATCTACCAAGCAAAAACAGACACTCTCGTCTGTCGATGTGGAGTAACACATTGCAGTTTAAGTACGGGCGTTTATGGTTCGACCACGGACCCTACAAAAAGCCAAGCGTCGGTCTGGCGGTCTTCAATCGCGAAGAAGAACGGCCGGTTTATCGTCACCTGGAACGGTTCATCGATTGGTGCGGAAGCCCCTGACATATGTACCGAAGTGATCGCAGCTGCCTCCGTTCCTTTTTCATTGACCTCGATGAACGTTTTGTGTGTTACCGCACTGATGAACAGGTTGGGCGGAACAGGGGCCATCCCGGAAAAATCTGCACGGACTTCGTCAAAGGGCAGCGTCATGCCCATGCTCTTGAGCGGTTCTTTCAACTTTTCGCTGTATTCAATCTTCAAACGGGGAAGCTTGATTTCACCCCTGCTCGACTGGAACGACTCGTGCCAGCGATTGGGATCCGCCCAAAGCTTGTCATGGAGAGCATCCAGTGAAGAAGTTTCATCTGGAAGAATGACCAGCATGTCCATCTGCCCCTCTCCGTACGGCAAGCGGATGGCTTGAAATCCCTTTTCCTGCAAATATTCGTAGGAGCCTGACTGCGTCATCATCTGCACTTGCTTGGTGGATCCGTCCTGCAGTTTGAAGCTTTCTTCTTTCGTGGCAGAAGGTTGGAATTCCTTTTTCCACCCGCCATTGAAATAGACCGCATTCATCAGGATCAAAACTTCCTTGGGATCGATGGATTCGATCATCCTGGGAATTTTCCCGTTGGTATTCTTGTTTACCCAGTCATTGATCGTGTCAGGAGCTTTGGGACTGTTGAAATCGAGCTCAGTTACTTTGGCGTCGTAAAACGCCTGATTGGTTTTCGAAAAATCACTGTGAAACGGTTTTCCTTTACGTGACCAAAGCGAGTTGGCAATGCGCACTTGAACGTCGCTGCCCGGCTGCTGCAAAAGGGAGATAAGCGTCTCGTTGCCCCGATTCATTTCATCCAGGGACATGCCTTGCCAGCCCAAGATCTTGGCCATTGTGACTTGCGTTTCCCCCTTACTTCCGTTGTAAGTCATGGCGAGCGCCAAAGAAATGCTGGTCGGCGAAATGAATATGTTTTTCTTCTTATTCTGCTCTGTTTGGACCAGTTGCCGATGGAGCTGCATACCGAACTCGTTGCTTGCTTTGACGATACGCACATCAACTCTGGCTGCCGCGACTTGTCGTTTTTCCAATGAAATCGAATTTCCAGAAGGATTGGCACACGCAGTCACAATCAGTACCAGCAGTATGCCAGCCGCAAGAAGTTTACTTTTTCTAAAATAATCATTCATTTCGGACCCCCCACCTACCTTATATTAACTACATTGATATATAATTCTTAATGGCTTAGATTTGCATTTTTCACATATGAAAAAGTATATTTTCCCCATATCCCCTAATGAAAGTCCAAGAGGTGATTGTAGATTAACCCGTTCTTTGTATGGAAGTTTCCAAACATCCTCAAGTTCAATAGGACACCATCTCCCATATGTTCCACCATCAAACTCTGCTTCCGAAACGGTGAGAAGATGTTCCATTTCATTATTACATTCACAATTCGGTGTTTCATCAGATTGAACCCAATTTACATATCCACCGATTTTAGTGCCATCTGCCACACTTAATTGATATTCGTATATTGCCTCTTCCTCTTCATTTTCCTCACCCTTTCGCGATTGCCACTCCATAAGAGATCGACCTAAAGGTTCGTTAATAGAGAGTAACTTCTCAAGTGACGGATACTCAATAACAGCTTCAGGATTCAGTGAAATGATATGGTTACTATTATTCAATCTCGCAGATTTACCCCAAATTGCTTTAAATTGTGGTTCTAATACTTCTCCATGATCCTTCGGACACCAAAAAATATTTAGTACATCGTTTTCATCGGGAAAATCAACTTCAGAGAAATCCGTCTTTAATATTTGAAAAATCGGAATATAATGCAACTGGTGTTCCCCCCATATTGCTTCGCCAGTAACTAATTGCACAAATTCTGCACTTTCAGTTATTCTAATAGGATGTAATCGTATTGTATTTTTTCGGTACTGGGCTAACTCCGGGAAAATATTTTCTATATCATATTTAGGTTTTCGAGTTGTTCTCAATTTAACGTCCCACCTGATTCATAAAATTAATTTATCTTATTAATCATTCAATTTATAACCTTATTTTTCCTCCTAGGATTACAAAAGATCCCAATAATGGATCTATTGAGTTACAAATATCGATGATATAATTCTCTCCTGCGCTCTCCGCGCAGCGGCGTATAAATCTGTGTAGTAGATGCTTTTTCATGCCCCAGCATACCCTGAATAAATTCTAGTGGAGCGCCGTTATCTAACAATTGACTGTCATAGGTGTGACGGAATCGATGAGGATACACATTGGCAGTAATTTTCCCACGCTGTGCTAGCGTTCACCGTTAGCGCATTTTTTTATATTCAATAATTGATGCATGAGGAATTTCTCCTATCTCACCCGTTTTCCATCTTGATCGCTGTGACGTATACTGTTAATAAAAAATCAAAACAAGGTGTGATGACATGTCTCCACGTACAAAAAAACAGAACGAGTTCATCCGTGAGCAACGTAAGCAAGAGATTTTAAAGGCGGCCGTTCACGTCTATGTGGCAAAGGGGTATTCGGCTACGGCATTGAGCGATGTTGCAGATCAGGCGGGTCTTGCACATGGTTTGGTGTATTACTACTTCAAAAATAAAAAGATGCTTTTTCGGGAGCTTTACGAAAACATGATGGAACAGTCCCTTCACTACACAACCATGTATTTTGAACAGGATTCGCCGGTGCTCGCGCAATTCAAAGACTATGCCATGCTTATCTGTGAGCGTGTGCTCAAGGATCCAGAGACCCAGCGTTTTTATATGCGAATCAGCCTAGATCTGCATCATCTATATGAGCCTGGAGAATTGTCACCCTTTGAATGGATGAAGAGCTTTATCAAGCCAATGGCCCATGCAATTGACAAAGGAATTGGGCATGGTGTCATCCGTCAAGGAGACGCGAATCTTATGGCCATGCAATACTGGGGAGCTATTTCACAAGGAATGAATTATTTGGATCAGCTGCTTCAGGATTTCGCCGCTCAGGGCTTGAAGGAGACGGAAATTAACAGCGTAATGGGCGAAAAATTCCAACAGATCGCCGAATCGGCAATTTCATTATTCAAGCCGGATTGAATATATAATTTATGGTTGACTGAGTTCTCAATCAAAAATATAATGAACTCAAGGAGCGTGATTATTTGCCAACAATTTACAAGGAGATTTTGATTGATGCCTCGCCGGAGCAGGTATGGGACGCGGTGAGCGACGTAGGTGCTGTCCATCATCGTCTTGTCCCTGGATATACCGAGAATACCCTTATGGACGGCCACGAAAGAACACTCATACTGCCAAAAGGCGGCATGGTACGCGAGTTCATCATTTCCATTGATGAAAGGGAACGTCGAATGGCTTATGCGGTACAAGAAGGACGCATGCCGTTGTTGCATCATCATGCATCCTTCCAAGTCTTTCCTCATGGCGAAAGCGGCACCAAGCTCCTCTGGATAACCGATTTCCTTCCAGAGCATCTCACTACTGAGATTCAAGCTCGTGTAAATCGCGGAGCAGAGGTTATGAAAGAGACTATCGAGGCCGAAATAAAGGGAGAAAATTGATGAGAATTCTGGTTATTGTAGCTCACCCGAACATCGAACAGTCACGAGTAAATAAACGCTGGTTGGCGGAATTGCGTGAATATCCCGATCAAATTTCAGTTCAAGAACTATATAAGGCATACCCCGATTATGAAATCAACGTGGAGAATGAACAAGACCTCGTTGCAAAGCACGACCGCATCGTATTTCAATTTCCAATCCAGTGGTATAGTATGCCGGCTTTACTCAAGAAATGGCTCGATGACGTTTTTACGACATCCTGGCTTTTCGGAGCCGGCGGTAAAGCCGTTGCAGGGAAAGAACTAGTTCTTGCCATGTCGATTGGAGGCGATGAATCGTCCTACCAGTCGGGTGGCTTGATTGGCTATACAATCAGCGAACTGATCCGACCATTTCAAGCGTTTGCCAATCAAATCGGTATGACTTTCCTACCGCATTATAAGTTTTATGGTGCGGTCAAGGCGAAAGATGACAAAATCGAAAATAGTGCCCCACACTATGTGGAACACATCTCCTCACCCGATCTCAACCCCATGATCGTTCGAAAACGTATGCTCGACGAAATGAGTGAGGCTAGTTCAAATCCCTTATAAGGGCAAATTGATAAATGCCAACTACGAAAAAGTTCGTTAGTTGGCTTCTATCACGAATATGAGGACACAACAATACTTATTATGTTAATTGCCCGTTAGCGGGAAAGGTCACCGATCAATCGTGCGGTTTTTAAGTTATCGTAGTTGTTAGATAAACCAGCTCCGAACATCTGGTCTAATCAGTGGGGGATTTTTTGCTTCTATCTACCTATAATTTCCTCCAAATAATTATTTTTTTCAACAAGTTTTATCATAATAAATTATCGGGTATAGGTAATTTCTACCACATATAAAAGATATCTCATTTATTTGAGGGCATAAAGTATTGGTCTATTTAACTCTAGTAAAATATTGCCAATATCTGTTAAGATATGTTTTTCAAAAGATTTTCGCTTAAAAAACACAAAAAAAAGGAGAAAAATATTGATGAGAAAATTAAGATTAGGTTTTATTACTGCGTTTTTAGTAGTCTGTATGTTACTAACATTTTCCGGAGCAGCCAGTGCAAGTGAATGGCCAGGACCAACGATTTATGCGGATGATTGGCCTGAGAGAGGTTGGTGCTGAAATCTAACCCAGATTTCTTTGAATAATTCTAAACGGATCGTATCACCAATTTTTTATCATTCTTAAAAGCCTTTGCCGAATCAAAAGGGAACTGAAAAGTCCGATATTTCTAGATTCCAAAATATTAAAATTAAAACGAGCCTCTAGAATCACTTCTAAGGCTCGTTTTGCGTGAAGGAGACATATTTGACCCCCAAAATTCATGGTTTTTTCAAAAATACTACTTCTTCAGTGCCCTAAGAATGAATAAAAAAGACAGAGACTCTTTCCATTCTGGTAAATATTTTGAAACACTTCAGAACGATTAGGAATTTATGAAACAAGTATTAAACTATCTCTAAATGCCTAACTATCGATTATTACGGCATTTTCATCGTTCTCCAAGGAGAACCTGAGTTATACTCAGTAATATACCAATTCGAACCATTCTTTTTTATGATGACTTCATCATAAAAAGTTATTTCATTACCTTTTTCGTCCTGTGTTATTACGGCAACTTCGCTGTCCTTTTGTTTACCCCTCTCCAATAAATGTTTTTAATTACGTGTCCCTGAATTTCTCCATACCAATGTCTATCATTATTCAATAACCCTTGTGCTAAATTTGCTTTTCCTTCATTTGTTTGATTGGTGTCATTGGTGTATTTACTAAAGTCAGTATACTTGTACATGTTTGAATAGTCTTTTTGAATAAAATTGTTATAGAATTTATTTAACACTGGAACAATTGACATACTATCTACCCTTTTCGACAAAAAAATTAATAAAAAAGATGTTACTATTAGCAGAATCAACAATGCATAGATTAATTTCCTCATTTTCGCAATCCCCAACCTTTATTATTACAACTTCAACCATTTGACAGATTTATCTTCTGCAGAAACATACACTATGAAATCATCGTATGCAAAAAGATTCAAAATCTGATCTGTAACGGCTAGACGGAGATTGCCCGTTTGATCAATCACCTTCAGTCCATATTCTTCTCCCGCTGCAAGTTTGCAAAGAAGTTTTCCATTTACTGATAAGACACTTTTCAAGGGATCTTTTAGTACCAGGGTATCATCATTCGACGGATTTGCCTTGTAAAGATAGACTTGTTCATTTGCTGCTGCGACAGTGTAATACACAATACCATTAATTTCTTCATACCAACTAGTTGCTTTATTATCGGATAGTTTTTGTTCGTTTGATCCGTTTAGATTAGATGAATATAAGTAGTGATCCTCTTCTTTAACATAGTACAACTTATTATTAATGATTCTGAAATGGTTCACTGCAAAATTGGTAATCGTCGAGGTTTCATTTGTTTTTAAATTTATTTTATATATGTGATTCAAGCTACCTTTGTCTTCAGGATTGGATGTAGCCATTACATACGCATTTTCACCGATGATAGCTGTGGAATTGTCTCCTCCACAATCCTCCCCCTCCTCCGCTACATCAAGCATTACTAATATTGGACGAATTTGGAAGGGGAAAATTGCATCAGTCTATTTCCGACACTTATTTTTTTGCAATGTACAATTCAACTTTCCTGCCCGTTAGTAAATGAAAAAGCAGGTCGCCACGGCGACCTACTTGAGTTGTAACATTCTCCGATTGTTCCTTACTTTTATCCTTCGGAAATGTTTCACATTCTCATATAAAAATCGAGCGCTTGAAGCCATAGAACGGGACCATTCCCTTCCCATTTATGGAGTGATGACTTGAACTTGGATTCGTTAATAATAATTAAAACGTATTATATACATTTTGACATTCTTTCGCGATTGGCTCATAAAAACAGTGCTTCTTGTATCGTCCTGCATGCGGCTAATTATACCAGGTCGGCGGACATGGTGCGGTATTTTCGAACGTTCCCGGTCGAAAATACCAGAGGGAAAATTTGCCCGGCCAAAGCCGCTCCCCATTCACAGCCCGTCGCGCCAGACGGCGTTCTCTCTCTCTCTCTCTCTCTCTCTCTCTCTCTCTCTCTTGCGTTTTGATAATACATGCCATGTTGCAGCGCTTCGAATGCATGCGGCTGGTTGATCATTTAGGGAATTGTCCGGAGTCCTTCACATTTGGCCTTTTAAAAGGAAGGTTCAAGATTAGAACCGCTACCCGATGCGATTATAGATGAATATTCTAGTTTTGCCTCTTCCTGACAGTCTAACCAACTTCATTTCCTGTGGTTCCTTTATAATGATGAGTATGCGGATGCATGCCGCTTATAGTTGTAAATCCTTCAAAATAATGAACATGCCCTCCAGTGGGAAGATCGATTGCTGGACCTGTTGCTCCTTCAATAATATGAGTGTGACCGTCATTCATGGAAGTAACAGTATGATAACGATGAAAGTGAGGGACGCCTGTCGGAGCTGGCTCAGTTATGCCAACGTATTCGTGTACATGCCCATCATTTAATGAAGTAATTCCTGAAAACATATGCCGATGCAAGTATGGCCTGCCATCCCAAGAAGTAATATACAATCCATGCGAATGATCTGATAATGAGTCGTTTGAGTGAAATACAAAACCTGTTACAGGTATCTTTTCCATGTCTTAACTCCTTTATCTCAGTTTACTCACACTATGAATGATTAAAGGAATCTGACATAGGCATCCGCCACAACTGATGAAGTATTCTCTTCAGTCCCCAAACGTTTTTGGTTCTACACGACTATTTAAAGCAAAGATCGTTTTCACTACTTCATGAATTTCAACATAAGACGTGCACCTACAAATGTTGGATTCAAGCCATAACTGAACCATTTCCTCGTTTGCATTTGGGTGTAACTTTGCCAAACCATGACAGTTCATAATAAACCCGGGAGTGCAGTATCCGCATTGGAACGCTTGCTTTTGAACAAAGGCCTGTTGTACAGGAGAATGTTTTAATCCTTCGATCGTTGTTATATGGTGCCCATCCGCTTCCACTGCGAGTATGAGGCAGGCTTTCATTGGGAGATCGTTAACTAATATTGTACACGCACCACAATCGCCATTGTCACAACCGGGTTTACTCCCCGTCAAACCGAGACCTTCTCGAAGCACATACAGTAGAGTATCTGCACCTCGTGCCCGTATAGTCTTTAATTCTCCGTTAATCTGAAATATCACTGGATACACACTAGTTTCCTGTAATGACATACGTTACCTCCCTTCTAACTTTTTTACTGATTCGAATAACGTATTCTTGAGCACAAACGTTCGATAATCGGCAGAGCCTTCCGTATTATTTAAAACGGGAGCCGGAAGGTTCCAGATTATCTGATCAATTCTTTCTGCTAAGGAAATATTTGAGTTGTTTAATATTTGTTCGATTTCAACAGATCGAAAAGGATATGCGCAAACGCCGCTAAATGCGATGCGAATCTGTTTTTCCTTTTTTAACGCAGCCACGGTAACGAGAGGATAGCCTACGTTACCAATTTGCCTTTTTTTGAAATGAATATATGGCAAAGATAAGTATTCACGATCTGTAATAGTTTGTAATAGAAATTCATTCTTCTCCAATCTCATCCGTTGTATAAAAGCATGATGAATATGAATCTCTTTTATCCCTTGTGGTCCTGCTATGACCATTCTACTATCTGCCAACAGAAGCGGGAGGACAGCCTCCCGATAATAGATCTCACCGCAAATGTTCCCTCCGAGCGTAATTTTATTCCGTGCCATTTGATCCGCGACTCCCTGGGCAGCTGCTCTGAGTAGCGGGAACAGATTCGATGCGGATAGACTCGATAACGAGACACAAGATCCGATGACCAGACCATCTTTTTGTAATTCAGAAACGTTACTTTCTGGTATAGCCTTCAAATCGACAACTGCTCTTGGGTGAATGAAATTTCTACGGGCAAATGTAATAATTTCAGTTCCACCAGAAAAAAACAGAGGATTTTTCCCCTGCGTTTGCAGGTACTGAAATAATTCCACGGCATTTTGAACTGAAGTAGGTTTATAATATTCAAAATCAAAAGGAATCATGGACCGTCCTCCAGATCACTTCAGGCGTTAGAGGTAATTGATTAAGTCCTACGCCGATGGCAATCGACAAGCTGTTCGCCAATGCGGCAGGCATTCCAATCACACCATGTTCGCCGATTCCACGCAATCCGTAAGGCGCTTCTAAATGAGGAGTCTCGACAAAATCAACAATGTACTCCGGCTGCTCTCCATAGCGAATCAACTTGTATGTCCGCAGTTGCGGATTTAAGATGGTACCATTATCATTAATATGAAATGCTTCCCTACTAGCTAGACTCAGGCCTATACTCATACCGCCAGTGATTTGGCTCCTGGCGAATTGTGGATTGATTACCTTACCAGCGTCGATGACAGTTGCCGCATTCATGATTTTATAGGTGTACTCTCTCGTGTCCAATTCCACTTCAACCGCCTGCGCACCTACTGTCCACTCGGGACCGGGGTTTCCTTTACCGGTTTCCGGATCCAGTAACGTTAAATTTCGCATGGCGTAACTCCCACGTCCGATTACCTGTCCACCGATCGTGTGGCCATCAGGGAATTTATACCCATTGGCGATTTTCCCAACTTCTATCCCGGCGATTTTTGAAGAAGACCTTCCCCCCTCCAACATCCAACTCGTTCGTCGAGCATTCAAGTACGAAAGACGCGATGTCCTTTAGTTGTACGATGGCATCTTCAGCAGCCGCTAGAACGGCATTACCAACCAAGAAAGTGCTTCTGCTCGCTACAGTTTTCCAATGTAGGGGGTCAGATTCAGTATCAACATCCATGGAAATATGTATCATCTGATCATCCATGCGTAACCGCTCTGCTAAGATTTGAGTAAGTGCTGTCCTAGTGCCTTGACCGAATTCCACGGCTCCACATAAAAGATTGATACTTCCGTCGGGATTAAACATAACAATAGCTCCTGCACCTGCATCTGTCGGTGTACTTGAATTTTTCCAAAAACAGCTCACTCCTTTCGCCTTGATGAAGTGACCATCAATCTTTAATCTTGGAGAGTTATCCCAATGAATTAATGTTTTCAATTTTGCAATACACATGGGTAAATTACCTACGTTACTTCTATCCAAAATGGTTTGAGTAGGTGTCGTGTCCCCTATTCCGATAGCATTTATGAAACGAAGCTCCAAAGGATCCATATCCAAATGTTTCGCCAATTCATCCATACTTCTTTCCATCGCAAATGTTAGCTCCGGATGACCGAAACCGCGAAATGACGTAGCATATGAATGGTTTGTATACATACATAAAGAGTCGCAAAGAACATTATCAATCCTATAGGGTCCTGTACAATCGCTGGCTCCCGCTTTACTCATCTCTGCCCCCCGATCTGAATAGGCTCCACTATCATATAAATATAGGATTTCCGCTGCCATAAGCTTCCCTTCGTTCGTACAACCAAGTCTGATTTTAGCGTCTAATCCAATATGAACGGGTGAAGTGATCATGTCCTGTTCTCTGGAATTGACGATTTTAACCGTTTTTCCTCCAACAGCACTGGAAGCCAAATAGGCGAGATATTCCAATTGAATGGCGGCTTTTCCACCAAACGATCCTCCAACCAAAGGTGTATGAACGATAACTTTTTGAAGAGGAATGTGAAAAGATTGACTGATCGCTCTTCGGATGACATAGGGGGATTGCGATGCGGAAGAGATGATCACTTTTCCGTCACGTAAAATTTCAGCTGTACAACATCGTGTTTCCATAGAAGCATGGTCTGACTGTGGTAAAGAAACATGAATATCAATGATATGATCGCTATGGTTCCAACCTTCCTCCATATTCCCTTTACGTATTTTAGTATGGTTAGCAATATTCGTCCCAGGTTCCGGGTAGACTTCTTCGTGACGTTTGTAAGTGGCAAGTTGCTCATGTAGGAGAGGCGCACCTTGTTGGTAGGCTTCTACTGGGGAATGGAGGACAGGTAAAAGCTCATAATCCACTTTGATTAGCAATGCTGCCATCTCAGCAGCGTATTCTTGTTCCGCGACGACAATTGCAACGGGTTCACCATAATATCTGACTTTATCAATTGCAATGGGGGGGGGCGGTCTTCTAAAGGTGAACCCGTTAGAATTGGATGATCTTTGCCTATAATGACTGCTTTCACACCTGGAACTTTTCTGGCCTCCGACGAATCAACGGATATGATTTTTGCATGGGCATGAGGACTGACCGCTAATTTGGCATGTAGTAATCCAATTTTCGAAAAGTCATCCGTATATTGGGCTGTTCCGGTTACCTTTTCCCAAGATTCCTTCCTAATTATGCTTTTTCCAATTGATCGTTCGTTCATAGTCCCCTCCTCTAGCTAATGATTATTTCACATTTTCTCCTGTAGTCCATATATATTACTGATCTATGGTCCATATTAATCCATCCATAAATAAAGGACCTTATCAATCCTGTTGCTAATCCTGTTCGCTCTACTTGTGTTTAAAAAATAAATAAACCAGATATTCCTATGTGTGTAAGGAAGACCTGGCCTTTAATGGGAGCTGTTCGTTAAACGTATTTCATTTTTACATAAATTTTATCCTTAAGTCACTTATTGCTGAACTTTTGGAGATCTTGAATAATCTGGTTAGCATTATTATATAATGCAAGAGGATACTGATATTTCTCTAGAGTGACTGGTGCTTTGATATTTGGGACAACAGTACTAACGTGGTTGGAATTGATTGGGAGAGGTAAATTCTATTCTTTCACATGTAAAGCAATCGTATTTAAATGATCAGCCCAAATCTTTTGATCCTCCACCCTCCAGTGCTTACTTTCGGACCATTCAGTAAAAATCCGTATCATATCTGAAAGATTGGCAAAGCCCAGACGGAGTTGTTGCTAATGCTGAGTTTGCCGCTTTAAAGTATCACGTTTTTCTGAAGCGAAAAGATGATAACTTAGACTTTGATTCGCCTTATCCATTTCAGTCGTGGTTTGATGCAGTTCTTGGAATAACAGTTGAATTTCTTTTTCCATGTCCCGCGATTCCATCGAGGAGCAACCGGCTTCAACCCATTGAGCAGTCTTGAAAAAATATGTAGTTAAATGGTCCGCAAATTTGCTCATAAGGTTTTTAGCTTTCTTAACGGAATCGGGTGGGAATAATAATATGTGGATTAGTAAAGCAACTGCAGCTCCGATGACTGTATCACGAATGCGATCAAAAGGATAAGTAGGCATTTTACTTTGAAAGTACATCACTAACAGAATGCTAAGAGTAACTTGACTCATAATGACATTATCCAACTTCAATAACTTGACGAAAACCGATCCCAAAAGGATCATAAGTCCAATGCTCCAGCCAGTTAACCCTAAAAAAGGTACTAATGAGGAAGTTAGTGCAACGCCGACAATCGTTCCATAAATGCGCTGCCAAGCAAATTGAATGGATTTGCTAACTGTTATCTGAATGCATAGTATCACTGAAAGCGGAGCCAGATAGGGATGATTCGATCCAGCCCATTTAGCTAACTCCCATGAGAGTGCAGCAGCTAGTGGGGTTTTCCATATCAATCCTGTATCTTGAATAAAAGATTTTATTTGAAGTTTCATTTCAATTTTACCCATCTGCTTATTTACTTAGGCATCTGTAAGGAGGTCGGCTAAACCGACCTCGAGCCCAACAATTCAAACTTTTTTGCTTTCTCCTTTATATATTCCGTAGTTCTTAATGCAAGCGACATGACCGTATTGGTTGGATTGCCAGCGCCCGATGTTACAAAAATACTCGCATCGCATATAAACAGGTTAGGAATGTCATGGGTTTGTCCAAAAGAATTGACCACTGAAGATTTGGGGTCATTCCCCATACGGCAGCCCCCCATCATATGAGCGGTGTCTGGAACAACGTATTCGACTTTCCCACCTGCCGCCTCGAGTATTGTACTCATATTGCCGACCGCATGATCAATGAGTTTCTGATCGTTATCACCATAACTGAAAGTTACTTTTGCGCGCGGCAAACCGTACTCATCTTTTTCATCCACTAGCGTGACCCGGTTCATTGGACTCGGTAGTACTTCGCCGACCAATGTAACTCTTCCGTAGTAATTATAATTCAACATCGTCTCCCTTAGACGCTCCCCCCACACGGGTCCACCTTCCGCTTGCGAAATGCCTTTCGAAAACTCGACCGGTCTCGCTCCATGAGAATGAAGGGTATATCCACGAGCAAAGTTGTTTTTGGAATCAGTACGGTAGAAATCTTGTGTTGTAGCTAATACGGGTGTACCCTTATACAGCCTGATTTCTTCATCAAATCTGGCATAAACGTCTTGAGAGCTGTGAACCATAATAGATTTCCCAACCCAACCGCTGCTATTGGCTAGCCCATCCGGATATTGAGAATTTGCAGAGTTAAGAAGCAATCGTGGCGTTTCTACTACAAAGGCAGACAAAATCACGATTTTAGCTTTTTGCTCATAAGTTCTTCCGTCATGTACGAAGGTGATGCCTTTCGCCACCCCGTCTTTTCCCATTATCACCTGCGTAACCATGCAATCGGCTAACACTTCTGCCCCAGCTTTGATTGCTTTAGGAATATGTACGATGAGGGTGCTGAATTTAGCATCGGGCATACATCCTTGATTGCAAAAGCCTCGATTAATACATGGAGGACGGCCTTCAAATGGCGCGGATAGGATAGCCAGTGGAGCTACAGACGAGCGAATCCCAAGCTTTTCACAACCGTTCATAAACATATACGCGTTTGGACTAAGAGGCTCCCTTTCGGGATAAGGATAAGGGCCATGGTAATTTCCCCATGGAAAGTGCTTAGGCCCAGATACGGCAATTTCCTTTTCGACCCTGGCATAGAAAGGCTCTAAATCCTCATAGCTAATCGGCCAATCTTCTGCGACACCATCCATTGTCCTCGCTTTAAAATCAGCGTCATGAAATCGTAAAAAGACAGCCGTAAAATGCACCGTCCCTCCACCGATACCCCGGCCGGAATTGTTGTGCCCCATCGTTAACGGGTTGTTTCCATCTACGATTCGAGTATCCTGCCACCCTAAGTTTTGCATCGTAAGCTCATCACTAGCTAAATCTTTTTGAGTATCACGGAATGGGCCTGCATCCAGGACTACCACACTCATTCCTGCTTCGCTCAATTCTTTGGCGAGTACACCTCCGGCTGCCCCTGCCCCAACTATAACTACATCTACTTCTTCATTCCCATATTTTCGTTTCATCATTGTTCCGGTTGCGCCTCCCATGGATCCAATTGCCCCAGCTGCGTACGTACGTATCCACGCGGATAAGCCGGACCTGCATAACCAATTTCAGACCAAACCATCGGATACGAACAATACGATTCGACTGTCAATCTCAACAGTTTAATGAACAGCGGTTCTTGTTGAATAGAGTTCCAAACTTCCAGCGGTTCGGCATTGCATTCGCTAATCTTCTCTAAATAGAGTTTTTGTCGATCAATATCCAATGCAATAAAAGAAGAACCATAAAGTAATTGAACCCCCTGTTCGATTGCCTGGAGTCCCGACCTAATAAGCTCTGAGGCCTCAGGGACGCCAGCCTTTCTTTGGCCCTCCCCAGATGATTGATGTAAGGTTTGATCGATATGACTAATTATGAAATCGAGCACTTCCGGCGTTTGATCGTTCACCAAAAGTGAACTGATTCGTCTAACCATCTCAGCCTCGCTGCCCGTAAGAAAATGAAGGCTTTTGATCGGTTTCAAACGGGAAGTTACAATCATTTGGGTATGGTCATCCCACTCATCTAACTCATTCATGACATCGTAAGAGGGGTAGTAGCTACTCGTTAGCATAGAATCACCTTACCTCCCAATATATGGCAATCAAACCGAGAACACTCACAGCGGAGAACAATAAAGGAAGTAAGATTGGCGGGCCGATGAGAAAGTTGCGCAAAGCCCATCCTCCAACCCGAACACCTACTCCCCGAAAATGGAAATAGAAACCAACCAGACCGAACAAAACGCCCAGCCACATTAGACCCTGAAATAAATTACGCAGCCAATAAACGTTATACCAGGTCAAAATGATACCCGCTATAAAAAAAATGGGAGCTGAAATGACGGGTACCCACATAGCTTTATTGTGAAAATTTTGCCGATAATGAAACATCGTCACTTGAATACCAAGAGCTAGAAATGCCAAACCGACGAACAGAATAAGAGTCCGATCAATGGACCAATTGTACCAATTCATGCGACTACCTCTTTTCATAAACCGTATATTCGCAACTAATTATTTCCTGTTTTTCGAGAAAATATTACATATATTAACAAAGAGTGTATCTCTATGGACATAACTTTAATTTATTGTATATTTATCCCTTTTTTAATAAATCATACATGTACAACACATCATAATTGGAAAGGGTATATCTCCTTGCTGATTCGTAATATAGAAACATTTCCACTCTTTTATCATCTTCCTAAACCATACGGAGATGCCAACGGTTTAAAAACGTATCGAACCTGTTATCTGATTCGGATAACGACTGATTTAGGTGTCGAAGGTTGGGGAGAATGCGTCGATTGGTTGCCAACCTTACATAAAGGCTTTCAGGAACGAATCATTCCCTATCTGATCGGTAAGTCAGTAACTGATAGGATTACCCTGGTCAGGACATTGAAAAAATGGCATTCCCGTTCGGCTGCAGCTGTTAGTATGGCATTAACGGAGATTATGGCCAAAACGTGCAGTTTATCTGTGTGTGACCTTTGGGGAGGTAAGTTTCGAGAGAAAGTTCCCGTGTATGCTTCGTTTCAGTCCTATTCAGAAGAAGCAAATTGGCAAAAGCATTCCCTGAGAGCTATTGAGCAAGCTATCATTCAAGGATTTGACAAGATTAAGGTAAAGATAGGTGGGAAATCAATCCTCGAGGACCAACAGCATATCGAGATGGTTCAGTCATTGTTACAAGGAAAGGTCGATTTGGCAATAGATGCCAATCAAAGCTATGACGTAACTGCTGCTTTACGCTGGCAGTCTCTGCTCGATACTTGGCCTAATCTTCTATGGTTTGAAGAGCCGCTGGAGATCGGACGCATTGCTGAATATGTATTACTAAGAAAGCATTTGTCTGCTCCGCTGGCCGGCGGAGAGAATATCGAAAAAGCAGCAGATTATGTCCCTATTTTTCTCCAACAAGCTCTGGATTTTATCACTCCAGATCCTCTGCATGTTACTGGCATTGACGGTTACAGGGAAACATTAAGCCTTGCTAGAAGTTTTGGAATCCGCGTAACACCACATTCATATGATGGTGCATTATCTCGCCTATATGCCATTTTCGCTCATTCTTGTTTGGAGCCTTGGGGCAAGATGGAAAAAGACTCAATCGAACCTTTAGAATGGGACGTAATGGATAATCCTTTTGCAAAATTAATTCCAATTCAACCGTCAAATAGTGAAATCTCTATACCTTGTGGCAGTGGAATTGGGCTCGATATTGACATTGAGATGCTTGCTTTCTATCAATGGGACGGGAATAGTTATGGATAAATTCAAAAACAATTTGTGAGGAGAATAACGGATGCCAACAAAGCTATCGACGAGCCCTTCTACCCTTACAGTTGCAGAGGCGATTTTGGAACAACTTCGGCTATGGAATGTCAAAAGGATTTATGGCGTAGTTGGGGATGCTGTATTTGGACTTATGAACGCACTTGCCATGCAAGATACTATCTCATTTATTGCTGTTAAACATGAGTCCGTCGCTGCCATGATGGCTTCGGCAGAGGCTAAATTAAATGGTCAACTTGGGGTATGTATCGCACAGATGGGACCAGGCTTGGCCAATCTCATTAATGGTATGGGTGACGCTTTTTTGGATAATGCCCCAGTACTTGCAATCACTGGTCAAGCACCACTGAACAAAATAGGTACATCATACAAACAGTACATCAATCAACAAGAACTGGTACAAGCCATTTCAAGATACAGTCAAATGGTCGTTCATCCAGATGCGGTAATCGAGTCACTGACACAAGCAATGCAGACATCTATTTTGCAGCGAAGCGTATCGCATTTATCGATTCCTACTGATGTATTCAGCATGACAACTGCTATTCAACCTCGTGAACAACCTCAGGTGTCCTCCCCCTTTTCCGGTCCGGAAATCATTCAACAAGCCCTGCATCTCATACAATCCGCCAAACAACCTATGATGTTGGTGGGAAGTGGAGCTATTTCAGATCGAGAAGGAATTCAAAAGTTGGCAGAATCATGGTGTTGTGGCGTCGCGATGAGCTATGGTGCGATGGGAATCTTACCTGATTCAAACCCATTAATGTTGAACTCTCTTGGAGAAGGCGGTAACCCTTTTCTCAAAGAGCTTTTCCAAAAGGCAGATGTCGTATTGGCTGTTGAAACGTCATGGTGGCCTGATGGATTTGTCCCCAGTAAAGTACGAATTGTTCAAATTTCAAAACACCCGTCGGACTTCGGAATCTCAATCCCAGTAGACATCGGGTTAGTAGGAGATATAGCGAGTCTTGTTCCTCAGCTATTAGAAGGTTTAAAACCATATAAGCCTCAACCGTATTGGGTCACTCAAGTTCAACAATGCAAACATTCGTGGATGGAACAAAACGAAGTTGAGAGGAATCAATCTGGATCTCCTCTCCCCCCCTCAACCATTATTAGAATAATGGAGCAAAACATTGCCGCAGATGCTGTGGTTACCTTGGATGAGGGCGATTCAACACTTTGGTTTTTGAGGAATTTCCGTGCAAATCGGCAGCACATTTTGCTCTCCAACCAGTGGCGAACAATGGGATTTGGTCTACCTGCTGCGATGGCAGCAAAACTTTGCTGGCCAGAAAAACAAGTCGTCTGTATGACGGGAGATGGCGGTTTAGAAATGGTGCTTGCCGACTTGCTTACCGCCACTCGATACGGAATACCGATTACTGTTATCGTATTTAATAACGGTACTCTGCAAATGGAACGGGATAAAATGTACATGAAAGGATTTCAGCCTGAAGGAACACAGTTGACCAATCCGGACTTCGCTAAGTTAGCGGGAGCATGCGGTTGGAAAGCATATCGAATCGAAACCGCAGAACAATTGGAAGAAGCATTGAAACATTCACCAACCAGCAGCATACCTGTTTTACTAGACGTGTTTACCGCCAAAATTCAGCATCCCGATTTCATATCATCATAAATGAAAAGGAGACCCCTTCGATGAAAGAGACAGCAACACAAGATCCGAATCTATTACATTTCCAATTTCAGCCAATCCCCCCATATCCATCTCAGCATCAGGATCAGCAGCCAGGCATTGAATCGCTCATGAACCCTAGACCCGTATTTGATAATCCCAATTACAAGGGTAGCGGAAAGCTAAAGGATAAGGTAGCAATCATTACTGGTGGAGACAGTGGCCAGGGACGCGCTATTGCCGTTGCTTTTGCCAAAGAAGGAGCGGATGTCGTTATCGTTTACTTGAATGAACATTCCGACGCGGAAGAAACAAAACAACATATAGAACAAAAGGGACGCCGTTGTTTATCTATTGCCGGTAATATAGGAAGTGAAGCGTTTTGCAAGCAAGTGATGGAGCAAACGATTTTGCAATTCGGAAAACTTGATATTTTGGTCAACAATGCAGCAGAACAGCACATTCAGAATGGCTTGGAGAACATAACTTCCGAACAAATGGAAAAAACGTTCCGAACGAATTTTTTCTCCATTTTTTATTTAACCAAACTAGCTTTGTCGCATTTGAAACCCGGTAGCTCCATCATCAATGCGGCGTCACTTACTGCATATGAAGGAAATGAACAACTGATTGATTATTCCGCTACTAAAGGAGCCATTGTATCTTTTACTCGTTCACTATCCAAGTCCTTGCATAGCAAGGGCATTCGTGTCAACGGTGTCGTACCCGGTACGATATGGACACCGCTCATTCCAGCTTCATTCCCTTCAGATCAAGTTGCGAATTGGGGAGCAAAGAACCCTATGAAACGTGCTGGCCAGCCTTTTGAAATCGCCCCTGCTTACGTGTATTTAGCTTCGGAAGATTCTACATATGTCTCAGGGCAATTTATTCATGTCACTGGTGGAGTGATTATGAACGGATAAAAGGAATCCCAATTCGCTAGATTAAACCAATAATGCCCCGTCGTCGGTCTTACTTGCCATGTTGACGCCTCCTTTTTGGAAATGAAAAAGAGCCCTGCATAGTGGGCTCTCCTACATTTAGCTATAATAGATTTGCATACTCACCTTTGGTTTGCGTCTATCAGCTCTGATGGCGACTCGAGTTTCATTGACCCACTCCTCTTCATGCTACCTGGTGCACGAATACCAGAGTCGCTGCAATCAAAGTAATCACAAAGGCCGGTATTGCACTTCCAACAGGATGCTTGACTCTGAAATGTGAAAGGCATGCCACCAGCATCGTAATGCCAATCCAAATGCCTGCCCATACGGCTGCTACCGGATTCCAGTATCCGATAACAAGTCCGGCAGCCCCGACTAGTTGAACGAGCCCAGTAACAACTCGAAACCATTGCGGCAGTTTAATCGACTCGAACATTTCAACAAAATTTTTCGCACCAGCCAGCTTGCTTCCGCCGCCAAAGGCCATGGAGACGAGCAGAAAACTTTGTAAAATAACAAAAATGATATTCATAAGGCTCTCCTTCCTTATACAGCTAGGCCAA
>NZ_WHOC01000105.1:0-60029 GCF_013141785.1 Paenibacillus germinis
GATCAGGCAGGCAATGAAGAACAACTCAAAACCGTCGAATTTAAAGTCGACAAGACAGCACCAGTGCTTTCCGTCCAGTTGGATAAGACGTCAATTTGGCCAGCGAATCATAAAATGGTTACGATCAATGCCACGGTGAATTCTAGTGATGCTACATCGGGCGTTGAATCCGTGGTATTAACGTCCATCACGAGTAATCAACCGAATAGCGATCCAAGCGACATTCAGGCCAATTTCGGTACAGCCGCCACTTCCTTTAGCTTGCGTGCAGAGAAGTCGCGTATCTATACCATCACGTACACGGCAACTGACAAAGCGGGCAACAAAAGGGTTACAACAGCAACCGTCAGAGTACCGCATGATCAATCTGGCGAGTAAGTAACAATCATCGGGATATCAGGGTCAAATGAAAATCGTCAGTTTCCTTTGAGAAACTGACGATTTTTTCCTATTTTTGGAGGACGCCCAATTGATTACACTGAACTTAAAAGTCTCGGATAACCTGTTGGACATAACATGTGCAGGGAACGAGACAAATGAACTGAAAAATTTTTAGACAGGCTCTTTAGTGTATTGGAACGACAAATACAATAAAATGCCTTTTTTACACCCGAAATTGCAATAAAACGCTTTTTTTACACTAGGATTCCTGAACTGGTTAAAGTAAGATGTGGTCAACAGAGAGGAGGTGAACATAATGGCTTACCCAGATGTGATGGCGCACCCAACTATAAAAGCTAGAAAACGAAACTCGTTCTGGCGAGGAATCAAACGCAATTGGGGTTTAATTAGTTTAGCGCTTCCAGGTTTAATATTCGTTATCGTTTTCCAATATTTTCCTATGTTTGGCTTAGTGCTTGCCTTCAAAGATTTCAACTTTGGTAAAGGGATTTGGGGCAGTGATTGGGTGGGTTTGAACAATTTTAAATTCTTTTTTACTTCGGATGCTGCTTTACAAGTAACACGAAACACCTTGTTATTGAACTTAAGTTTTATTATCTTAACAAATTTGGTTTCCATTGCTTTTGCGCTCATGCTTTTTGAACTGAGCCGCAAGGCGGTAAAGTTATATCAAACGACGTTGTTTTTCCCTTACTTTCTATCCTGGGTTGTGGTCAGTTATGTGACGTATGCCTTGCTTAATCCCCAATTGGGTGTAATCAATCATCTGTTTAAACAGCTAGGATTTGCTGAAATCAATTGGTATATGGAATCTAAATATTGGCCCTTTATATTAAGTCTTGCTTTTCTATGGAAAAACATCGGCTATTCCACGCTCATCTTTTATACGGGCCTTATGGGCATCGACAAAAGTTACTATGAGGCTGCGGCGATCGATGGCGCTTCCAAGTGGCAGCAGGTTCGTAATATATCCATACCGCTGTTAACCCCGCTTATTACGTTGATTTCCGTTTTGCAAATAGGCAAAATTTTTTACTCTGATTTCGGTATGTTCTATTTCCTAACTGCCGATTCTGGGGCGTTATATGCCACAACGGATGTTATTGATACGTATGTATATCGTGCTTTACGGGTGTCAGGGGATATCGGTATGGCAACTGCAATTGGACTGTATCAATCGTTGGTCGGGTTTGTGCTGGTACTGACGGTGAACTTCATTGTTCGAAAGATCAACAAAGAAAATGCGATTTTTTAGAAAAAAAGGGAAGTGGAGAGTATGGGTTTACGGAGAAACATGACTCTGGCAAGAGGACTTATTCATGGATGGTTTATCATATTTTCTATCTTCTGCATGGTTCCGCTGCTGTATGTCATTTCGATTTCGTTCTCAACAGAATCGGACATTGCTAAAGAAGGATATAGTCTTATTCCGAAAACGTTTACAACCTTTGCATATGACTACTTGTTACAAAGCCCCAAGCAACTGATTACCGGCTATTCCGTTTCCATCTCGGTGACTGTACTCGGAACGGCCATCAGTTTGCTGATTACTGCCATGTTAGCGTATGCTTTGTCCCGTAAAGATTTTTCGGGAGCTAATGCATTATCTTTTATCATATTTTTCACACTCTTATTTAACGGAGGGCTCGTCCCTTGGTACATTTTGATCAAAAAGTATTTGCACATCGATAATTCTTTACTTGCTTTAATTTTACCATATGTGATTATGCCGTGGCATGTGCTGTTGATGAGAGGGTTTTTATCTGAAATTCCATCGGCACTCATAGAGTCAGCCAAAATAGATGGAGCGAAAGAGTGGCGAATCTTTTTTCAAATTATATTGCCATTAGCCAAGCCAGCTATGGCCACAGTAGGATTATTCATCGCTTTTATTTATTGGAATGACTGGTGGTTAGCCTTGCTTTATATCGATAATGAGAAGTTGGTTCCGCTGCAATATATGTTGTATAGGATTATGAACAACATTCAGTATTTGTCGAGTCATATCAAACCAGGTACTGTCAACATCGATATCAGCCAGTTTCCGAATGAAACGGCTCGTATGGCCATTGCGATCTTGGCAGCAGGACCGATTCTGATCGTGTTCCCGTTTTTCCAGAAATATTTCGTAAAAGGTTTAACGGTAGGTGCGGTTAAAGGCTAAGTTTCATTATTTTATTGGTTGTAGACGGCAGAGCCGTTACAATATAGAAAAACAAATACAGGGAGGGTTTATCAATTATGCAGAAAACATTTAAAGTAGTGGGCGTAGGTCTTGCATTAGGCCTAGCAATGTCCAGTATTTTAGCAGGATGCAGTTCGAAAAATGAAACTTCGAGCAGCCCATCGGCAGCTCCATCAGCTTCAGCAGCGGTATCACCGGCAGCAACCACTGCACCCAAGCTTGAGCCTGTTGAATTGACATGGTACTTAGACAATACGCCGCCAGCTGATGTTGCTACTGTAGAAGCAGCAATGAACAAAATTTTGCAAGAAAAGCTGAAGGTGACGCTTCATCTTAAATTCGTCGATTGGGGCGCGTATGACCAGAAGATGCAAGTGGTCAACGCTGCAGGCGAGAACTACGATCTTGCTTTCACGGCGAACTGGGCGAACAATTATTATCAGAATGTGAGTAAAGGCACCTTTATTCCTGTGGATGATCTTCTGCAAAAATATGCACCTACTATTCTGCAAACGATTCCGAAAATCGGCTGGGATGCTGCTAAAGTGAACGGGAAAATTTATGCGATTCCAAACTACCAAGTTTGGACGATGACGAATGCCATTGGTTTCCGAAAAGATTTGGCAGACAAATACGGCTTTAAATCGGAAAATGTGAAAACGTTGGCGGATCTAGAGCCGTTTCTAGCTCAAGTCAAACAAAACAATCCGGAAATGGTTCCATATGAAATGGATAAAGCCGGCACGTTCGGTGTAAATCTTGTTGCTTATGGCTTTGATGAAGTCGCTGGTCGCAACATTCCAGGTGCGATCAAATTGACTGACAGCTCCTTGAAAATCGTGAATCAATTCGAATCGGACGAATTCAAATCGTATGTGAATTTAATGAGAGATTGGAATAAAAAAGGTTATATTCGTAAAGACGCTGCAACGTTAGCCGACGGACAGGCCGATCGAAAAGCAGGTAAAACCGCAAGCCTTAGCTTGGGCAACATGGGGCCAGATGACCTTGATAATCCGCCGAATATTGGTAGTACAAGTTACCCTTCTTACGTTTCAAGAATAACACAGCCCTACCTGTTGACCAGTTCGATTATCGCAACGATGACAGGGATTAGCAGTACCTCTAAAAATCCGGAAAGAGCGGTTATGCTGCTTGACCTCTTATTTAAAGACAAAGAGTTGTACAATATTTTCGCAAACGGTATCGAAGGCAAGCATTATCAAAAACCAGAGGGCTACAAAAAAGTAGACATGAAAGACAGTACCTATAATCCACAGTTTGATTGGGAAATCGGCAACTCGTTCAACTCTCTCTTTATGAGTCCGACTGTAGCGGATGCATCTATCAAAATGAATCAATCTGCAAAGGGATCTCCTATTCTTGGCTTCACTTTCGATCCAAACCCGGTAAAAGCGGAAATTGCACAAACAGCTACAGTGACCGCGCAATACATACCGTTGCTGACAACGGGTTCTGCCGATACAGCGCAATTTTTACCAGAATTCATCGATAAACTGAAAAAGGCCGGAAGCGACAAAATTATCGCCGAAGAGCAGAAGCAAATCGACGCTTGGAAGCAAACGAAGGGGAAATAAGCCGTACTAATCTTTAGCAATAGGGAGTTTTCAAGCAGTGACATTTCAATATGTTAGTGTGTGAAAGCTCCCTTTTATCAAATTTACCCCTAGAAGGAGAAATCGCTAGATGACGAAAATAACAGCAGCTTTAATAGGAGCCGGACAACGAGGCGCCGATGCCTATGCAACCTATGCGTTGGATCACCCGGATGAAGTAAAATTTGTGGCCGTTGCCGAAATGGATCCCGTGAGGAGAGAGCGTTTCAAGCAGTCTCATGCAGTTAGGGAGGACCATGTTTTCGAGAGCTGGGAGCAGCTGCTTGCAGGACCGAAGATAGCTGATGCGATCCTCATTTGCACACAGGACCAAATGCATTACGAGCCTGCCATCCGAGCTTTGGAGAAAGGGTATCATGTACTGCTGGAAAAGCCGATGTCGCCTAGTCCGACCGAGTGCGTTGTGATGGGGGAATACGCCGAGAAATATAACCGGGTATTTTCGATATGCCATGTGCTTCGGTATACCGATTTTTTTGTAACGATTAAACGGCTGTTAGTAGATGGGGCGATTGGTCGTCTTATTTCCATTCAACATACGGAAAATGTAGAGCATAGGCATCAAGCGCATAGTTTTGTAAGAGGAAACTGGCGGAAATCCGAAACCTCCAGCCCTATGATTTTGGCAAAGAGCTGTCATGACATGGATATTTTGTCATGGTTGGTGGATGCCGACTGCACGAAAGTTTCCTCATTCGGATCACTAACGCATTTTCGCACCGAAAGTGCGCCGGAAGGAGCGCCATTACGCTGTTTGGACGGCTGTCCGGTTCAAAATGAATGCCCATATTATGCGCCTAAAATGTACCTTGAGAGAGACGACTGGGTTGGTACCGTGCTGCGCAACGTCGTCAGTAACGATCCAAGCGATGAAGGCGTCCTGCATGCTTTGAAGGATGGACCTTATGGCAGATGCGTCTACCATTGCGACAACAATGTAGTGGATCATCAAGTCGTTAATTTGGAATTCGCTAATGAGGTCACTGTCGCCTTCACAATGTGCGCTTTCACGCATGAAGGAGGGCGCTCGCTTAAGTTGATGGGCGCTCGCGGTCAGATTAGAGCAGATATGGATAGGAATGAAATCGAGGTCACCAGCTTCATAACTGGGTTAAAAGAAAAGATTTCTCTGGATTCGCCATTGGAAGGCCACGGTGGAGGCGATCACGGCATTATGCGGGATTTCGTCCGATTAGTCAGCAATGGAGGAGAAGAGGCTGGACTTACTGGTGCAAGGACTTCCGTACAAAGCCATCTGATGGCGTTCGCTGCTGAAAAGTCGCGTTTGGAAAGCAAGGT
This sequence comes from Paenibacillus germinis, assembly GCF_013141785.1. Taxonomy (NCBI): domain Bacteria; kingdom Bacillati; phylum Bacillota; class Bacilli; order Caryophanales; family Paenibacillaceae; genus Paenibacillus; species Paenibacillus germinis. The sequence goes on from NZ_WHOC01000105.1 coordinate 5,524, forward strand.
GATCCAAATGGCCGAGTATATGCAGGAATTGAAGATAAGGAGAACCGGAAAATGCTAAGCATCTCAGGTAACAAATTTGTATTTAACGGCAAGCCGATCCGAATTTTATCGGGAGCTTTGCATTATTTTAGAATCGTTCCAGAATATTGGCGAGATTGTCTTCTCAAATTAAAAGCTTGCGGGTTAAATACGGTTGAAACGTATGTGCCATGGAATTTGCATGAACCCAAAGAAGGCCAATTTAACTTTGAGGGGATTGCCGATATCGAGCAATTCATTCATTTAGCTGGAGAACTCGGTCTGCACGTGATTATTAGACCGAGTCCTTATATTTGCGCGGAGTGGGAATTCGGCGGGTTGCCTGCATGGCTTCTAAAGGAAGACAATATGCGGCTGCGCTGCGCTCATAGGCCATATTTGGACAAAGTTGATGCTTATTATGATGTGTTGTTGGCCAAATTAGTACCGCTGCTTTGTACGAATGGCGGACCGATTATTGCTATGCAAATCGAAAATGAGTACGGAAGTTATGGCAACGATAAGAACTATTTGATGTATGTGAAGCAGGCTATGATTGGTCGTGGCATAGACGTTCTATTATTCACATCGGATGGGTATACGGACAGCAACTTGCAAGGAGGCACGCTTCTTCCGGATGTTTTGGCTACAACCAACTTTGGATCACGGCCGGATGAGGCGTTTGGAAAGCTGCTGGACTATCAGCCGAGTAAACCGCTCGTCTGTATGGAATTTTGGAACGGCTGGTTTGATCATTGGGGTAAAAAACATCATGTTCGAGAAAGTGAAGATGTAGTGCAAGTGCTGGATCGGATGCTGCAAATGGGAGCGTCAGTCAATTTTTATATGTTCCATGGAGGAACGAATTTCGGATTTTATAACGGTGCCAATGATTTGGGCAAATATGAACCGACGGTGACCAGCTATGATTATGACGTATTGTTGAGTGAATCCGGTGATATTACTGACAAATATATCGCGATTCGCGAAGTGATCTCAAAATATACCGAAGTTGAAGCTATAGAATTGCCACTTCCTCTACCGAAGAAACATTACGGTGAAGTGCGATTAACGGAGCAAGCGCGGTTGTTTGACTCGCTTGCTTTGTTGACTAACCCGATTCACAGTGTATGTCCGGAGCCGATGGAACGACTTGGTCAGAACTATGGGTTTATTTTATATACAACATCTGTTCAAGGGCCATTATCGCAGACCAAATTGGCGATCCAAGAGGTACGAGATCGCGCGCTCGTATACCTTGATGGCGTGTTTCAAGGCGTTATCGAACGAAACACACACGATGTGACACCGAATATATTAGACCACGATATCGTGCTGGACATTCCGCCCGGGGGTGCAATATTAAGCATTTTGGTAGAAAATCAAGGGCGGATTAATTACGGCTATAACATGAAAGATCCGAAGGGAATTACCGAAGGTGTTCGTCTAGGTCTGCAATTCCTATATAATTGGACAATTCATACGCTGCCGCTGCATGATTTGGCTGCTCTGAAATATAACGATGTGCAAGCGACGAGCCCAATTACCCCAACATTTTACAGAGGAGTATTTCTAATTGATGAAGCAGGCGATACATTTTTGAAGTTGGATGGTTGGATCAAGGGTGTCGCTTTTATTAACGGCTTTAATCTTGGTCGCTATTGGGATATTGGCCCGCAAAAAACGTTGTACATTCCGGCTCCGTTGCTGCGGGAAGGGGAGAATGAGCTGGTATTGTTCGAACTTCATGGGATGAAAAATCCAGTAGTTCTTCTTCAAGATTACGCTGAGTTAGAATAGCCAAAAGTGAAGTCGGTCATTTCCCAAACGGGCAACGAATTGGATAGCGTCCTTTACCATCAACAAGTTACAGAAGGCAATGTCATTCGCAACGCCACCGGTTACATTGACCGCATTAACTATTTTCACATTGCAGACAACCCCGGACGCAATCAGCCGGGTACGGGCGACCGAAGAAGCGCCATTGAAGACAAAAGCAAGCCTTAATTAGTTCATAAGATCAGTCGGTTAAGGGGATTTTCTCAAGACTCATTGCAATGAGATAGGGAAAGTTCCCTTTATTGAAAAAAGGAGCGATGAACGTGGAGTATACAATATTCGGTAAAACAGGATTGAAGGTATCCAAACTTGGCCTGGGCGGCGCTCCGCTTGCTGGTGATTTTGGCAGGACGGATGAAGCTGAAGTACAGCGTTTGATTCATGAGACGATTGATTCGGGTATCAATTTCATTGATACCGCCCCCTTATATGGACGAGGCGAATCGGAGCGCCGCATTGGTAAAGCGCTGATCAGTCGCAGAGAGGGCATCGTACTAGCTTCCAAAGCAGTCAGGTCGGACATGACATACGATTACAACAGCACTATCCGATCTGTGGAAGATAGCCTGCAGCGGCTGCAGACGGATTGGATTGATCTTATGCAAATTCACGATGTGGAGAGTCAGCCGTATGAGCTTGTCGTGAATGAAACCATTCCAGCGTTGCAAAAACTTAGACAAGACGGAAAAATTCGCTATATTGGCGTAACCACGAGAGATTTGCCGTTGCTTATGAGATTTATGGATACGAGGCTCTTCGATACAATCCAATTTTATGCCCGCTATATGTTACTGGATCATACGGCTAAGGACGAAGTGCTGCCATTTGCCAAGGAGTTGGGCGTCGGCGTGATCAACGGCAGTGTGCTCGGTATGGGTATTTTAGCTGATGCACCGGCTCACTTTTTGGACGATGAAACGTCTTCAAAGGCCAGAGATCGAATGGAAATGATAGGCTTCTTGCGGAAGTCGGAGCCTAAAGGGCTGATAGAACCTGCCATGAGGTTTAGCTTAAGCAACCCTGATATTCATGTCACGTTAACGGGAACAGCTTCGCTTACTTCGCTGCGCACCAATTTGTCTTTCTGTGATGGAAAGGGCTTAGAGTCTGAAGAGTTGAAAAAAGTGTATGAGCTATTTCAAGGGCAGCAATTGTTCAACTGATGTAATCGCATTAATCGGAAGGAGAAATGTGCAATGATTTCATCTCATCGTCACGAATTGCCCGCATATGTCCGTGCATCGGAGCACGTCGTTCCGCCTCAGTGGGCTCTGCAAGAACAGACTCTTTTTGAAACGCTGAACAAAGCGGCCAAAGAATTCGTTGATCGGTACACGCACCCTGATGGCACGCTTATTTGGTTTGAGCATTGGCCGGGGATGGATGGGTCGGATGATCCATATGAAGGGTTTATGAATTTGGCGCTCCTGTATGTGATCGGAGGCAGCAGTGAGCTGCACGAGATTTCCCGGAAAATATGGGATGGCATTACATGGCAGTGGACGGAATACGGTCAAATCCATCGTGAATTCGATGGGTATTATGATTGGATGCATCATGGAGAGGGCTACTTATATTTGTATTTTCTAGGATTGGCCGGACCATCAACGCTCAAAGATCGACATCGGGCAATGAAGTTTGCGAGCATGTATACAGGTGATGATCCAGAAGCTCTTAATTACGATAAAGAACTGAAGTTGATCCGTTCCCCATTGACGGGCAGCCGTGGTCCACGGTTTGAGGTATCCGAAGAGGATTGGAGTACGCACCGAGGCATTTTGGACGATTATCTGGCTCCGTATGAAGATATTCCCGGTGTAGATTTTCAAAGCCTCAAATGTCCTTGGTCCAATGATGAGGTTTATCAAAACCTGATTAATATGATGAATGAGAGAATGAATCGTGGGGATGTGCCTCTGAATTTGAATGCGACGGGCTTGATTACACATGCATTCTTACATTCTGGAGATGAGAGCTTACGGAACTGGGTGATCGATTATGTGAATGCTTGGCAGGAACGAACACATCAGAACGGTGGTATTATTCCGGACAATGTAGGGCTATCCGGGCAAATAGGGGAGTACAACGACGGCAAATGGTGGGGAGGCTATTATGGTTGGCGTTGGCCTCATGGCTTCATGACGATACTTGAGCCGCTGACGAATGCGTGTATGAATACGGTGCTTCTTACTGGTGACTTGAACGGCTTGCAGTTAGTTAGAGAGCAGTTGGACAGAAACTGGGAGCTACGCCAAGAGCAGGATGGTAAATGGGTTGTGCCATATAAGCATTTTGATAGCGGTTGGACGGATTATCGCGAAGCAACGCCGAAATATCCGGTCTACCTATGGTCGTTGTCGATGGCGGATGAGGATTTGGAACGCGTGGAGCGTATTCCGAAAGATCACGACTGGAATGAAGTGATTGTACCAGCTTTCTCCGGGAGGGACCCCAAAACTGGTCGGGAGACCAAGCATTATATTGGGAACACGCAGCCTTGGTATCAATATATTCGCGGACTTAATCCGGATTATCCAGAGCGTATCCTAAATGCCAACTACGAAATGGTCGGGAAACAACTGACCAAAATGAGATCGCCCGATGGTGATCCGCGAAATTGGTCGGAGCATTACAGTGAGGGCATCTACTCTGCTATTCACATCTGGCAGGAAATGTGTCCGCTGTATTTCGAGGGACTTGTGCAGCTGACGCTTGGTGGGCCAATGCACATATCGCACGGGGGGCTGCAGCATGGACGAGTCAGGTATTTTGATGCTGACGCGAAGCGTCCGGGACTTCCTTCAGGCGTATCGGCGTTGGTAGAGAAGTTAACCTCGAATTCAGTGACACTTCATTTGGTTAACACGAACCAGTTTGAAGATAGAGCGTTGGTTGTTCAGGCCGGCGTATTCGGTGAACATCATTTTTTACATGGAGAAATTATAAATACCAAAGGCGATGTGATCGGAACTGTGGCGGTTGAAGAGAAGTGGCTTCACGTATCGCTGCCTGCGGGAACAGGTATCACATTACGTATTGCGATGGAGCGTTTTGTTCATACTCCAACTTACGATATGCCTTGGCCGGATGCTGATAAGCAGACATTCATTCGGGGGCGAGATGTTAAATGATTATTGACGCACATCAGCATTATTGGAAGCTTGCGCGTGGGGATTATGCATGGTTGTCTCCACAGGCCGGAGCGGTGTTGTATCGCGATTATATGCCGGAACAGTTAAAGCCTGACCTAAAGCAGAACAACGTGGTCGGTACTGTACTTGTACAAGCGGCAGCTACCATGGAAGAGACTGAATTTATGCTTGAAATTTGTAAGCAGGAGGAAACGGTGCTGGGCGTGGTCGGGTGGCTTGATCTAGAAGGAGCTGATTTTGAAAAACATTACCTCCGTTTTCGAGCTGATTCACACTTTGTAGGCATCCGTCCAAACCTTCCAATTGTCGAAGATGGAGATTGGAGTCGTTATCCAAAGCTGCTCTGCAATTTAGCATTGCTTGCTGAAGATGGATTTCCAATTGACTTCCTCATTGGCCCCTCTGATCTGCCTAGGATCGTGAAGCTGCTGGATCTCGTTCCAAAGGTTTCAGCTGTCGTTGATCATCTTGCTTTTCCAGACATTTCGGGAAAAGGGATTGACTCTTGGACGGATGGCTTGAATCTGATCGCCCAGTTTGAGTATACGGCTTGCAAGCTGTCAGGGCTGGCTACCGGTGCTGGAGGAATGCCTTGGCAGGCTGTAGATGTTGCTCCCTATGTTGAACGTATCTGTAAGATGTTTGGATCGGATAGAATCATATTCGGAAGTGACTGGCCCGTCTGCTTGCAAGCCGGCAGCTTCACAGAGATTTTAGAAATAGCACGTGAGGCGCTGCCATCTTCGCTAACGCCATCGCAGCGCAATGCTATTTTTGCCGGGAACGCCGCTCGGATTTACCGATTGGATATGAAAGAGATGAAGGAGTGAGGAAGAGATGGAGACAAACAGGATGACAACGATCAAAGTGGCACATCTTCACGCGGATCAAGTCGAACGCTATGAACAACTTCATCGCGACATTCCTGCAGGGAACGAGAAACACATGCGGGAAGCAGGAATTATGTCTATGCGTATTTTTCGCGAAGGACTGATCTTGTTTATGATCGTCGAAACGGATCTCTCACTAGAGATTCCGACTCGTATAGTTGATCAGCAGTTAGAAGAAGAATGGCGCCGATTGACCGGTGTATGTTTTTCGAGTTTTTGGCAGGATGCAAACGAGATTTATCGGTTTCAGAGAGAGGAGTCCAAGGAATGAAGGGGCTAAACAGAATTATCGAAAACCCGATTGTACCCGGTGATAACCCCGATCCTTCGATTGTCCGCGTTGGAGCAGATTACTATATGGTGACCTCGACGTTTCAGTTTTTCCCTGGCGTTCAAGTCCTCCATTCCAGGGATTTGGCCCACTGGAAAGCTATCGGTCATGTCATTACACGTAAGAGCCAGCTTGATTTGACGGGAATGCCGGATTCCTTCGGCGTTTTTGCTCCGGACATCTCATATTATGACGGAAAGTTTTGGGTGGTTGTACCTTATTATCACGGTCAACCACGATGCACGAATTTACTTTTCGTCGCAGACCGCCCGGAAGGACCATATAGCGAAGCTATCATGCTTAATCATCATTTCATTGATCCATCCATTTTCAACGACGATGACGGCAAACGCTATCTGGCATTCGGGGGTGGATGGGTTCATGAGATGGCGAAGGACGGCTCCAAATTGATCGGCGAAGCGAAGCAGGTATGGCCGGGAACCGGCGGAGCCGCTCCGGAAGCTCCGCATATCGTCTGATTTATTTAATCCTATGTTAAGTGAACAACTGAACATTATTCATCTATCGGGTGTGTAGTGGGAATTTACGTTGCTTTGTGTTCTAAAATTCGACAATACAGGAGAAGATCTCGAGGATTTGATCTCGATTGGGACGATCGGATTGATTAAGGCGATCGAGTCGTTCTCGCCGAACAAAGGGACCAAGCTCGCGACATTCGCCGCTCGCTGTATCGAGAACGAAATACTTATGCATCTTCGCTCATTGAAGAAAACGCGTAAAGATGTGTCCTTGCATGATCCCATCGGAACGGACAAAGAGGGGAATGAAATTACTTTGATTGACATCCTTGGCACGGAGGCCGACGATGTCGTGGATAAGGTGCAGCTCAAGATAGAGAAGAGCAAAATCTATCGGAACTTAGAGATTTTGGATGATCGCGAGAAGGAAGTCGTTGTTGGACGCTTCGGCTTGGAGCTTGGCGGGGAAGAGAGGACGCAGCGGGAGATTGCGAAAGAGCTCGGCATCAGTCGCTCCTATGTGTCGAGGATTGAGAAGCGGGCGCTGATGAAGCTGTATCATGAGTTTTATAAAGCGAAGCGGTAAGGGTAATGAATCAGATACTTCATTTATTTGGACTTAGTGCAAGTAATGGAGGTGAAGGTTATGACGTTAATCCATATCGAGAATGCTAGTAAATACTATACGATGGGCGAGGAAACGATTAAAGCATTAGATGACGTCTCGCTAGATATTGATCATGGAGAGTTCGTGGCTATTATGGGACCGTCAGGTTCTGGCAAATCAACGCTGATGAACATCATCGGGTGCTTGGATGTTGTAGATAAAGGTATCTATGACCTGGATGGTCAAGCAATAAATGCACTTAAGGATTCTGGGCTTGCTGAGATTCGTAATCAGAAGATTGGTTTCGTTTTTCAAAGCTTCAACTTGCTTCCGAGATTAAGTACCTATATTTTCAGGCGGCTGAATGAGCAGGGCAGGACGATTATTGTAATTACTCATGATCGGCAGGTTGCGGAGCAGGCCAAGCGGATTGTGAGGTTTCGGGATGGGAGATTGGTGCATTAAATTATATGTATCGTCTAACGAAGTTTTTGTTATAGGAGTATGTTACATTTACCGCTATTCATATGGCGGTTTTTTTGCACACTTCTTAGTGCAAGGCCAAGAGACAGTGAACAATCAGGAAGTATTGTGCAGACAATTTTACAAATCAAACCATGTGATGCAATCTAGAGGCGGAGTATAGAAAAAAGACATATGGACCGCCTTCATCAAAATAAACATTAAATTTCTCACGCAAGCGCATTTATTCGGGTTTGTAAGATGATAACAAATTACAAATAGTTTCAGCTAAAATTACAAAGCGTTTTACCAGTAATGGATTATAATCTATTTATGCTTACAATAAACTTGTTTAGCTAAGGGGGGACAAACTCAGCCAGAGGCTTCTCTATGGAAAATGCAGCAAATTCGAGTTGAGATTATTTTCAGGAAAAAGAAGGGTGGAAAAAAGTATGTTTAACATGCTTCAAATGAAAAAGATTTCAATTTCTACGTATCTGATTCTCACTGTATTTGCAGTTATTTTCACAATCGTTATTCAGACACCGAAGGCAAATGCTGCTTCTGCAAATTATACCCAAACCACGGAAACAATTGGTGGTGTTAATTATTCGGTCATCACCGTTACTTATTCCGGGGATGATGCAGGTCCCGCAGTTAATGAAGCCATTGCAGCCGCCAAAAATGCCGCGAAACCAGTCATTTTGGATTTTCCGACAGCCACATATAACTTTAAGGATTCGTCTGCTTTGGATGCTCAATATTATATTTCCAATGCATCGACTGCATCACAATCGCCAGGAGGGTGGAGAAAGGTCGGACTTTTGTTTAATAACATCAGCGACTTGACGATACGTGGAAACGATTCGACGCTGATGTTCCACGGCGTGATGACGCCCATTATATTTGATCATGCCGTAAATGTGAACATGAATAACATTAGCTTTGATTTCAAACGGCCGGTTATGTCTGAAATGACGGTGGCAGCAGTTGGTAGCAATTATATTGAAATGAATGTTCATCCGGATTCCTTGTATAAGATTGTAAATAATCGACTTCAATGGACAGGTGAGGTTGACAGCAATGGCAACGCGACAGACAGTTGGGTAGCGAGAGGGTACGCAAACGTCACTCAAGTGCAAGAATATGATCCAAATACCAAAAAGACGTGGAGAAAATCCAATCCCTTTGCGAACGCTTCTAGCGCGCAGGATTTAGGAGACAGGAGAGTAAGATTTAATTACACCAGCGCCCCGAGCTTAGCCATCGGACACGTCTTTCAGCTTAGAAACGACGTTCGCAAAGAACAGGGTGCTTTTATTTACCGGAGTAAGAATGTAACCTGGACAGGGGTAAACTTTTACGCTGCTCCTGGACTAGGCATCGTAGGGCAGTATAGTGAAAACCTTACCTTTGATCAATTAAATTTCGCACCGAAAACGGGAAGTGGGCGGACAAACGCATCTATGGCCGATTTCATGCAAATTTCGGGTTGCAAAGGCCAAATAACGGTAAACAATTCCAACTTCTTCGGAGCACATGATGATCCGATCAATATTCACGGTACTCATCTACAAATTGTCGACAAACCGGCCTCCAACCAGATCAAGGTTAGATTTAAGCACTCGCAGAGCTGGGGATTTGATGCTTTTGCGGTTAATGACAGTATCGATTTTATAAAGGGTTCAACACTTCTATCCTCTGACAGCGCTATCGTAACTGGTGTGACTCGAGTAGATGACAATAATATCCTGCTTACCCTTGATAAAAATGTTCCAAGCTCGATAACCGTTAATGATTACTTTGTGGAAAATGCAACGTGGAACCCGAATGTCACAATTAGCAATTCAACTTTTGAATCCATTCCTACAAGGGGCATCCTGGTGACGACTCGCGGGAATGTTCTAATTGATCACAATAGATTCAATAGAATGGAAATGAGTGCGATCTTGATTGCCGATGATGCCAGCAGTTGGTATGAATCCGGTATGGTCAGGAACGTAACCATAAGCAATAATACATTCAATAACAATGGGAATTCTGTCATAGACATTTCGCCTAGCGCGCCTTCCACGAACCCTGATCAGACCGTGCACAGCAACATCAGTATTAGCGGTAATTCATTTTATAAGACGGGAGGAACCACCTCGATCTTTGCAGGAAGCGTCAACGGATTCAACTTTACCAATAACATCGCTCAGGAAGGGGGGGTTCAGATCAATGCAAAAGGTTCAAAAAATGTAACTATATCAGGAAATACGTTTGCACAGAGTGGGGTAACCAAAGGTATAACTTTGTCCTATATGTATACGAATACCGACACAATTGACACTTCTCAAGGTTTTACGGTAACAAGAAACAACAATTATGTTCCTGTAGTTCCTAATCCTAATGACATCCCTCAATCACAAATGACAGCCACTGCAACCAGCCAGCATAGCGGTAATGAGGCAAGCAAAGCGCTTGACGGGAACAGTGGAACGATCTGGCATACTGAATGGTCTCCAATGGCCAATCTTCCTCAATCCATAACGATGAATCTTGGGGGGACCTACAGCATTACGAAATTAAGGTACCTGCCAAGGCAAAATGGTGAATCCAATGGTAATATTACGGATTACACGATTTCTACAAGCACGGATGGTGTAACGTTCACGGATGCAGTATCCGGAACGTGGGCAGATGATAATGCGGAAAAGATCGCAACTTTTAATTCAGTATCAGCAACTTATGTGAAACTGACAGCTACCCGTGGACATGGCGGCTTTGCGTCTGCTGCCGAATTGAATATTGAACGTGTGCCTCAAAACTTCCAAAATCTTTCTTTAAGTGCAGATGCAACTGCATCGAGTCAATATAATTCAGATTTTACGCCCAGCAAAGCGAAAGATGGGAACACTAGCACACAATGGTCGCCGCAGTCCGGAACCGGAGTAAATGAGTGGCTTCAAATGGACTTCGGAACAAATAAAACGATTAATCAAGTAACAATCAAGGAAAATTTAAACAGGACAGCCGGGTATAAAGTGCAATATGATAACGGATCAAGTTGGGTCGATATTGTAACTGGAACAACGATAAATTCGTCGGTCACACATTCTTTCGTAAATATTACTGCACAAAAAATAAGGCTTTATATCACTGCCACTCAAATAGATTCAAATGGTTGGGGAAAAGAACCGAACATAACGGAATTGATCATTAATGGACAGTCATTAGTTACATCGATCTCTGTACATGGCGCAGGCGGTGCAAATTCGCTCTCCGTGAATGGTACGCTGCAAATGCAGGCCAACGTCCTCCCTGCAGATGCAAGCAGCAGAGTAACATGGAACGTCTTCGAGGCGGATGGTATCACAGTAACGGATAAAGCGACTATAAATGCCAATGGATTACTAACGGCAATAAAAGGAGGTACAGTAAAAGTAGTTGCAGCGGCCACTGACGGCAGTGGTGTACAAGGATCCACATCGATTAAGATTGAATCCGATCAGATGGACGTCGCATTGGATAAAGCGAATCTTGCTATCGGCTTCGCGGAAGGTGACAGCGAAGTAGGTGTAACGAAAAACGTTCATTTGATAACGAACGGTGCGAACGGGACAATAATTACATGGAGCAGTGACGCTACATCTGTCATCGACGCGAACGGTACGGTAACCCGCCCGTTATCTTTTGAATCAGATGCGACTGTTAGGCTTTTAGCAACGATTACAAAAGGTACTGTTTCGGACACAAGGACGTTCGTACTTAACGTATTAAAGGGGGTTCCTCCTGTAACCACCGCAATGTTAAGTCCGGCTGCGCCTAACGGCAAGAACAGCTGGTACACGACGGATGTGACCGTAAACTTATCTGTAAGCGCTAGTGTTTACGGAGGCTCCGTAACAACGGAATACCAAGTGAATGACGGTGAATGGGTCGTTTACACCGGCTCCATTCCAGCTTTCGGTGACGGAATTTATAAGCTCGGATACCGCAGCAAGGATCAGGCAGGCAATGTAGAAGATCTCAAAACCGTCGAATTTAAAGTTGACAAGACAGCTCCAGCTCTTTCCGTCCAGTTAGATAAGACGTCGATTTGGCCAGCGAATCATAAAATGGTTACGATCAATGCCACGCTGAATCCTAGTGATGCTACATCGGACGTTGAATCCGTGGTATTAACGTCCATAACGAGCAATCAACCAGATAGCGGCCAAAGCGACATTCAGGCCAATTTCGGCACAGCGGCCACTTCCTTTAGCTTACGTGGGGAGAAGTCGTGCATCTATACCATCACGTATACAGCTACCGATAAAGCTGGCAACAAAAAGGTTGAATCTGTTACCGTCATAGTACCTCATGATCAATCCGACAATCAGGGATAACAAGTTGGTAAGCATGTTGAATGAATGATGAGAATCGTCAGTTTCCTATGAGAAAAATTTGTAGTTCACAAACAAAGAACACGGAACCCAATATGGGCTATCGTGTTCTTTTTGTTTTGGCTTGCTACCCCTGGCAAATAAGACAATAATACAAATGAGTAAAGCATTTGCTCCATTCCGGGTCCATCTGAAATAGTAGATAATATAACTATTCAATCAATTTAATAGGAGGCAACCCGTGGAGAAGATCAATACACTTACTCATCCTGCAAAAAAGAAGTTTCGCCATGGCTATTCATTAGAGAGACGCGAAAAGCAAGTGGGTTTCATATTCGCAATCCCTAGTATCATCGGATTTTTCCTGTTTGTTTTGTTACCGATACTAGGAATTTTTTTCTTGAGCTTCTATAAAGTAGACCTCATGTCAGGGGATTTTTCGTTTGAGGGGTTGAAATATTATAGCAAAATGATTCATGAAGAAGATTTTTGGAAATCAGTTCAAAATACAGGCATTTATTTGGTGATTTATGTCCCATTGACCCTTGTACTTGGACTTGCAATGGCTTTAATCCTTAATGCCAAACTCTATATGAGAGGTTTGGTCCGAACATTTTTCATTATTCCTTATATCACCACTTATGTAGCAACATTAGTCGTTTGGAATGTGTTTTTGCACCCAACGCAAGGACCATTAAATAGTTTACTTATGAGCTTGGGTGTCTCTACACCTCCGCAATACATGGTGGATACACATTGGGCATTGCCTGTTCTTGCTATCATCGGAGCATGGAAAGACGTTGGTTATCATTGCATTTTATTTCTAGCCGCATTGCAAGCAGTATCAACCGACTACTATGAATCTTCTTCGATTGATGGGGCCAATCTCATGCAAAGATTCCGACATATCACGCTACCATTAATCTCGCCAACTACCTTTTTTCTTCTACTGATCACAATTATCGGTGGGCTTCAAGCTTTCTATCAAATGGCTTTAATGACTAAAGGTGGACCTGCATTCAGCTCAACCACACTTACCTATTATATTTATCGTTCCGCTTTTGAATTTTCTGATTTCTCCTATGCATCTGCAATCGGTGTGTTTCTTTTCTTGATAACCTTATTGTTAATTTGGATCAATTGGATTGCACAAAAGAAATGGGTGTTTTATCAATAACATAAGCGGAGAGACTTTGAGCTCCACTCAAAGATCCCTATATTAGGAGGAGGATAACTGTGGAAAATGGATTTAATGTTGGGCAAGGTATAAGATCACTTATATTTATCATAATCGGACTAATCTTTATCACTCCGCTTCTTTGGATGGTATCGACTTCTTTTAAATTTGAAAGCCAAGTTTTTGAAAAGCCATTTGTCTTCTTCCATTGGGGACAATTGAATTTCGAGAATTACAGAAACATTTGGCTCAACACGCCTTTTTTAACTTGGTTATACAATTCTATATTTGTTGTCGTCTTCTCAGTTGTATTTCGTTTAATTATTGCTGCATTTGGTGGATATTCATTTGGTTTTTTAAAATTCAAGTATTCTGGATCCATATTTTTCCTGTTCTTAATGACATTATTTGTACCGTATCAGCTTACCTTATTACCACAGTTTATTGCATTTCGTTTTGTTCATTTATTGGATACAAGGTGGGCATTAATCATCCCGAATATTTTGGATATTTTATCCATTTTCATGATGAGACAATTTTTTTTGAGTTTTCCTCGTGAATTAATTAGTGCTGCTTACATGGAGGGTAGCGGAATTACACGGTCTTTTTGGAAAGTAGCACTACCTTTAGCTAAAGTTCCATTGATTACGCTAGGCATACTCAGTTTTTTTATGATCTGGGATCAGTTTTATCAGCCCCTGATTTTTTTGAAATCTAAAGATCTTTATACAATACCAATGGGCTTACAAAGTTTTCAAACTCAATTTGGTAAAGACTATGCACAACAAATGGCGCTGGCATGCCTTGCCATTGTACCTGTATTAACTGTATTTTTGATTCTACAAAAACAATTTATCGAGAGTGTGACTTCTTCAGGAATAAAAGGATAAAAGAACAGACAATTCTACAAATGAGCCAAGCGTTTATTCCATTCAATATCGAATTCATTTCACTCTATAATTAAATTGTACAAAAATAAAATAAATAAAGGGGAACAACACAAATGATCAAAAAATTGTCCGTTATCGCAGCGTCCTGTATGCTGGTTTTCATGGCAGCAGGCTGCAGTTCCAAAGGCAGTTCGCCAAGCAATACAAGTGCTGTTGATACTAAGAATACAGATGCAAGCTCAAAGGCCAGCGTGACACTTGAGGTATTAAATATTTCTGAGTATATGGATACACCTGAGTTTAAAGCTTTTATCGATCGTTTTCACAAAAAGTACCCGAATATTAAGATTGATCCGATCTCAGTCCCCCATGAACAATATATTAATAAACGTAATGTCATGCTGGCTAGCGGCTCTGTCGTTGATTTAATCTGGGGCAATGGTGTAGATCAGTTTGATGCGATTAATAAGGGATTTCTCATGTCAATTGATGAAGCAGCCAAAGAAGCTGGCGTAGATATGAGTAAAGATTTCGGTAATTTCAAACCGGATAAAGATGGGAAATATTATCGTTTTCCTATTCAACAAAATAACTGGATGCTTTTTTATAATAAAAAAGTATTCGATGATGCTAAAGTTCCATACCCCGATCCTAAAGTGCCAATGACTTGGGACGAATACGCCGTCACCGCTCAGAAACTAACGAACAATGAAAGTGGAAAAAACAAAGTATACGGTATGTTTTATAACAATTGGGGCATGTACTACTATGGTTTCGGCAGTCAATTAACTGACGGTAAGTTCTATACCTCAGATGGATTGAGCAATATTAATGCACCGGAATTCAAACGTAGCTTAGAATGGATGAATGATGTTATCAATGTGAAGAAAGCAGCAATGCCAGTAGCGGAATATATCTCCAACAATACAGATTTCTTATCCTACTGGAACGGTAATTACGGAATGGTTGTTGGTGCCCAATGGTATGCACAGTTAGCTGCGACGAAAAAAGATAAATTCCCGCGTGAATGGAAAGCTGGAATTGCACCAATGCCGGTGCCTAAAGAAATGGCTGGCAAGCATATGAACTGGTCAAGCATCGATTCTTTGGCGGTTCCCAAAAATTCAAAGCATGCCAAAGAAGCGTTGATATTCGCTAAGGAGTACGTCGCGGATTACACCTTGAGTACGGGAACGCTTCCAATGTATAATAAGATCGATGCGAACAAGTACTTCCAAGAGCTAGCTGACAAGTTAAAAGATGACGGAATCACTGTGGAACAAATCAAATATTTGTTTGGCGGTGATCCTGAAGTGATTAATGTCGCAGAAAAGCCGGTTTTTGGCGCGCCATCTGAATATGAAGCAACCTTCTTGGATCAACTTACACAATATTACACTGGAAAAGTATCGGTGGATGATACTTTGAAAAATATTAAGCAAAAAGTCGACAAAGTGATTCAAGATCAAAAAAATAAATAAGTAACTTTCTATGCTCGTCTGATTAGAGGCGGGCATAGAACTTTTACAAGGAGAAGAAGCATGATGTTGTGGGGTCACAAACGGTATTCAGGTCCTAAATCGGTTCAGCGCAGATTAATTTTTTTGCTAGTGGCCGTTTTCATTCCCTTATCGTTGGTACTCTTTTTTGTTTATCGATTTACCGAGCAAACTTTGGTGAGCAAGGTGAACGAGGTTAATCAATTCAGGATGGAACAAACATCTTCTCGTGTTCAAGATTTATTTCAAAGAATATTTATGGCTACAAATCTATTTATTAACGATAGGCAATTTTTAGGTTCACTTGACGTGAAGGATCCTTACGATATTGAGAAAAATAAAATTTATTTAGAAGCGATAGAAAGGCTGCAATATGCTTTCTTTCTCAATGAAAAATACGCGGTCATTCTACGTGACAACAACGGCAATATTTATCAATCAGATACATCTCGGCTGGGTTTAAGAAAGGAACAATTGCAGGAACGGGTTCTAACAATCATGGACTGGGAAGAAGCTGATATTTTTTATAGTTTCAAATGGTCTATGATAGACTGTCCTCAAATAAATGGAGATTCCGCAAGCTTTATTGTATTCACACGCTGGCTGTTCAACCCTGGAACTGCTACAAAAAAGGGGATGATCTCAATCGTTATCCCTATTTCATATATACAAAATATTCTAAAAAACGATGGGGGACATTATGTAATTGAAAATGAAAATCACGAAAGTTTGTTTTCAACTCAAATAGATGGTGATCAAACCGTAGAGAAAATATCGAAAAGCACGAGTACTCACAGCATGAAGCAGCTAAATCCAACGAATTGGTACTTATATCAATTGGAAAGTACGGATTTTTTAAACAACCAGTTGAAATTGTTTAGTTTTGTTGTGTTTATGACAATTGTTGTGATATTAATTATTTATTTTGGAATTATGGCAGTGGTACTTCAGACAACTAGAAAAATATTTAATCAAATACGATCCTTATCCAAGCAATTAACATCGAATTCACCCAATTTAACGATATCCATTCAATCCGATTACCAAATCGTTGAATTATCAGAAATACTTCGCCAATTGGTCCATAATCTGACGACCTCTCGTAAAAACTTTGAACTGGCTTCTACTGAAAAAAGGAAATTGGAAATGCAAATGCTTCAGCAACAAATGAATCCGCATTTTTTATTAAATACATTAAGTACGATTCGATTTATTGCCGACTCCACCTCACAGCAAAGGATAAGTTCATTAATACTATCTCTTTCTTTTCTTTTAAGACAGCAATTATATAGGGAAAATTCTCATTGGACGATGAAAGAAGAGAAAGAGTATTTACTTAGGTATATCGAGATACAAAATGCTAGATTTGGTGACGAATATAAAGTCGATATTCATTTTCAAGAGGAGACTATGGAAAAGGTTGTATTACGTATGCTTATACAGCCACTCTTAGAAAATTGTTTTGAACATGCTTTTGCTGGTAAACCAACCGGATGGGTTCAAATATTCGCACAGTTTAAAGAGGGTGGAATGGAGATAACCGTTCAAGATAATGGAGACGGATTTATAAATAGGGAGACACAAAAATCGAGAAAATCCATTGGGTTAGCGAATGTAAAAGATCGTTTGTTGCTTCACTATGGGGGATCCGCTTATATTGATATTCAGAGTTCTCCATCTATAGGGACTTGCATTCGGGTATTTATTCCAGATGAAACGAGCTGACGCTTGGATGAAGCTTTTGATAGTAGAAGATGAGGCGCCTATCCGTAAACACATAAAGTGGATGTTGGAGGACAGTGGCATTGAGATATGGGAATCGGAAAATGGTAGAGATGCATTAGATGTATTAAAGAATAACGCAATGGACATTATGCTGACAGATATTCGCATGCCTATCGTGGATGGTATAGAGTTGATACAACAGTGTAAGATTCTCTATCCCCGGTTATGGTCAATTGTAATAAGCAACTATGCAGAATTTGACCTTGCTCAGATGGCATTGCGTTATGGGGCGAAAAATTATTTGCTTAAAGCAACCATCAATAAGGAAAGCCTGGTCTCCGAATTAAATCAGGCTTACGAAGATTCGCGAAATCAAGGTTCGGACAAAGGACGTTTGGACTCAAATGAACAGTTAATGGTTCAAAACTCATTATTTTATGAATGGCAGCATCAGCGTATTAATTCGGCAGAATTGATAAAGAGGTCATTGAAATTAAATGTCCAAGTCTTCCAGTTCGAGGAACCCCAGTCGATGTTTACACTGCTTGAAGTGGACCGATTTTCTGAATGGTGTGAAGCAAAATTCAACAAAAAGACAGATCTTGCCATATACGCTTTTATGAATGTAGCCGTAGAAGTCATTAAACAATTTCATCCTAAAAATGAATTATTTCATTTAGAAAACGCAAGATTTATACTTCTGGATTTCGGTGAAAGCAATAGGGAGAAGCACACCGAGAAAATGGAAGAAGTTCAGCTTGCGTTGCAGCAATTTTTAAAACTGGAATCTTCATTAATAACGGGATATGATTTCACGACGTTAGATTCATTATTTGAGATGGTCCGTCATTCGATCAACGATACGAGACAATTATTTTACTGCACGCCAGCGTGCCTCATTTCACCAAATGAGTGCGAATCTACAAGCAAAGATATAGATTTGTATTCTTTTTTTCAAAACATGGAGATGGAAAACGATAACAACTACACGGCAATTTCAAATTTACCGATGTGGATCGAGTCCTTTTTTGATTTGATCCGTTATTTAAAGCGTCCGCCTAGTACGGTTAAAGAAGATTTGAAATTCCTGATCACTTTTATCGAGAAAAAGGGATTTGCTGTCCCGGAGGATTTGAAATCGGAAATAAGCCACAAACAAGCCTTTCGGTTAACTGATTATAAATCCATATTTGAACGATGGCTAAATGAATATCATTATTTGGGCACACATCGAATAGAAATTGTCAAAGCATTAAACTATATCCATGAACAATACCGAAACAAATTCACTTTGGATGATGTCAGTAATCACGTTAACATAAGTCGATCTCATTTCTCTAAACTATTTAAAGAGCATCAGGGCGTATCTGTTATTGAATATGTGGAAGGGGTTCGCATGAAACAAGCAAGGGTGCTTTTACGGACAACTCCACTCGCCATTAGTGAAATTGCCGATAGAATCGGTGTTCAAGATATATTTTATTTCAGTAAACTATACAAGAGATATTACAAAGTTAATCCAAGTAAAGACCGGAGTATGGTGTAAAGACAGTTCGACAGTTCTCAAATTCGCCGAATAATGCGAAAGATACCAAGTGGGCTCCGCAATCTGGAACAGGTGTTAACGAGTGGCTCCAAATGGACTTTGGCTCATGTGGAGAAGCCCCATAGCGTTTTGGCGAGAAGCACCTAGCCACTTGTGTGGATTGGTGCTTCTTATGTTTGTTTTTACGTTGCTTCGTGTTCACAATGTCAAAAAATTCGACAATACAGGGGAAGATCTCGAGGATTTAATCTCGATTGGGACTATCGGATTGATTAAAGCGATCGAGTCGTTCTCGCCGAACAAAGGGACCAAGCTCGCGACTTTTGCGGCTCGCTGTATCGAGAACGAGATCTTGATGCATCTACGTTCATTGAAGAAAACGCGCAAAGATGTGTCCTTGCATGATCCCATCGGTACGGACAAAGAGGGGAATGAAATTACGTTGATCGACATCCTCGGCACGGAAGCCGATGACGTCGTGGATAAGGTGCAGCTCAAGATAGAGAAGAGCAAAATCTATCGGTA
Source organism: Paenibacillus germinis (assembly GCF_013141785.1). Lineage (NCBI taxonomy): Bacteria > Bacillati > Bacillota > Bacilli > Caryophanales > Paenibacillaceae > Paenibacillus > Paenibacillus germinis. Next base: position 25,031 of record NZ_WHOC01000105.1, read on the forward strand.
CTTGGAAATCTTGGACGATCGCGAGAAGGAAGTTGTCGTCGGGCGGTTTGGGCTGGAGCTAGGCGGGGAAGAGCGGACGCAGCGGGAGATTGCGAAGGAGCTGGGGATTTCGCGGTCGTACGTGTCGCGGATTGAGAAGCGGGCACTGATGAAGCTGTATCATGAGTTTTATAAGCGAAGAGGTAAGGTTACGAATCGGATACTTCATTTATTTGGACCCTGTGCAAGTAATGGAGGTGAAGGTTATGTCGTTAATCCATATCGAGAATGCTAGTAAATACTATACGATGGGCGAGGAAACAATTAAAGCGTTAGATGACGTCTCGTTAGATATTGATCATGGAGAGTTCGTGGCCATCATGGGCCCGTCAGGTTCCGGCAAATCGACGTTGATGAACATCATAGGGTGTTTGGATGTTGTAGATAAAGGCATCTATGACCTGGATGGTCAAGCAATAAACGTACTTAAGGATTCTGGGCTTGCTGAGATTCGTAATCAGAAGATTGGATTTGTTTTTCAGAGTTTTAACCTACTGCCGAGAATAAGTGCCTATGAGAATGTGGAGTTGCCTTTGATCTATCGGGGAATGAGTAAAAAGGAAAGAGAGCCTCTCGTTTTACATGCACTAGAATCGGTGGACTTGCTGGATCGTAAGAAGCATTTTCCATCAGAGTTATCTGGTGGACAGCAGCAGCGTGTTGCTATTGCGCGAACGTTGGCGGGAGATCCAGCCATCATTTTGGCGGATGAACCTACAGGAGCGTTAGATTTAAAAACAGGTGTGGAAATTTTAAACATTTTACAGAGATTAAATGCACAAGGCCGGACGATTATTTTGATTACGCATGACTTATTGATTGCGCAGCAGGCGAAGCGGATTGTGCGGTTTAGGGATGGGCGGTTGAATGAAGTTGTATAGTGTTTATAAGACCGGAACTCCGATTTTGGGGGTGCCGGTTTATTTTGTTTGTATGCTGAGCCAAAAGAATATAAAATTTGTGTCAACCGGTTGACACAAGATGAGGAAACCGATTAAAATAAATTTGATAGCGCATTCAAAACAGACTTGTAAGGGGGAAAAGGGTTTGAAAAAGATGAAGAGTATCACCACTACGGGAATTTGTTCGATTATATTGCTTTCCTCATTGGTGGCATGTTCCCAAAACAATGCCCCAAGCTCCTCGCCGGGAGCCACTCAACAGGCAAAGGGAGTCAAGATTACTTTCTTTAATACTTCAGCTGAAGTGAACGGCGTGTTCGAGGACCTTTTTAAAACTTATCACGAGCAGAATCCTAACGTTACTATTGAATTGATTCCGACACCAATTGGAGGAGCACAGTTAGAGAAATTTCAATCCCTGTTGGCATCCGGCAATCCGGCCACGGTAGCGAATCTTGACCCGGGAACGATTCTCCAATATAAAGATAAGTTCATGGACTTAGAGACGGAGAAGGCGAAGTATGAAAAATTAACGAAGCCCGGGGCAGTTGACGGCGCTTTACTGGACGGCAAATTCCTTGGCATTCCATGGACTGCCCAAGGCTATGGCTTGTTGTATAACAAGCGCGTAGTTGAGGAAGCAACCGGAGGGACCTTTGACCCTTCATCAGTAAAAACTCGCAATGATTTGGAAGCATTGTTCAAAAAAATCGAAGCTGCCGGCAAGGCGCCAATGATAATTCACGGGGCAGATTGGTCCTTAGGCGCTCACTATTTGGGACTAGCCTATTCTTCGCAATCACAAAAGGTGGAAGAGAACCGCAAGTTTGTAGAGGATTTGAAAAATGGCAAAACCAATTTGGCGGACAATCAGCCATTCAACGGTCTGATGGATACTTTTGATTTATTAAAGCAATATAATGCCAGAAAAAATGATCCGCTCGTCGCAGATTACAATAAAGACAGCACAGATTTCGCAAAAGGCAATGCGGCATTCTATTTTATGGGTGATTGGACTTGGTCTGTCATTGGCACGCTTGAAGGAAGAGATAAAGAATTTGGAATCATTCCGGTACCAATTAGCAACAACCCAGCCGATTACGGCAACTCTCAAGTAGCTTACACGGAACCGAAGTTGTTCGCTATCGATAAATCCGGATCTACTCCGGAGCAGCAGGCAGCGGCTAAAGCATTCGTCGAATGGATGGTTACAAGCGAGCAGGGGCAAAATGCGATTGTGACCAAAATGGGCCTGTCCTTGCCCTATAAGGATGTAAAGGCAAAAGGCACAAATGTGATTTCCGATGCCATTGCGAAATATGTCGATCAAGGGAAGTTCCTTAATATCGGAGTCATTAATTATTTCCCGCAAGACTATTGGTCCAAGACAGGAGCTTCCATGCAAAAATATATGGTAGGAAAAACTGACCGAAAGGCTTTCACGACAGAGGTTCAGGATTATTGGAAATCGAATGCCGGGAAATAGGGATTAAGGTTAAAAACTGGTTGTAAAGGGTGCGGTACTATGAGGAGTAAGATTTATTTAAGAAATACGGGAACTTTTCTTCTTTTTGGAGCTCCTTCCATAGTGGCATTTGCTGCTGTTGTTTTGATCCCGTTCCTGGTTGGATTATACTTGACGTTTACGAATTGGGATGTTCGAACGGCCGACATATCATTTGTCGGCTTATCAAATTATACCAAAGTATTTCATGATAAAGTTTTTTTTACCCAATTGTGGTTTACCATTAAGTATGTAGTGTTTACGGTATTGATCTCCAATGTGGCGGCTTTCTTTATAGCACTGGCGTTGACCAGCGGGGTTAAAGGAGAGAAATGGCTTCGAACGGGCTTTTTCACTCCAAACTTAATCGGCGGAATCGTGTTAGGGTATTTGTGGCAGACGCTATTCTCGCAGATCATGCCCTATATAGGGAATAAATACGGCTGGGCATTGTTTAAATCGTCGTGGTTAACGGATACGGATACCGCATTTTGGGCACTCGTCATCGCAACAGCTTGGCAATTAGTCGGCTATCTCATGATCATTTATATCGCCGGATTCTCAGGTGTTCCTAGTGATGTGTTGGAAGCTGCGAGCATAGACGGGGCGAACGGTTATGCAAGACTTCGCAGAATCATATTGCCGCTTTCGATCCCGGCTATCGTCATCTGTATTTTTATTTCCATCTCTCGCTCATTTTTAACTTACGATATCAACCTTGCCCTAACGAAAGGCGGACCTTTTCATTCCACCGAATTAGCTTCCTATCATATCGTTCAAAAAGCTTTCTTGTCCAATCAATATGGAGTTGGACAGGCGGAAGCAGTTGTCTTATTTGCTGTCGTAGCCTTGGTTGCGCTTACTCAATCTTACTTACTTAAAAAATTGGAGGTCGAATCGTGATGGCTTTTCGACAGTCCATATCAAGAATCAAAGCCGCAATCCTGTATGTAATTTTATTTGTATTTTTAATTCCTTTTTTACTGGTCGTCATGAACTCTTTCAAAAAAACGCAGCAATTCATTGAAAATCCATTAGCTATTCCCAGCAGTGTTCATTTCGAGAACTATACTGCTGCATTTACCAACATGAAATTCATGCAAGGACTTTCCAACTCTTTGTTGATTACAGTTGCTGCAGTTTTCATTATTGTTATTTTCTCGTCAATGACCGGGTATTTGTTTGTTCGTTATAAATGGAAGCTGAATACTGTGCTATTTTTCATGATGCTTGGCTCCATGGCGCTTCCGTTCCAAGTCATCATGATTCCTTTGGTCATGCTGTACGGAAAGATGGATCTGCTTAATATGAAGGGAACACTGCTGTTTTTATATTTGGGGTTTGGCGTTCCCTTCGGCGTTTTTACTTTCCATGGGTTTATCAAAGGAATTCCTTACGAATTGGAAGAATCGGCTTTTATAGAGGGCAGCTCGAGGCTGCGAACTTTTTTCCAGATTGTACTGCCTCTATTGAAACCGGTTTTCGTAACGCTCATCGTACTCGATGTACTCTGGATCTGGAATGATTATTTATTGCCCAGTTTGGTCTTACTGTCGCCGGAACAAAGGACATTGCCTCTTTCTACGTTTACTTTCTTCTCGTCGTACTCTGTTGATTACGCACCCTTGATGGCAGGATTAATTATGACGATTATTCCTGTGCTAGTGTTGTATCTTTTCGTTCAAAACCAAATCATCAAAGGGATAACGGAAGGGGCCTTGAAATAAAGGTCCTGTAATATGGGACGGAGTTCGGCTGAAAAAATTGCAAATTAAGCGTATAATTGCTTTAAAAAAGTCAGGTGGTCAAACCATGCCTAAAATTGATGATGTAGCAGAAAAAGCCGGGGTTTCTGTTACTACGGTGTCCCGCGTGCTCAATAACCGGGGATATATCAGCCAGACGACACGGGATAAGGTATATCAGGTTATGAAGGAGCTAAATTATCATCCCAATGAAATGGCTCGTTCTTTGTTCAGAAAAAAATCGAATATGATCGGCCTCATTATTCCTACAGTTTCTCATCCTTTTTTTAGTGAATTAGCTCACTATCTTGAATATTATGCTGACCAAAGCGGGTATAAAATTCTATTGTGCAATTCGAATCGAGATGTAACGAAAGAACGCAAATACATCGACATGCTGAAAAAGAATCAAGTGGACGCCATCATTATGGGCAGCATGGTTTTGGATGTCGAACATTATCGGAATCTGAACCTTCCTATCGTAGCTTTCGATCGAGTCGTAGATGATACGATTCCTGTTATTAACTCCGATAATCTGATGGGCGGCAAACTTGCAGCGCTGTTACTTGTGGGCAAAGGTTGCCGAAAGCTGGCATATATTCAAGGTGGAGTTGGCGGGCCGCATCATCATGGTCTGCTTGCTGGAGGAAGGTTACAAGGGTTTGCTGAGGAACTGCAACATGCAGGGGTTGAATATGTTCACTTGAATTTAGAGGTACACGACCTAGATACTGGGGCAAGTGAGGATACAATTGTTCGTTTCCTTCTGGAGCATCCGGAAGTAGACGGCGTTTTTGCCAGCAGCGATGTGATCGCAACTATGGTTATGCAAGCCTGTTATCAATTAAAAAAGAGGATTCCAGAAGACATGAAAATCATCGGTTATGATGATGTGAAGATCGCATCTTTAGTGGTGCCGCGTCTTACAACCATTAGGCAGCCTATTCAAAAGATGAGCGAGTTAACGATCGAATTAATTGCAAAACAAATTGAAGGGGAAGAGGTTCCGATGGTCAATTCTTTACCGGTTACATTAATTGAACGAAGTACTACGTAAGAATAGCGGAGGCTTGTAGAATGGACTTTAAGAACAGAGTGTTACCGGAAATTAGGGAATCTTTGACGTCCCTCCCGCTTTTTCGGCTTCCAGATGATTTGGCAATTGTAAGGCAAAGCCCTTTACCTCAAGCGTTGAAGTCTGAAATTGTTCGAATCATCGACCGTAAAATTACCGGTGCGGGCAATCAAGAGATGCTGATCAAAATATTCGAACCGGTTCAGAGGGATGAGACGAACCTGCCTGTTTTACTTTGGATTCATGGCGGAGGGTATGTGTTAGGCCACCCTAACGGTGAACAAAGTCTCTGTGAAAGTTTTGTTAAGGCTGCCAACTGTATTGTCATTTCCCCCGATTACCGGCTTGCCCCTGAACACCCGTTTCCGGCGGCAATTGAAGACTGCTACGCTGCTTTGAAGTGGATAATTGGTGCCGCGGAGGAATGGAATATCGATTTGTCGAGGATTGCGATTGGGGGAGGAAGCGCGGGTGGAGGGTTGACCGCAGCATTGGCGCTGATGGCTCGCGATAAGGGAGGACCTCCTATCTGTTTCCAAATGCCGTTATACCCGATGATCGACGATCGGAATGTTACGCCTTCCAGCCATGAAATTACGGATCTTGCCGTTTGGAACAGGGCCAACAATCTGGCGGCTTGGAAGATGTACCTTGGCGAACATGCCGATGGCGACATTTCTCCGTATGCGGCGCCAATTAGAGCGAAGGACCTGACCGGTCTTCCTCCCACATATACATGTGTAGGCCAGCTTGACCCGTTCCGCGACGAGACAATTGAGTATGTTGCACGGCTTGCCCAAACCGGCGTCGACGTGGAATTTCAACTTTATCCCGGATGTTATCATGCCTTCGAACACGTTGTACCCGATGCGGAAGTCAGCCAACGTACCCGGAACGGCTATGCGAATGCTTTGGCAAGAGCTTTTCAGCGTTGATTTTTATTTGAAATTGTGTCAACCGGTTGGTATACTTTCGATGGTATTTAATAAAGCTGTATCATGATTTTTATAGGTTTTATCGGTGAAGGGAGGCTTATGCCTCTTTTCATTTATTTGTAGATAAGAAAGTATAAGTTTTATACTTTTGCTTCGCATCTACCTTGACAAACGCGCTCGTCCCTGAAGGACGACGGAGTCGTTTATCCTTGTCGCATTATGTTTTGAAAAATCATATAATGGAATCGAAAAATGTTCTTTTAATGAGGAAGGGTGACATGTTTAAGAGTACAAAGCCGGTTTCGTTCGTTTACAAATTTTCACTTCAAATTACGTTGATATTGGCCATACTTGTCGCGGTTCTGATCATCAGCAATGTATATTCCTTCAATGTGGTCGAAACGAATATCGTGAATAACTCCAAATACACCATGGGGATTCACATTACGAATATCCAAAATCGTTTAAACAGCGTCTCCAAAGATTTAAACGAAGTATTTGAAAATCATATCGACGATGTCGTTGTGTATCCGAAAAAAGATGAGAGCAACAAATACTTTGATGCCTTACGATTAAAAAATGCATTGCTCTCGAAAGTGTCAAATAACGAAAGCTTAGATGCATTATTTATTTTGGAGCCCAGTGAACACCTCTTTTTGATTCAGTTCGGCAAAAACATACTTTCTAATGAAAATCAAACATTATCCGATTATTTAAAGAGTGAACAATTCGCGGGGAATACGGCGATCGGAAGAGAATGGTCCTCGATTCAAGTGAATGGAATAAGTTATGAAATAAAAAGCTTCAAGGTGTCGGACATCATGATTGGCGCAGCTGTAAAAGCGGACACCTTGATGAATGTTGTGAAAAAAACGTCAAATTCCCAAAACCATTATGGATTGACGGATAAAAACGGAGAGTTGCTTTCTGCGACCGATCCATTCATTAATCATTTGAGCCCGCTGCCGGATACTGGTAAAACTTCGTACAAGCTCGATGATGGCAAATATTTTATCATTTCAGAGGACATTCCAGAGATCGGGAAACTTTCGAATCTGATTGAACGGAAGAGCGTTTTATCTGGGCTGGATTTTTTCCAATGGGTGATTGTTTCTCTTGGCGTCGTTTCCTTAATTATTGTGCCTGCTGTATTAACATCGCTTTCACGCGAAATGATTAAGCCTGTTCTTGAACTTGTCAAAGCGACGAAAGAGCTGGAAAAGGGAAACTGGGACTACCAGTTGCCGCTGCATAAAGCGTCCATCGAGTTCGCCAAGCTCTTTCATTCATTTACGTCGATGACGAAAGAAATCAAACAGTTAAAGATCCATTCCTATGAAGAGAAGCTGGAACGAAACAAAGCCGAGCTCAAGTATCTTCAAATGCAAATAAAGCCCCATTTTTTCCTGAATGCCATTACGACCGTCTCAAGCCTTACGTATCAAAATAAAAACGAAGAAATCAGGAAACTGATCAACTACTTGTCGGAGCATCTCAGATATATGTTCAAGGGAGGCTTGGTAAACGTAACGGTAAGGGAAGAAATCGATCACGTGACCAATTACATTCACATGCAAGAGATCAAATTCCCCAATCACATTTTCCATATGATCGATATCGAACCCAATTTGGAACAGCATATACTGCCGCAATTTCTGATACAAACCTTTATTGAGAATATTTTTAAGCATGCATTAGTTTACGGAGATATTTTGTCGATATTTATTAAAGTGGAAACGTATTCTTATCATCACGAGGACTTTATTAAAATTACCTTAGAAGATAATGGGGAAGGGTTTCCTGATGAAATCATAGAAGAAGTGAATGCCGCAGGTACGCGTGTCAATGAAACGGGGCAAAGAATCGGCATTTCCAATATCAAAAAAACGCTGAGTCTACTTTATAAAAGGGATAATTTGTTAAATATTTCCAAAAATGAACCGTCCGGGGCAAGGGTGGAAATTTTGATTCCTATTCAGTCATCCGTGGATCAGACTTAGGAGGGAACGTATTGAAGTGTCTCATGATTGATGATGATATTCCTACTATTGAGGTCATGCGTGACTTCATCAACTGGAGTTCATTGGGGATTGAAGCCATATTAACTGCTCATAATATTGCGGATGCCAAACTTCTTATGGAAGCAGGTAAACCAGATATCATCATTTGCGATATCGAAATGCCCAAGGGTTCAGGACTTGACATGATCAAATGGGTAAGGGATAACCATCATGATTGTGCATTTATTTTTTTTACTTGTCATGAAAATTTTGAATTCGCGTCGACGGCAATCTCTTACAATACGGATGCTTACTTAATCAAGCCTTTTGATAAAAGTAAGGTCGAAGCGGCACTAGCCAAAACAATAAATACGCTAAGGGCGAAAAATCGGCTGCAGGTATACAGCCAATTCGGTGCCAGTTGGTTAAAAAATAAATCGTTTGTCGAGCAAAGCTTTTGGAGGGAGATTTTATTTGCCCAAATTTCCCCCCGCATAGATTTGATTCATGGCGAAATCCAGAAGAGAGACCTATCTCTAGAGTTGGAACATGGGTACATTCTAGTACTAACGAGCATCGGCAAATCGGACATTGAGGATAGCTGGAATGAAAGCACCTTCATCTATGCGTTTTCCAATCTAACTTCAGAAACGATGCTTGATAACCTGCATCTTAGTCATGTTATCAATTATCAGCAAGACGATCGTTACTATATGGCGACGATCATCAGTGGCATTAGTTCGCTGGAAGAGATTGCAACGAGATGCCGTCAGCAAATCCGTTATTGTCGGGATTATTTTCAGTGTACGGCGACCTGTTATATCAGTAAGAAAGTATCGATTGATTTGTTGAATGCAACTAGAACTATATTGGAGGTCATGGACAGGAACAACATTATTCATAAAGGTAATGTTCATTGCCAAGAAGACCGCTTTGATTATGAAACGAATGAATCCTATACGCTGGATGTGAACGGATTCGAATCATTATTTATCGAAGGCGAAAAAGTACAAATCGTGAACAAGCTAAAAAAAGATCTCGAATCGCTCACCAAAAGCAATAAACTTGACGCCAACATCCTTCATTCGATCAAGCAGGATTTTATGCAGCTTGTATATTCGATCCTGTATAAAAATAAAATACTTGCGCATAAGTTGTTTTCCGATCATATCTCCGGCATCTTGCTGCAGAAATCCGAACATAGTGTCATGGACATGATGAAATGGGCTGCTTTCGTAACCAATAAAACAATCGATTATATAAGAGAAGTGAAACAGTCCGAAAGTGTTGTAGAGAAGGCGAAAACGTTTATACACAATAATTACCATCTGGAACTGAATCGCGAGGATGTTGCGGCCAGCGTCTATTTATCGCCCGATTATCTTGCGAAAATGTTTAAAAACAAGACAGGATTATCGATGAAAGATTACCTGAATGAGCATCGTATCCTTATAGCAAAAGAACGGCTCATCCAAGGAAATGAGAGTATTGGAACGATTGCCGTCGAGATTGGTTTTGACAGCATCTCCTATTTCTCAACGGTTTTCAAAAAAATAACGGGTGAAACTCCGAATGCTTTTAGAACCAAACATAAACCATAATGCAAAAGAGGCCGATTGGGCCTTTTTCTTTTGGCGACATCACTGATTTTCAAAAAAATAGCGCTGATTTTTTAAAGATAAACATACCGATAAGGATTAAAATGAAATCGTATTCAGAAACTACTTCAGGAGGCTTCAAAATATGAAAAGGACAAGGGGTATCTTAGCATCAGTAATGTCTGTAGCACTGTTCGGCACCGTTCTGACAGCTTGCACGACCGGAACTGGAAATTCGACCGAAACAACCGGTTCTAAGTCGGATGGGACCAGCAGCAAGATGGAAAAAGTTGTTATAGCCTTGCCGTCATTCAATAAAATTCCCGATGATATGAGCAACATTAACGACGCGATCAACAAAATTACAACAAAGAAGATTAATGTGCAAGTGGACTTTAAAGTGTACGGACCTGCAGACTACGGGCAAAAAGTAAATTTGGCGCTTCAAAGCGGCGAGCAATTAGATTTGTTCACCAGCCCAGGCCAATTCCCAAGTTATGCTGCTAAAAAACAGCTCTATCCGCTGGAGGATTTAATCAGCAAATACGGCCAGGAAACAAAAACGATTCTGGACAAAGACTTCGGTGAAGGACTGCTGAAAGCAACAACGATGAACGGGCATATTTATGGAATTCCCGCCAATAAAGGGATGTCGGTTCCGCTAAACTTTGTATATAACGCCGATTTGTTAAAAGAAACGGGTTTTACAACAGACGATATTAAGTCGGTCAATGATTTGCCAAAAATATTCGACGCTTTGATGAAAAAGCACCCGGATGTCGTGCCTTTCGCTCCGATTAATGTCAATCCAAGCGATACCAATCTGGTTAGACTATTAAGAGGAACAAATGACATCGATCTGTTAACCGATGAATCAGGGATCGGTGTAGTTGTAGGAAATAGCAATAAAGTAGTCAATCTTTATGAAACGGATATTTTTAAAAACGGCGTTAACATGATGAGAGATTGGTACAAAAAAGGCTATTTGCAAAAAGATGCAGCCACAACCTCAACAAACTTTGCTGACTTGGCTTCGTCGGGACGCGGATTTTCCACTCTGGGTGGTTATAGCGGTATGGAAGCCGGCAAAGCATTAAGCGCTCAGACTGGTAAAAATATTGTTATGCAACGGATTTCTCCATTTTATTTTGATACGCAAGCTGTAGACTTCGTTGTATGGATGATGTCAAGTACGACCAAAGTACCTGAGGCTGCTATGAAACTCTTGAATTTAACCTATACGGATAAGGATCTATTAAATACGATGCTTTATGGAGTCGAAGGTCGGGACTATGTAAAGGTGGACGATCACCACGTTAAATATCCGGATGGAAAAGATGCTGCAACCGTACCGTATACGGCACAGCTATCTTCCGGTATTCTCGGCTCCGAGTCGCTTCAGTATCAAATTGAAGGCGCGGATTGGAAGGATACCGAATTTAAACTGAAAGAGAACAAAGAAACGAAGAGGTCGCCATACTTTGGATTTATCTTCGACCAATCTTCCGTAAAAACGGAGTTAAGTGCAGTAAACAATGTGGTTAATCAATACATTCCTGGTTTGATCACTGGCGTATTGGATCCGGAAACAACCATTCCTAAATTTGTAAAAGCATTGAATGATGCAGGGGCGCAAACCATCATTCAGAAAAAGCAGGAGCAACTGGACAAATGGATTGCTGAGCAGAAATAATAAAAAAAATGGTGAGGAATGGAGCCGGAAACTGCTCCATTCTGTCTTCCTTAGGGGGGGAGTGGCATGGAGAAGCCAATAAAAAAATACAGGAAGAAAGTTAGCAATACGTTGCCGCTTTTACTGATTGCGGCTCCCGGCTTGTTATACTTGTTGATCAATAATTACATTCCGATGTTCGGGGTATTTATCGCCTTCAAAGATGTAGATTTTGCCAAAGGCCTATTCGGAAGCGATTGGGTCGGGTTGAAAAATTTCGAGTTTTTATTCCGGACTTCCGATGCGTGGATAATGACAAGAAATACGATTCTTTACAACGTCGCATTTATCATTCTCGGTACCATCGTTTCTATATTCATCGCGATTCTGATGGCAGAGCTGTTGAATAAGTTTTATTCGAAGTTTTTCCAGTCTGGTTTAGTTCTTCCGAACCTGGTATCTATGGTCATCGTATCATTTCTCGTATTTGCTTACTTGAATGCCGATAGCGGGTTTATCAACCATTCGATTTTAGAGCCGCTTGGCATTCCGGCTATTAATTGGTATTCGGAGTCTAAATATTGGCCATTCATCCTTGTTATCATACAGCTTTGGAAGACGGCGGGATACGGTTCAATCGTTTACTTCGGATTTATTGCAGGAATCGATAAAAGTATTTATGAAGCCGCTAAAATTGACGGTGCAGGCAAACTCAGACAAATTTTTATGATCACCTTGCCTTTGCTGACGCCAACTATTATCATACTATGCTTAATGTCTGTAGGAAGAATATTCAATTCCGATTTCGGACTCTTTTATCAAGTACCTTTAAATGCAGGTGCTCTATACAGCACGACACAAACGATCGATACTTATGTATATCGTGCTCTCATGCAGGTTAACGATATTGGCATGTCGGCGGCGGCTGGTCTGTATCAGTCACTAGTAGGCCTTATTCTTGTCATTGTAGCCAATGGTATTGTAAGGAGAGTAAATTCCGACAATGCACTGTTTTAAGGGGGATTCATCATGACGAGTTTACAATCAAGAGGAGAACGGGCATTTACGATATTCTCTGCAGCAGCTATGACCTTGGTGACCGTTTTTGCTTTTTTACCTTTTATATTGATGCTGCTGGCATCGTTTACCGATGAAAAGACGCTAATAAGAGACGGATATAGCTATTTCCCAAATAAAATGAGCATCGATGCCTATGTATACTTGTTCAGCAACGTGTCGACCTTTGTGAGGGCATACGGAGTCTCGATTTTTGTGACTGTTGTAGGAACCATCATCAGCCTCGCCATAACGGCCATGCTTGCCTATCCAATGTCGCGGAAAGATTTCAAGTATCATAATGTCCTTGCATTTCTCGTATTTTTCACCATGTTGTTTAACGGAGGCATAGTGCCTTCCTACATGATGTGGACCAAAGTGTTTTCGATTAAGGATACGTTAGCCGCATTGATCGTACCGAATTTACTAATGAATGGATTCAATGTTTTGCTGGTAAGGAATTTCTATAAGCATAATGTGCCTGCTGCGCTTATCGAATCGGCTCAGATCGACGGAGCTAGCGAAATAAGAACTTTCTACAGCATTATGCTGCCGCTTTCTGTTCCGGTTATGGCAACAGTCGGTTTGTTTACGGGACTTGCCTATTGGAACGATTGGATTAATGCCTTATACTTCGTCACGAAGCCTCAGTATTATGGCATTCAGAATTTGTTGATCCGTCTGATGAATAATATTCAATTTTTAAAATCGAGCCAGGCAAGCAGCATGCTGGGAGCTGGTACAGCTGTTCTTCCGACCACGGCGGTACGGATGGCAATGGGGATTATCGGAATCCTGCCAATTTTGATCATACTGCCTTTTCTGCAGAAATATTTGACCAAGGGCGTCGTTGTCGGTGCCGTTAAAGGTTAATCACTTTATGAAACGAAGGAGGGGTATGGCATGAATGTTCAACAGGTCATTGATGCGGTTATTTCGGATTCTTGCGGCACTTTCAGGCTGGAAAAAACAGGAGATGTACTCGTATCCGGAAGTCCGGATACAGAGGTAACCGGTATTGTAACGACGTTTATGGCAACCGTCGATGTGATTTATCAGGCTGTCGCTTGCGGGGCTAATATGATTATTACACACGAGCCTACCTTCTATACAGGGATAGACGAATTGGACTGGCTCCAAGACGACCCTGTATATCAGGCAAAGCGAAAATTGTTAGAGGATCACCAGATTGCGGTCTGGCGCTACCATGATTACATGCACATGGCCAAGACGGACCGAATTTATGATGGACTGATTAAGGAGCTCAGCTGGGAAGACAATTTGCTGGAAAAGCATCCGCCGCACACGTACCAAATTGCCGAGGTCACTTTGACAGAGTTGTCCGGTTTCTTTAAAGACAAATTGGGGATGAATGTCCTACAAATCGTAGGCGATCTCGAGATGAAGTGTTCCAGAGTCGGAATTTTGGTAGGTGGAGGTAGTTTGGGTCTTGGTAGAGAGCAAATGCCGATGGAACTGATGCGAAATAAGGACCTGGATGTCATCGTATGCGGTGAAATCGTGGAATGGACGCTTTGCGCTTATGTCAACGATGCACGTATGCTCGGACTTCGTAAAGCTATGATCGTCGTAGGTCATGAGCGGAGCGAGGAATGGGGAATGAAGTTTATGGCCGAATGGCTGAAGCCGTTGGTCCATGGACTCCCGGTTACTTTTGTCGATGCGAAGGAGCCGTTTCTGTATTTGTAAGACGAGAGCATAGTACCCTTAAACGAGAGAAAAGGAGAATGGATACAATGGCGACACTGCAGGTGAATTTTTACTCAAAGGCTTTACGGAGAGAAGTCACGTTCAATGCGCTTGTTCCGTTGGATGAATTTGAATTTCCGGGGATGCCAAAAGCGGAGAAGAAGCCGCTTAAAGCGCTCTATTTGTTGAACGGATACTCAGGCAGCTATTCCGATTGGATCAGTTTCTCGAGAATTCGAGAGTTATCCGATAAGCACCGTATTGCGGTTTTTATGCCCGCCGGGGAAAACAACTTTTATGTGGATGATGAAGATAAAGGGTCGTTATACGGAGAATACGTTGGAAATGAACTGGTGGAGTTTACACGGAAAATGTTCCCGCTATCCCACGAAAGAGAAGATACCTTTATCGGCGGTTTATCCATGGGCGGGTACGGAGCCATTCGGAACGGCTTCAAATATGCAGAGCATTTTAGCCAGATTATCGCTTTGTCTTCGGCCATTATTACCTATAAGATTGCTAACGCAAGTAGCGACTATACGGACGGCATAGCGGACTATAAATATTTTACGAGAGTATTCGGCGACTTGGACCAGCTTCAAGGAAGCGATAAAGACCCGGAGGCTCTGGTCTTGGGCTTGAAAGAGAAGAAGTCGGCGATTCCAGCGATCTACATGGCTTGCGGTACAGAAGATTTTTTACTGGACGTCAATCAGAGATTTCATGATTTTTTAGTTTCGGAACAGGTTGAGCATACATATGTGGAAAGCCAGGGGGGACATACCTGGGACTTTTGGAATGAATACATTGAAAAAGCTATATTGTGGGCGATTCAATAAAGAATCAGGAGATGGCAAACGTGTTTGAATTCGAGGCTAGCATACCGTTAAGCGATAAGAAGCACGATGTTTTGACTGTTGGCGAGCTTCTTATCGATATGATGACAACGGAATATGACGATAGCGATACATGTGATACGTACCAAAAGTTATTTGGGGGTTCTCCTTCCAATATTGCATTAAATGTAAAAAAATTAGGGATCACCCCTCTTGTAGCTTCTGCAGTCGGAGATGACGGGTTGGGCAGATTTCTCGTCGATCAACTGCAGCAAGCGGGTATCGCTACGGATCTCATTCAGTGTGTCGATGATTCAACGAGCATGGTTGTCGTCACCAAGAGTGTAGCTACGCCGATTCCGATATTTTATCGGGGGGCGGATTATCAATTAGCTTATACATCCGGGCTGGAGGAAGCCATAATTAATTCCAAAATCGTCCATTTCTCCTGTTGGCCTATTTCGAGGGTTCCGTCCCGCGATACGATCGAAAGTGTGATAGATACGGTTAGAAAGCACGGAGGCTTGATCGGTTTCGACCCTAACTATCATCCGATGATATGGCAAAAGGGCGAGAATGGGATTGACTATGTAAAATCTATCTTCGGTAAAGTTGATATTGTCAAGCCTTCAGAGGATGATGCGGAGAGATTGCTTGGGAAAGCCGAACCTGAGCGTTATCTCGATTATTTCTTAGAACTGGGTGCAAAGCTGGTTATTTTGACATTAGGGAAGGATGGCGCCCTCGTTTCAAATGGAAAAGAGACGCTTGCATTCAACTCTCTAGCTACTCAGGTTGTTGATACTACGGGAGCCGGAGATGCATTTTGGTCAGGATTTTATGCGGCGCTCGTCAAAGGTTATCTGTTGAAAGAAGCTCTTTCCCTGGGATTTGCCGTCAGTGCCTATAAATTGAAGTACACTGGAGCCATAGTGGATTTACCGCATCTGGAGTTTATCAAAGAAAAATACGGACTATAGGGGATTATTTTATGCCAGTAAAAAATCAAGTGCAGCTGATCACGTATCCCGATTCCTTGGGAGGTGATTTGAAGGCATTGAAACAGGTGCTCTTTCAACATTTTTCCGATGTGTTTAAGGGCGGCGTTCATATATTGCCTCCTTTCCCATCTTCCGGAGACAGAGGCTTTGCTCCGCTCACTTACCTGGAAATTGAGCCGAGCTTCGGCACATGGGACGATATTAGAGCCATTGGAGAACGGTTCGATATATTGGTCGATGTGATGGTTAACCATATTTCAAGGCAGTCCGAATATTTCCAGGATTTCCTCAGAAAGGGGCGTCAATCGGAATATGCCGACTTCTTTCTAACCTTGGATAAAATATGGGAGGATGGCAAACCTGTTCAAGAAGATATTGACAATATGTTTCTGCGCAGACCGGTTCCTTATTCTACTTTTACCATTGAAGAAACCGGTGAGGAAGAGAAGGTGTGGACGACATTCGGCAAGCAGGATCCATCCGAACAGATTGATCTAGATATCCGGTCATATGGTGTAAAGCAGTTGCTGGTCGATATTTTCAATAATTTCAAGCAGCAGAATGTCAAAATCGTTCGCTTGGATGCAGTCGGATACATGATAAAAAAGCTGGGAACAAGCTGCTTTTTTGTTGAGCCAGACATCTACGAATTTCTTGATTGGATGATGGCAGTTGCGAAAGCGCTGGACATCGAATTACTACCTGAGGTTCACGCTCATTACACCATTCAGTACAAGCTTGCTGAACATGGCTACTGGATTTACGATTTTATACTGCCATATACGGTACTCGATACTTTGGTACATAAATCTAACGAGCGTCTCTATCAGTATTTGAAGACTCGTCCTGATAAACAGTTTACTATGCTTGACTGTCACGATGGTATACCTGTAAAACCGGACATGGACGATTTGATTAATACGAAAGAAGCAAGAAAATTGGTGGATCTATGCTTGGAAAGAGGATCAAATCTTAGTCTTATTGTATCCGATCAGCATAAGGCAGAAGATGGTTTCGATGTTCATCAAATCAGATGTTCTTTTTACTCCGTTCTCGGATGTGACGACGATGCCTATTTAGCGGCAAGAGCTATCCAATTCTTTGTGCCGGGAATCCCTCAAGTCTACTATGTCGGACTGCTGGCGGGAGAAAACGATCTTGAGAGCGTAATGAGGACCGGTGAAGGAAGAGAAATCAACCGGCATAACTTCAGCCTTGATGAAATTGAACAGTCGCTGGAGAAGGAAGTTGTCCAAAGATTGATTACGCTCATTCGATTCAGAAATGAATATGATGCTTTTGGCGGTGAGTTTGTTGTTATTCCTTCGGCGCAAGACGAAGTTCGGTTGGCTTGGCGCAAGGACGATAAGGAGTGCCGGCTCTTTATAGATCTGCAGACTTGCAAGACAATGATTGAATACATCGGCGAGAACGGTGAGTTAACCCTATATGCCGTATAGTTCAAGGTAGAATCGGAGGCGCATACTAAACAGGTATACGCCTCTTTTCTCTGAAATACAGATTTACAGGATGGAGTAAGCTGGGGCTAGATCAGGTTATCCAGTTCGAGAACAGCCCTCCGCTTTCCCGGCGGTTATAAGCAAGATTGACAGGAAGTCGGATTTTGGTGCAACTATTAAAACAGATCAAAGATTTTGCCCCTTCTTTATATGTCGAAATTTAGCCCGCATGTTGAATAAAGGGTAATATGATAACCATCGATTGATCATGCACATACCGGACTCGGTGGAGATAATGGTTGGAGTACTACCATTCATCCGGAGTATCAAATTACTCCAAATGTTTTCCAGTATGCTTTTTTCATAAAACCTTTGTAAGCATTTAGACTAGATAAAACCCCATTCTTATTTAGTATGTAGAGTGGGGTTTTGTGCTGCAATAAGCTTGCCTTCAGATCTCGATGGGTCGATGGTTCGCTTCGAAATCATACCTATCCTTCCCCTTCCATTATCCGCGAATCTTGGGGCATGAACTGTCAGGTGTAATTGAACATATCGGCAATTACGTTGAAGGGCTTGCCGTCGGAGATAGGGTCGCCATCTTCAGAATTGTCCTGTAGGTATCCCAGATTGGCGTCTCTACTGGATCTCCAGGCACGACTTGCATAAGGACCACAGGCTTTTTCACATAAGGATCCAACGGGAATAATTGCATCGTTGCTTCCAGCAATTCAGGTATTCCGCGACATCGCATCTGACCAGTCTTTGAGCATGGCTTGCTGGGAAACGGTATTAGGCAAGGTGATCAGTCAAGCGTCTCGTGAGACGTTATCCCGTATCTTTCTTTATTTATGGGGGGATAGATCTTTAATCTATTTATTTTGTAATCGCATACAAGGTCTCATAATAAAGGTGTAAGAGAAAATCAAATCTATAAGGAGAAGCAAAAATGGGTGGGCACGAAAAAGAAGTTGTGAGGATCCATGTCGCATGCATCAGCCGCATGTTAACCAACCAAAAAGTAAATGAACAACCATAATAAATAAAATAGAGGAGCGCAAGTATGCACAATCTACCGAAACCTCATCACCCGCTTGTCACCCATATCTTTACCGCCGATCCTTCGGCGCACGTATTTGAGGGGAAAATTTTCATCTACCCGTCACATGATCTCGATCATGACGGCACTGATAATGACAATGGGGATCAATATGCAATGGAAGATTATCATGTTCTATCCATGGATGGCTTCGATTCCCCCGTTATCGACCATGGCCAGGTCCTTCATCTAAAAGATATTCCCTGGGCTTCCAAACAACTATGGGCTCCTGATGCTGCTTTTAAGGCCGGCACCTATTTCTTGTACTTTCCTGCCCGGGATCATGATGGGATTTTTCGAATCGGTGTGGCGACCAGCTCATCGCCGGCCGGTCCTTTTCTTCCTCATCCGTCTTATATCGAGGAAAGCTTCAGTATCGACCCAGCCGTGTTTGTTGATGACGACAATCGGGCTTATATTTATTTCGGCGGTCTTTGGGGCGGCCAATTGGAAAAATGGCAGACCAGTACTTTCGAGCCGGAAGCGGTGGGGCCGGCGGCGGAGGCGCCTGCGATAGGCCCTCGGGTCGCTCTGCTGAGCGAGGACATGCTGTCATTTCAAACCGCTCCATTAGAAATTTCGATTGTTGACGAAAACGGCGGCCCGATTCTCTCTGGAGACGAGGCTAGGCGCTATTTTGAAGGACCGTGGGTGCACAAATATAACGGCTGGTACTACTTGTCCTACTCCACGGGCACCACCCATAAATTAGTATACGCCGTCAGCCGGAATCCGTTGGGACCGTATACCTTCAAGGGCACGATCTTAACTCCGGTTATCGGCTGGACAACTCATCACTCCATTGTCCAGTTCGAAGACAAATGGTACTTATTTTACCACGACAGTTCTTTGTCCGAAGGCGTTAACCACAAGCGTTGCGTCAAATATACGGAGTTATACTATAACGAAGATGGTACGATTCGGACGATCGCTCCTTATTAACGAAAAAAATTTTGGCCTTGGCTCTTAAAAACTGCGGGCGGGACATCCTGTTCTCCGCCTGCAATTGGGGAGCCGACAACGTATACCAATGGATCCGCGAATCGGGTGCCCACATGTGCCGGTCAACGCGAGATATGCAAGACAACTGGGTGTCGATTAAAGACCTGGCGAAATCGCAGCTGGGCGGCTGCAGAAACATGGAGTACAAAACACGTAATAGGGTCCGACCGTTTTTTGACCATAACGTGCTTCGATGCTATAGCTTGTGGTTGCTTGTATATGGATATTTGTTCTTTTCTCCACTGTTCATAGATGCCATCATCGTGATTCACCGAGCTATATGAGAATAGATCAATAATCAATGAGAATAGGTCATTGTTTTGAAAAAATTGATAGCTTGCTGAAACGTTAGGGCCGAAATGAATTATTTCTTCGCAAGCAAGTGGGATCCATTCATGATGAAACTTCCTCCATCGCTAGGACCTCTGCATGTGTGCGGCTTCGAATCGAAGCCTCCGCAACATATCGTACCTGCGGCATTTGATTGGTTCGAATAAGCCTGCTGATTAAAAATAGAATGCGATTGTAAAGTGAAGGAGGTAATCATTATGAGTGAAGCACGTTTAGAGTACAAAGAAAGACTATTTTTTCGCTCCCCAGCCAAGCATTGGGACGAAGCATTTCCGATTGGCAACGGACGGCTGGGAGCTATGATTTTCGGAGGGCCATGCTCCGAACGATTGCAGCTTAATGAAGATTCCTTATGGTATGGAGGGCCGAGGGATCGGCATAACCCGGATGCTTTGGTATATCTTCCGGAAATTCGCCGCCTCATTTTTGAAGGAAAGCTCAAAGAAGCCGAGTACCTCGCTTCGCTTGCCTTAACTGCGATCCCTGAAACCCAGCGTCATTATGTGCCGCTCGGCGATCTGTTTCTTCATTTCCAAACATTAGACGATAACCAAGTCATCGATTATGAACGGGAGCTCGATTTATCAGAAGCAGTGGTCAGTATTTCCTTTAAGGCGGGTAAGGTTCATTATCGTCGCAAGATCTTTGCGAGCTATCCGGACGGCGCGATTGTGATTCGATTGACGGCTGATACGCCGGGTCAAATTTCCTTTACGGCAAGAATGGGAAGGGAAAGGTTCCGATACGTAGACCATATCCGTACAGAAGAAGGTAATTCGATCATGATGAGCGGCAATAGTGGCGGAGGTGTTAACTATTGCGGTGTGTTGATGTGCAAACCAGAGGGAGGCCAAATGCGTACGATTGGGGAGCACTTGGTCGTGACCAATGCCGATGCCGTTACATTGGTCATTTCCACCGCCACGGATTTTCGAGAGTCCGATCCTGAATCCTCAGCGTTTGCAAATGCCAAGCGTGCTGCTTCACAGACGTATATCGATTTATTAACGGCCCACATTGAAGATTATTGTAAACTGTTTGAGCGGACGTCGTTAAGGCTTGATGCTGCATTCAAAGCTGTGGAACAAGACACCTCGAAACGATTGGAACAGATGAAAGCTGGAGCTGAAGACCCCGGACTTCTAGCTTTATATTTTCAGTATGGCCGTTATCTGCTTATTGCTTCAAGCAGACCAGGATCTTTACCTGCGAATTTGCAAGGGATCTGGAATAAGGATATGTTGCCGGCCTGGGACAGCAAATTTACCATTAACATTAATACGCAAATGAACTATTGGCCGGCTGAGATCTGCAATTTACCCGAATGCCATGAGCCTCTCTTTGAATTGATCGAACGGATGATTCCAAACGGTCGCCGAACCGCTCAAGTCATGTATGGGTGCGATGGCAGTGCTGCCCATCATAATACTGATATTTGGGCGGATACCGCACCGCAGGATCTTTATTTACCCTCGACATATTGGCCCCTTGGTCTTGCATGGTTATGTCTGCATCTTTGGGAACATTATCAATTCGAGCGGAATGAGGCATTTCTGAAACGTGCTTACCCGATGATGAAAGAAGCGGCTGCTTTTCTTGTTGGTTATATGGTCGAACTTCCTGGTGGAGTGCTTGTCACTTGCCCCTCTGTCTCACCTGAAAACACATATAGATTGCCGAATGGGGAAACGGGCGTGCTTTGCTATGGGCCATCCATGGATAGCCAGATTGCTCGCGAATTGTTTCTCGCATGTCTAGCGGCAGGTGAACAGTTAGAGACGGATATGGACTTCTTGACAACGCTTAAACTTACAATGGATAAGCTGCCACAGCCCCAGATTGGGCGTCATGGACAAATACAGGAGTGGATTGAAGATTATGAGGAAGTGGAGCCAGGACATCGTCATATCTCACACTTGTTCGCTTTGCACCCGGGAACACAGATCACTCCAGAGAAGACACCAAGCCTAAGTACTGCTGCACGCCGGACACTTGAGAGGCGACTTACAAACGGAGGCGGACATACAGGCTGGAGTCGCGCCTGGATTGTGAATTTTTGGGCTCGGCTGGGAGATGCGGAAGAAGCATACGAAAATGTAACTGCCCTTTTGACGCACTCCACATTGCCCAACCTTCTCGATAACCATCCGCCGTTTCAAATAGACGGCAATTTTGGCGGGACTGCGGGTATCGCGGAAATGCTGTTGCAAAGCCATGCTGACGCCATTCATTTGTTACCAGCTCTCCCTAATGCATGGTCCAATGGTGAAGTAACGGGGCTTCGCGCCCGGGGTGCGGTAACGGTAGATATGGCATGGAAGGACGGTCAATTACAGCATGCTTTACTGAAGCCAGATTATAAAGGGGTATATCGTTTTCGTTGCAATCTGCCCATCCAATTATGGATTGAAGGGGAGATTTACGAGACAACGCAACTCGACGCATCAACCTATTCGTTTGAGGCGGAGGCAGGGACTGCAGTTCATGTACTTGCTAAGGCCGAATCCAAGCCCGCGAATTGAGATTTCGGTATTATCGTTTAACCAAATGCTGTAGCAGCTTAAAATTTCTACCATTACTTACTGGGTTGGGGTAGCTATTTTTCACAAGAAGAACATCGGAAAGCCGTATGCGGGAAAACCGTTCGTACGGTTTGATGAGGGGGGACAGGGGGGCCTGCCCTCCACTCTTCAAACAGCGATAGTCTAGGACTTTATTTTCTCGTCCATGGCTGTCGCTGTTTCTTTTATTGGGGTCAGTCTAAGGGAAATGCTTAATCATTGTCTTTCTTGACGAATGATTTAAATAGGCTCAAAATGTGTGGATGCGGATCCTTGTTTAGGTGCAGAAGGACAACCTTACTTGAAGTAAACAGCCAGTAGATGGGTTGACTTATTTAGTCGAACATTAGATTTACATGACTGTAATTCGTAGGGGTAAGACCTATATTCTGTGAATTGTAAGCGTATTCTTGAGAGGTATAATAAATAGTGTAAGTAAATAAGTGTTTGGCCTAAAGGATCATGCATCTTCATGGAGACAATAAGGGAGGACTAGAAAATGGTTAAACAAGTAAAACGGCACGCTTTAGCAGCATTGGTACCCGTTCTGGCACTAGGACTGACACTATCAGCCTGCAGCAACTCGAAGGATGGTGATGCTGCGAATAGCTCCGCTTCACCTAGCGGTAGTCAGACAAGTCCGGCAGCAACGAAAAACGACGCGATCAAGCCAGTTACATTATCTGTGTTCATTGGTGGCCCTGGTCAACAGCCGACTCCTGACAACAAGATCTACAAGATGATTAAAGATAAAACTGGCGTTAGCCTAAAAATGGAGTTTCTGGTCGGTGACCTGCAGCAGAAGATGGGCGTTATGATTGCCGGCGGTGATTATGCGGATATTATGTCCGGGGATGATAAACTAATTGCGGCCGGTGCTTTTATTCCCCTCGAGGACCTGATTGAGAAGTACGCACCGAATTTGAAGAAGCACTATGCCTCCGTGTGGAATCAGGCCAAGGATCCTGCAAGCGGTCACCTTTATGCTCTGCCGGCTTACGGCGTGTTCAGTGGTCAAGTTAACGATACTGCGTATGGAGGACCAGGCTTTTACCTGCAAAAGGATGTCCTGAAGGAAATGGGTTATCCAACTCCTAAAACGTTGGACGATTATTTCGATATCATTGCGAAATACAAAGCGAAACATCCGGATATGATCGGATTCGAGACGTTGAGCTTCGACTGGAGAAACTTCCCGCTGCTTAATCCGCCAGAGCATTTAGCTGGTTACCCAAATGACGGTGGTGTTATCGTCGATAACGGGAAAGCGCAAATTTTTGCGGACAAGGATATTGCCAAGACCTATTACAAGAAGCTGAATGAGATCAATGCGCAAGGCTTGATGGATAGGGAAGCACTGGTACAGAACTACGATCAGTATTTAGCTAAAATTGCCAGTGGCCGCGTCATTGGGATGTTCGACCAGCAATGGAACTTTAATGATGGAGAAAATTCTTTGAGATCACAAGGTAAATTCGGCAGCACATACGTAGGGTTCCCGCTCTTATATCCAGGCGCCACAGAGCACTACCGTGACCGTCCAGTTTTGAACATCAACCGCGGATTCGGGATTTCGACGAAAGCCAAGGATCCGGTTCAAATCATCAAATTCCTTGACACACTAATGACCGAAGATTGGCAGAAGACACTCCAATGGGGTATTCAAGGCGAGGATTATGAGGTGAAGGATGGCAAGTTCTACCGTACGCCTGAACAGCGCGCGAAAGCAGACGATAATACATGGAAGCTAGCGAATAAAGCGGAAGCGTTCTTGGGTGGCCTGCCTAAGATGCAAGGGTCGTATAGTGACGGAAATGCAACAGATCCGGGATCACAGCCACAGGAATTCTTCGACAGCTTGAAGCCGCAGGATCAGGAAGTGCTGAAGGCATACAACCATAAGACATGGGCAGAGTTCTTCAAATCACCTGTGGAAAATTTCATATACTACCCAGCATGGAGCATTGATCTGGTGGATGGTTCACCAGCCAAAGTGGCCAATACGAAGCTGAACGACCTTGCCATAAAATATTTGCCGAAAGCTATTATGGCCAAACCGGATGATTTTGAAGGTGTATGGAAGGAATATGTGGATCAGATTTCCAAAAGCAATTTCAAAGCCTACGAAGATCGTATCAATGAACAAATTAACTGGCGTATTCAGAATTGGAGCAGCAAATAAGAAAATAGAACATGTAGTAGAGTGGGGGAGACTCAGGGTCTTCTCCGCTTTACTTCCTAGGAGGGAATGTCGATGGCCGAGACCATACTGACCAAAAGACCAACGAAAAAGCAAAAAATTGATCCGGAAATCGGCGTCGGTTTAAGTTGGAAGACGCTCAAAAATCAGAAGCAGTTAATGCTGATGTCGTTTCCCATCGTGATTTATATTCTGATTTTCAATTATGTACCGATTTGGGGCTGGTTGATGGCGTTCCAGAATTATCGTCCGGCTTTGAAATTTTCCAAACAGCAGTGGGTGGGGTTGAAGCAGTTTAAATTTCTCTTTCAAGATGATACGTTCTTGACCGTGCTTCGCAACACGCTTGCTATGAGTATGATCAATTTGGTTCTTAGCTTTGCAACAGCCATTATTTTAGCTCTATTACTGAATGAAATTAAAGTTCGTTTCTGGAAACGGTCCATCCAAACGATTTCTTATCTGCCTCATTTTCTGTCATGGATCATTGCTGCGGGTATTGTATCGACTTCGCTATCCGTCGACGATGGTATCATTAATCAGTTGTTGATGAAGCTGCACCTCATTAATGAACCTGTGATGTGGCTTAGTCAGGGTAAATATTTTTGGGGGATTGTGGGCTTGTCTAATGTGTGGAAAGAGGTGGGATGGAATACCATCATTTACCTTGCAGCTATCACCTCGATTGATCCGTCGCTGTATGAGTCCGCTGGGATCGACGGTGCGAACCGTTACCAGAAGATCCTTTACGTCACACTGCCTGGGATCAAGTCGACATTTATCATTCTATTAATCATGAACATCGGACATATTCTGGATGCAGGCTTTGAAATTCAGTACCTGCTCGGCAATGGATTGGTCGTCGACTGGTCGCAAACGATTGATATTTTCGTTCTAAAGTACGGGATTGCTCAAGGCAACTATTCGCTGGCCACTGCGGCAGGTATTTTCAAAACAGTTGTAAGCATAATCCTTATTCTAATTGCAAATTCTACCGCCAAGCGCCTTGGTGAAGAGCGGTTGATATAAAGGAGAGATGACGATGGGAACAACGACTGCGCGCAGAATTCGGATGGAGCCGATTCTGTTCCATACGATTAACGGCATCTTCATGCTCGTTCTTGTTATAGTAACATTATATCCGTTCCTTCATACACTAACGATTTCATTCAATGAGGGCAATGATGCGCTTCGGGGAGGCATCTATATATGGCCTCGTTCATGGTCATTGCAAAATTACAAGGCGATTTTCCTTTCCGGTACGATTTACCATGCGGCGTGGATTTCAGTCGCTCGTACGATTACCATGACGGTGATAGGTGTATTCCTTACCACCATGTTAGCGTATACACTAGCACAGCCCCACTATATTTTTCGTAAAATCATCGGTTTAATTTTTGTGTTGACGATGTATTTTAATGCAGGACTTATTCCTAACTACTTTCTGATCAAAAGCCTGGGACTTCTGAATAACTTCTGGGTGTATGTGCTCCCAGGAATGGTGAATGCGTTTAATCTCATTGTCATTCGGACGTATATTCGAACGCTTCCATCAGGCTTGGTTGAGTCTGCGAAAATGGACGGAGCCGGTGATTTCACCATATTTATACGCATCATATTCCCGCTGTGTACGCCTGTACTAGCGACCATCGCCTTGTTTATTGCAGTTGGCTCTTGGAATTCCTGGTTCGATACGTTCCTGTATGCTTCGTCTGATTTGAAGCTGAGTACACTTCAGTACGAAATGATGAAGCTGCTTGGATCAACGATGAGCAGCAACAACGATCCCGGTCTGATGGCAGGGGCAAACACAAATCAAACGAAGGCCATGGTTACGCCTTCTTCCATACGTTCGGCGATCACGATTGTGGCGGCGGTTCCGATTCTATTCGTGTATCCTTTCCTGCAAAAATATTTTATCGTCGGCATGAACCTTGGAAGCGTCAAAGAGTAAGAAATAATAAACCATGATGATAATCATTTCCCGTTTCAGCTCGGAGCTGGGACGGTTTTTGCTTTATTTAGGTCGATCTTCCTTTATAATAGACATATCTATTCCCTGAAATGAGGTGTTTCCCATGTTAAGGGTCATGTTTGCCGATGACGAGCCCTACATGCTAGAGGGATTACGGTCAATGATGGATTGGAATAAGCTAGGTTTTGAAATATGCGGGGAAGCGTCGGATGGCGAAGACGCATTAGCCATGATGGCGTCGACCCTGCCTCATTTGGTGCTGACGGATGTTCGAATGCCTGTCATAGATGGTTTGGAATTGATTGAACAAGCTTCCTGCCTGTATCCTGAAATGAAATTTATTATTTTGAGCGGATACGCGGATTTCGAATATGCCAAAAGAGCTATGCGACATGGTGTGGCCAATTATTTGATGAAGCCTTTAATTGAAGCGGAGCTTATAGCTGCGGTGGAAGCGGTGGCGAACACGATCCAGGAGCGTGAAGCTCACAGTCAGTACGAAAGCGCTGCCTTGGGTTGCTTACGATTGGAAACGATTTCAAGGTTATTGCAGGGAGAAATCAGGCAGAAATGGATTGAGCAAGCGAATGCCTTGTTAGATCTTCATGAATGTTCAAGCTTTCGCTGCATCTTACTTGAACCTGACGTTCAGGCTCATGTCCAATCGGACCTGATACAGGTTATTGTGGATAGGATCAAGCTTCCTCAAGCGAATTTACTTCCATTTGGAGTAGGCAAAGAACGACATGGATTCTTGCTGGTCTCGGGGCCAGAGGAGCGCGATCTTTCTCCCGCAATGATTACAGATCTAATTGCCAGTGTACGAAATAACTGGGGCAAAGCGCTCTCGTTTTCGGTAAGCGGCGAACACAAGGGACCACATGCGTTAAAAGAAGCATTCCGTGAGGGACTTTTGGCCGAAATGTGCAAGTTCCCTTCTGGAACTGAAGGGATTTACATCTATCAAGGAGAGTGGTCAGCAGAGACGCTGCCTGCCTTTGCTGGAATGACGGAATCCATCCTAGCTGCCGTCGGGAGTGGGTGTCCAGAAACGGTGCGAGCCCACGTGCACCACTTATTCATTGCTCTTTCGAGGCAGTCCGTCTCCGGATCTTGGGTGAGCGCTTATTTAGGCAACATTAAGCTTGAAATTCTTAAGGTTGTTACCCAATCCGGAGGTGAGCATGTGTTGGCGCCGAATTGGTTTGCATCATACGTGCCAACAGATCTTGGCCTCTTGGAACGCAAGGTCATGCAGGAATTCCTGCAAGCTGCAGAGTGGATTGGCCAGAAGAAAGGCATAGGGCAAGATGCGGTCATATCCGCAGCGGAAGACTACGTCAAATCGCATTACAGTGAAAAGCTGCAACTCCAGCATGTCGCAGAGCATTTTCGGCTGAATCCGGCCTACTTTGGCCAAAGGTTCAAGAAACAAGTTGGCCTCACCTTCAATGAATATTTACATGTCGTACGAATTGACGAGGCCAAAAAATTACTTCGTCGTGAAGAACTAAAAATATCCGATGTCGCTAATCGTGTCGGCTACTCAGATTCTGAACAGTTCGTAACCAAGTTCAAGGCACTTACCGGCCTGTTACCCTCTGCCTACAAAAAGGGATGACCTACAACTGACAAGGAGATCGCATATGAGCCGGAGATGGAAGCTGTTAAGTATAGTTAATGATATTCCGCTGAAATTCAAGTTTCTGATCATTTACTTGATGTGTGTGCTGCTTCCCATTTTGTGTATAAACGGTTTATTTTACATGCAGGATAGCAAAAACACGGAACGTAGAGAGATGGACAACTTGCGAATTTCTCTGGATCGGGTCGGAAATGAAATCATGCAAATGGTGAACGAAGGTGTCGTGATTGGCAACGCCGTTGCCGCTGACCGTGTCTTTAATGAAATGCTTGAATATACGTACTCTGATAATGTCGCCTATTACGAAGAATACGATCGTTACCTCCGAGATAAATTGGGTCAGTATCCGAATATTTACCCATACATATCTTGGATTGGCGTGTATACCTCTAACCCAACGCTATCCAATGGTGGAAGTTACTTTA
Organism: Paenibacillus germinis; assembly: GCF_013141785.1. NCBI lineage: Bacteria > Bacillati > Bacillota > Bacilli > Caryophanales > Paenibacillaceae > Paenibacillus > Paenibacillus germinis. The sequence goes on from NZ_WHOC01000105.1 coordinate 53,822, forward strand.
TGCTTAAGCCCAGTGATCTGCAGAGTAAATGGTACCAGAAGATGAACGAAAAGAAAGATAAGGTGACAGTGACCGCTTATTTGGATACGAATCCCATGAATCCCGAGGAGAAATTGGTATATGTCAGCATTTGTCGGAAGCTGGACAATTTCCATGACCTTATGGCATTCTCCAAATATCTGCGCATCGATATTCGGATGGATAAGCTGCTGGAGCTGTTTGATAAAGAACACAATTACTTGCAAATCAAGCTTGTGGATGAGGAAAATCAGCTTGTTCTGGAATCAGCAGGTACGTTTAAAGGTGTTGACCCTCTGTTGCAGATCCTGCCTGTATCTGGCGATAATCAGCTGGCAGGCTTACCTGGGAATAGCTTCGTCAGTCCTCTCAGTACCGCCAGTTACGTGCTTAACTGGCGGCTGATCGGGATTCCGGAGGGAAGTCGAATCGCGGAGGAGAGGAAAGGGGTTATCCACTTTTTTATATGGCTGACACTCATCTCTACGATTATTCCGACGATATTGATTTATGTCATTATGCATTCCTTTAATTTCCGGGTAAGAAAGCTCTCCAAACATATGCAATTGGTGAAAAACGAGAGGTTTGAACCCATCACGATGTATGAAGGGAAAGATGAGATCGGCAATCTTCTTCGCAGCTTTAATCTGATGACAGGGAAAATACGCAATTTAATCAATGACGTATACAAACTCGAAATTCAAAAAAAAGATTTGGAGCTCGAACGCGTGCAGGCAGAGCTGAAATATTTGCAAAGTCAGGTAGATCCTCATTTCCTGTTCAATACGTTAAACGCGATTCTCGTAGTCTGTAAGAAATATCGCTATGAGCATGTGACGGAAATCATACAAAACTTGTCCCAAATTCTGAGAAGGCTGCTAAGCTGGAAAGAGGACTTGGTAACCGTAGAAGAAGAGTTAAGCTTTATCGAAATGTACCTCCAGATCGAAAAATTCCGATTCCAAGATCGGTTTCACTATGAATTGTCCGTTGACGAATCTGTTCTCGCGTATCGGATCCCAAAGATGAGTATTCAATCGCTCGTAGAGAACTCTTGCAAACATGGTCTTCAATCGGTTAAAGGGAATCGCAGGATTCGAATATCTGTAGAGAGAGCAGGAATGAACTTGCTCATGAAGGTCGAAGATAACGGAATAGGTATGAACAGTGCGAAGCTGGATGAGATTGTTCAGAGTCTATTTAAGGGAGAAGACAACGGCAAGAACATCGGACTTCGCAACGTGTACCGCCGCTTAAATCTGTTTTACGCAGAACGTTCTCTCTTCCATATTGAAAGTATCCCCTTCGAAAAGACAAGCGTTACGATTCAAATCCCTTTGAGTCTCATCAAGAACCAGGAGGAGGCTATTGGACATGTATAAAGTTATTTTTGCTGATGACGAGCCTTTTGCCTTGGAAGGGATAAGGCTCATGATGGAGTGGGAAGATCTTGGCTTTGAAATTGTGGGAATGTGCGAGAATGGCGAAGAAGCATTGGCCTGGATTGAAGCCTGCAAGCCCGATCTCGTGGTAACAGATATTCGGATGCCGGTGATTGACGGTTTAGAATTGATTGAAAGAGTGCAAAAAGCAGGCAGTGATCCGGTATTCATTATTGTAAGCGGGTACAACGATTTCGAATACGCTCGATCTGCCCTGAGGTACGGGGTTAAGCATTATTTGCTTAAGCCGGCTTTAGATAGGGAATGGGATGCTATCATTCAACTTGTAATTCAGGAGCTGCAGCACCGAGAGCAGCAAAAGGTACGAAATGATCTTGTTGCTAATCGTCTTGTACCGACTATGCTTGCTCAGATACTTCGGGGAGAAATTTCGGCAACGGACGAGAACGTAGGAGAGATTTTGGATCCTTTGAAACTAGGAGATCAGGGCTGGAGGTATATCCATTTCGAATGGCTTGTTGGCACAGAACAGGAACTGGATGCGCGTTACTTCCTTTCGCAACAAGCTCATCCTATCGATTTGTTTGGGAATCAGGAGGGGCTTGTCATGCCGTCAATCCCTGATATCAAGGAGTGGGCTCAACATGTATATGAAGATCTTCGTCAGCGGGGTATCGAATGCTGTCTTTCGATAGGACCACGGGTGGACTCCCTCCGTCATATTGCAGATTCGTATACAGGTGCTCTAGAGGCATCCGTGCATCATTTCTTTCATGTATCAGGGGGTCCACTCGATTACGAAACGATTCATCACAAGCAAATTAGCTATGATCTCAATGCGGTTCCTATCGTAGACGACATTCACATTGCGATCGAGGCGCTTCAGGAGAAACGGGTTGGGGAGCTGATTAAACAAATGTTTTTGATGCTGTCTGCTAACAAAACGGCTCGGGAAGTCGTTCATTTGTTGGTCATCCGCATTGTTCTGAAGAGCGCTGCCGTCATGCGGGAAATGGGCATCGATTCAGAGGCACTGCCTCGTGTTCGCGATTTTTTGAGAAGGGAGCATCGTTCCTTAAAAGAAGTGGAGGAATCCCTGCAGGTATATATACAGCAGTATTTGAGCCAGTTGAAGCAGCATAAAGACAAATTCTCGGGCCATCCCCTTCGGGTTATTGAGCGTTATATCCAAGAACATTATCGGGAAACGCTAACGATTAGAGATATCGGAGAACGGTTCTTTATGAACCCGGTTTACTTAGGCCAAGCGTTCATGAAGAGGTGCGGCGTAGGCATAATTGAGTATATTCATGACCTGCGCATTCATGAGGCGAAGCGAAAGTTGTATGAATCGGATGAAACGATTCGCGTGATCGCGGAGCAGATCGGATACGCTAACTATCATCATTTCCTCAAAGAGTTTGAAAAACGTGTGTCCGACAAGCCCGCCGTGTATAGACAATTAAGCAAAGCCTAAAAGAACAGGGAGTGAATCCTACAGTCTGTGCCGCTTCTACGAAGGACGTGTATTTCTTTTCTAAGAGATACACGTTCTATTTGCGTGGGTCTATTCTCGACCGTCCATTCCTATACAAACACGCAATCGCTTACGGATCAGCCTATGAAGGATCGAAGGGATTCGTGGGCCGCTGCGGAAAATATCATCCCTTCTTCATCTGGAGCTGCAAGAGCCCTTAAATTCATATGGAACGATTTACAGATTACAGGTAAGGCATACCGAATTCCAACTCGTACCGGAAGTATTGCTGAATTAAACCTTGTTACGGAAAAGCCGTGTACGGCACAACAGGTAAACGATATTTTCCGTAGTGCCGCTACAGATGGTCAGCTGAAGGGAGTTTTGGATATTTTAGAAGGCGAATGGGCCTCTTCTCGTATCGTAGGCGATTCCCATTCCTCTATCATTGACCTTCCATTGACTCAAATACAGGGAGAACTTCTATCTGTCGCGACATGGTACGATAATGAATGGGGTTACGCTTCACGGTTAGCTGAAGTTGCGGCTTATCTAGTAAATAAGTGAAATTGCTAATAAATTGAAAATATAATTTTTTATACAAGTGGGGCTATCGAACATTGATGATAGTCCTTTCTCTTATTATTTAGTGAACCTGAAGTCAAATAAAGGGAGGTGAAATGATGGTTGAGAAAAAAGTAACCTGGTTGGAGCTTTTTTACGATCTACTTTTTGTAGCAGCAGTATCAAAAGCGAACCACGTCTTGCTGCATGCCGATCATGGGACTATTTCCATTGAATACTTAACCAAATTTGTTTTAATCTTCATTCCAATCTGGTGGGCGTGGGTAGGACAGACTCTCTTTAATAATCGTTTTGGCCAAGATATCGTTACTCATAGGATATTCATGTTTCTACAGCTATTTTTTGTTTTAATTATGACTGCAAGCCTATCTGTTAATTTTGATTACTTCTATTTTCCCTTCTTTGTAGGATATATTGGTTCGAGAGCACTGACAGCTATTCAATATCTTACGGTACACAAAGCAACAGGCACACATCTACAAAAGACCGCTAAATACTTGGGGACTCGCTTTTGGATCGGAATATTGATATCTTCCTGCTCGCTATTCTTTGATTCATGGATCCGATACGCGATTCTATATGCGGGAATTGCTGTAGATATTTTGCTGCCGTTAATCGGCCGACGGTACCTGATAAAAACACCCATACATACCCATCACTTAATGGAACGCTTTGCATTGTTTACACTTATTCTTCTTGGTGAATCAGTGATCAGTATACTTGCTGTTTTGCAGTCAAGTGATTGGACATTGCCATCCATTTTGTTTGCCTCATTTACATGTATATTAGTTATTGCTTTGTGGTGGCAATATTTTGATCACATTGAACGGAAAGTGAGCAAAGAAATACAAACTACCGGTCAAACGATTATTTATGGCCATCTATTCATTTATTTATCCATGAGTTCGATAGCTGCTTTGATCCAATTGTTATTTAAGGAACAACTCGATTATCTATTCATGTTGGGTTTTATTTTTGGATCCGTACTGCTATATTTTTTCTCTACATCACTGGTTTTTCACCGATACAGACACAAACACCTACGCCTTAAGAACTATCATTTGGTGATATTATTAGGGATAATTGGATGTTTTATGGCGTTGGACTTGGTTTTTCATGTACCTAATTATGCAATCATCGGAGAGATGATGGTGTTTTTTATTGTATACGCAAAATTAACGACTTGAGTTTTTTGCTCGTTTCCAAAAAAAAATTTGAGATTAAGAAAGGATGGCAGACATGAGAAAGGTTGATGTGAAAGAAAAAGCACGGACTCGTGAGCTGCGTATCTTGAATCAATGGAACCACTACGATACGTTTCGCAAATCAATTAATAACCAGTGAGGTTACCCAAAACTTCGTATTTTATGAAGGACCTCCTACCGCAAACTTATGAAACACTTGATGCCATATTGGCGGAACGGGTTCTGGTGCAAGGATTTAAAAAAGTTCGCAGTTACCCGATAAACTAACTTTGTCTATGCCACTAAACCAAATATCTTATTTAGCCATTCAACAGCAGTGAGGACAGTCGAATTATCATCGGCCTGCCCTTTCCTTATCATATGTAAAGCCTCAGTTCCCTTTAACGTCTGATCCGCTGTAAGGAACGATTGAAACCGAGATTTGGTTTTGTGATTTTCTTTATGAACCGGTGATCTTGCTCAGGTTTCGTCAGTCCTCCAAGAATCGCTTGTAGGTTTCAAAAAGGGACGGATTCGTTTGTCGATTTCGGGTCCATATTCATGGACCCATCTCATGATCGTCGTATGGGAAATCTTTAATCCTCGCTCGCTCATCATTTCGACTAAATCTCGATAGCTTAAACTATATTTCAAATCTCACCGTTAGTAAAATGATCGCCGATTCATATTGCTTCCATTTAAATAAATCCATTTTCGTTTCCAAAATAAGCTGCTCCATCCCATGACTTCATTATTTGCACCACAACCGACATTAGTTATTAGTTGTTCTATGCCTAAGCATCATTGGGTGGTTAAGAAAGAAAGGCGTCTAACCTAGTTAGGCGCCTGCTTTACTTTCGAAAACTAAGATTACATTGTTGTCAAAAATAAGTGGAGGTGATAAGATTACTATATAAAACCTGGTTTAATATAGTAAACCGATAAAGTGCTTCTTATTCGGCTACCAAAGGGGCGATTTTGGCATTAACCAAATCGATGCAAGTCGATTATGCTTCGTTTAATATTCGTGTTAACGCATTGCTTCCTGGCACAATTTTCACGCCATTTGTCGAAGATTATTTGAAAAACTCTTATGATGATCCTGCAGCAGCCATCGAATCGCTTAAAAAACGTCAGCTTAGCGGGGATTTGGGGAAGCCGGAGGATGTAGCATTAGCGGCTCTGTTCCTAGCTTCGGATGAATCGAAATTTATGATGGGCTCTCCTTTATATATTGACGGTGGAGTTGTTTTTGGGAAAAATGCGTAGTAAACGTGTAAAAACGGAATATGGGATCGTGGATGTAGCAGCGGCATTACTAGATGCACCAACAGCGTCCCGTCAGTCAACGGTATTATTTCCATCCTGCTGAGGAAGGTATTTACATAAAGAAGTATGTAAAATGTACGGTTAAGAAAGGGAGTAAGCGGCCTTATGAAAGTATCCTTATTCATTACGTGCTTGAGCGACCTTGTTTATCCCAAGGTTGGTGAGTCTATGGTTCAATTACTTGCAAAATATGGAGTCAAGCTAGACTTCCC
>NZ_WHOC01000106.1:0-5863 GCF_013141785.1 Paenibacillus germinis
GATCAGGCAGGCAATGAAGAACAACTCAAAACCGTCGAATTTAAAGTCGACAAGACAGCACCAGTGCTTTCCGTCCAGTTGGATAAGACGTCGATTTGGCCAGCGAATCATAAAATGGTGACGATCAATGCCACGGTGAATTCTAGTGATGCTACATCGGGCGTTGAATCCGTGGTATTAACGTCCATCACGAGCAATCAACCGAATAGCGATCCAAGCGACATTCAGGCCAATTTCGGTACAGCCGCCACTTCCTTTAGCTTGCGTGCAGAGAAGTCGCGCATCTATACCATCACGTATACTGCTACCGATAAAGCTGGCAACAAAACGGTTGAATCTGTTACCGTCATAGTACCTCATGATCAATCCGACAAATAGGGTGCACCTGGATCGTTTGTTGCGCTTTATGAAATTGCTACTCTCCTAGAAGAGGAGCGCGACAAGCCGCAAATAAGATTTTACACAGGCACTTTAGTGTACTTGAACGATAAGTACAGTAAAGTGCCTATTTTCCAATGAAAAATGCAATGAAATGCTCTTTTTACACTAGGATTTGTGAACTGGTTAAAGTAAGATGTGGTCAACAGAGAGGACATGGATCATAACCGCCAGTTTCCTCCCGCTGGATTGTCGCCTGTCTATGGATATCAGGCACTTGTTGTTTCCAGCTATGCAACACGGTGGAAATTCCAGCTCCGAAGCGCTTAAAGGGTGTCTGCTTTTCATTCTAGGTGCACATTTTATAGAAAACACACAATTTGGAGTACACAATTTAACCATTTTACAGAAGAATACTCTTTTTACAATGTAACCTTTTATTATTATTTGCTACTATTACTACAATTCAGCCCTTGCGTTAATCGTTCGATGTTATTTCCCTCCGAAACTGCCTACTCCTTCATTATGGGATCCGGAATGAAATAATTGAGATTAACGGTATCCTTGACGGTACTCGGGCGATTTGTTTTCGGGGGTGATAACAATGTAGACAAAAACGTATGCGCAAGCGAGAAAAAGAATAAATATTTTAGGAGGAAGATTAAATGCTTAAAAGGCAACTTAATGCTTTAGTCGTACTGTGTATGTTAATAAGCCCATTCTTTATCCCAGGGAACAGCGTACAGGCAGCCACAAATGCTTCCACCAACAAGATCCAGTCAGAATTCTTTGTATCACCCTCAGGAAGCGATACCAATGACGGTTCTTACGATCATCCTTTCGCCACCCTGCAGGCGGCTCGGGATACCGTTCGCTTGATCAACAGCAATATGACGGGTGATATATACGTATTTATTGCTGCTGGGGATTATTACGTCAATAATACGATATCTTTTAATGAAAGTGACTCGGGAACCAATGGATTTAACGTCATTTATCGAAATTTGGATAGCTTAGGAACCGCGAAGTTCATTGGCGGCAATAAAGTAACTTCAGAGTGGAATGTGGTAGAGCGTACAGGTGCGGATACAGACCTGCCTGCTAGCGCTAATGGAAGCGTATACAAAACATTTGTCGGCACAGGGATTAATTTCAATACTTTATATGTGAACGATTCAAGGGCAGTAATGGCAAGAACCAAAAATTTAAATATTGATCCGAGATTTCCTGCTTCTCAAACGGATTATATGAGATCAGCAGGCGGCGGAGTCAGTAATTTGATCTATAATGCCGGTGATATTGATGCGGCCTCATTAAACGGACTAGTCAACGCGCAGGCACGAGGCGAACTAGACGCCCAGGTGTATATGTGGGACGGAGGATATTGGGACTGGATGACAGACACCATCCCATTAGCGAGTATTAATACTTCAACTCGCAATATAACCTACAAAACCGTACCGGGAAATCCTGCGGCTTATCGTCCCAAATATGCGACACGTAATAACGCGCGATACTTTTTACAGGGCAATTTAGGATTCTTGGATCAGCCTGGTGAATATTACTTTAACAAAAAGACCGGATATCTTTACTACTATCCGTTAGCCGGATCCGAAAGCTTGGATAGCCAGGATATTGTGATCCCTGCCGTTGAGAAAATCATTGACATCAAGGGAACGTCCCGTACAAGCATGGTAACGCATATCACCTTCAGCGGCCTGGAATTTAAAGACACGAATTTCCCAGATTACTACGCCTATGGTTGGAACTGGGGAGATGCCGGTGATGGAGTGGGCTATTATCCGCCTGCAGCTGCGGGAAGCACACAGCCGTCATACGCCGAACAAACCGAAAGAGTTGAGTTTCAGGTGGGTGTCATTACACTGACCAATACCAACAACATTACGATTACTAATTCGCATATCAAAAATGCGGGTATGTTCGGTATCGAACTCTACCTTGCCAATGATCATACCTTAATAAGCAATAGCCTTATCGAATTTACCGGTCATGGCGGCGTCAATATCGAAGGCGGTTATCCCGGAGTAGGCGGAGATACAAACGGAAACGGCTACAGCAACAATAACACCGTTACCAATAGCATGATCCATGATATTGGTCAGTTGGTGGGTCAAACCTCCGGTGTTACAATCAATAATTCCGGATATAACACGATTTCTCATCTTGAAATATACAACTCTCCAAGAAGAGGAATATTCATAACGGGAGGAGTTAACAGAAATCCAAACGTAGCCTATCCAAACGGCGATAAAAATTTCAATGTTATGACGGATATGTATTCGCATGATAATACTTTCTCCTATATTTTCTTGCATGACTTGCAACAGGACGGTGGGGATGATGGCGCATTCTTCTCCTACTCTTTATACAAGGGTTCTACGAATTACAAACCGAATTATATTAATCAGATGCTTATAGACAGCACAGCAGCAAACCCAAGCATGACAGACATCGCACCCAATGGTCTGAATCTGGATGTGGGGGCTTCCGGATTTCAACTAAGCAATCTTAAAATTGTAAATCCTCAGCATTTTAATGCAGAGGTAAACACGATTACTCAGTATGGCGATAAGATAACATTTACGAACACCAATATTGATTTTGGTTCGCATACGAATCAACTAAACACGTTCAATGATTCCTTAATGGATTATGCAAATATAGGCATAGGAGCTGATTTCCCAAGTGTCTATTTGCCTGCACAAAGCTTGCCCCAAGATCCGGACAATATTTATTTCAAAGAAAACTTTGAAAATGGATTGAATTTATCGAAATGGTCTTATAGAGGGAATGCACCGGTTATTACAACAGAATGGATGTCTGAAGGGATTTTGAACGGAAAGCAGTCCTTGAAAATCAACAGCGACAGCGAGCCAACCGGCTCGAAGCCTGTTTTGTACCGGAATTTCGCAACTAATCTCAATAAAATCGTAACTGTAAAATTGTTTGATAGACAAAGCAACAATCAAGCGCCTTATGATTCCGGAACGTCGATCGCTACAACAGTGAAATCGCTCACAAGAGTTGACGATGGAACCACTGCTGTAGGACTAGGTCTGGATACAACAGTAAATGGAAGCTTTTATGTCATGTTGAATGGAACGACTGAAAGTGCAACTCCTGTTCGTCGGATCTACGGCTGGCATGAGTTGAAATGGGATTACACAAGCGGTACTGATGTAAAACTATACATCGACGGCATATTCGTTGGGACCATAAACAACGTAACCAATTTCAACCATGTTGATCTAGGTTCTGATGATGGCAAAGGCGTAAGCTATTACGACCAACTGTATATCTATGGAGGCAATGATGCGCCAGAGGCGGGTTCAATACCGATGCCCGTTGTACCTGCTTATGATTCTTCCAATGATAATGTCGTTCGGCTAGATAAAAACTTTGAAGATGCCGTGGTACCAACCTTTAGTCTCAAGGGTGCAAATCCTCCTGTATTGAGCGTTATAACCGATCCGAATAATTCGAGTAATAAAGTACTGCAAGATGTGATCGGGGATGGGCAAAGTTATTATCAAACGGGAGCCCCATGGAACAACTATATAGTCAATATGAAGTGGAAATTTGTTGGTTGGGGAACTAATAATGTCCTGAATCAGCAATATGATAATTTTACAATCTATGTGATGACGAATGGAAGTGAACCGAATCCTCCAGCCTATCAAGTCGTCTATAGAAGGAACAAATTAGGAATCACTGGTTTTCCAGCGGGCACTCCTTATTTTGAAATTTCGAAGCACACTCCTTCAAGCGATACATCACTAGGAAAGGCTGCGGTGCCAAGCGGGTTCGTTGCAACAGACTGGCATAACCTTGAAATCCAAACATACGGTGGCAAAGTCGGGTTTGTTGTTGATGGAACCAAAATTTTATCGGCTAATGACGGGACTTATACCTCTGGGGGTGTAGCTTTTGGCGGAATTAACTCCACTGTCTTGCTGGACGATATTAAGATTACCTCCAATCCGACGTTCGTAAGTTATGGATCAAACTTCAACCTGGGCAACGTTAACTTGAACGGTACTTTCAATCCAGGTTATTTAACTTATGGAGCCACTGTTATCGATAATTCACAGCCTGTCACTTTGAAAAGACCTTTACCACTGATCGCTGGTGCGAGTACCGCTGTTTCGCTTAACGGTGTCGATATTACAGCAAGCTTCCCTGACTATACAACTCAGACTGCGCTGAATCTAATGAAAGGAAGAAATACGTTGGTTCTATCGGAAGCCACGACGGCAGGAACCAAAAACTATACGATTTACATTGAGAAAGTCTATACGATCTCATCCATTGATCCAATTGCGCCAATAACAACCGAACTTGGAACGGCTCCTGTTCTGCCGGCAACAACCCAGATTACATTTGGCGACGGTACCAGCCAAACTGCTAACATTGTGTGGGATACTGTAAAACCGTCGGATTATAAAAAGACGGGGACGTTTACGGTAAATGGACAACTTGTTGGATTTAATGCTCAAGTTAGTGCAACAGTATCTGTTGAGGGACTCAAGTCTATTGGTGCCCTTGAAGATGTGACCACTCTCGCCGGTACAGCGCCGGTGCTAGCAGAGACAATTAGCGCCCAATTCTCAAACGGAGCGAGAGAATTAGCGTTAAAATTCGCAAATCTCGACCCTGCGCTGTATGCAAACCCAGGCACATTCATTGCGGTTGCAAAAGTTGATCAGTATGCTGGGGATGTATTGCAAAAAGTGACAGTTAGCAACATCGACAAGACGCCTCCGGCTGAAGCAACGTTGTCAGCTGACGTTACAGCGCCAACCAATAGGGACGTTACCGTAACGATCAGCTATCCGTCCGATGCGACGGTGAAGGAGTACAAAGTAGGAGAAAACGGCGAATGGACGGCATACGGCGCTCCAGTGGTTGTTTCCGAAAACAACACGGTATATGCAAGAGGGACGGATGCTGCGGGCAATGTGTCGAATGTGACCAGCTATACGGTCGGTAATATCGATCACATTGCACCTATCGATGCAACCTTGGCTGTAGATACAACAGCACCGACCAACCAAGGCGTCACCGTAACGATCAGCTACCCGGCAGACGCTTCGTTGATGGAATATAAAGTGGGAGCAAGCGGCGCGTGGACAGCATACACCGCCCCAGTGGTTGTTTCCGACGATGACACCGTGTATGCAAGAGGGACTGATGCAGTAGGAAATGTATCGAATGTAACCAGCATTACGGTAAGCAATATTCATAAGATAGCTCCTGTAACCACCGCAACGTTAAGTCCGGCTGCGCCTAACGGCAAGAACAGCTGGTACACGACGGATGTGACCGTAAGCTTATCTGTAAGCGCTAGTGTTTACGGAGGCTCCGTAACAACGGAATACCAAGTGAATGATGGTGAATGGATCGTTTACACCGGCTCCATTCCAGCTTTCGGTGACGGAACTTATAAGCTCGGATTCCGCAGCAA